>NZ_MPRJ01000100.1 GCF_002020805.1 Solemya velesiana gill symbiont | reverse complement strand
CACTGGCTTCTAGGCTTTGCTGTCTCATCGTTTTCCTGGGAGTGGAGATCAATAGGTCGATGGTATACGATTTTCGAAATTAATCAGAGTTGCCTTAGACATTGCCGCATCAGGTCTGGAAGGATAATTACCGATGATCATTCCTCAAAATATTGCTACCAGCAATAATCGGGAGTTGTCGGCGTGGTGGCCCCGGTTTGATCGATCGTCATGGTTCCACAGTCATCAGCAGTCTGCTTGGCCGTAGGTGTTGCAGTCAGAGTAAAAGCCGTAGCGCTCGCACTGTTCACCGAAACAGTATAAAAGGCCCTGGATGCATCATAACTTCTTGGAGCAGTCTGTAGCGCTGTTGGCAATGCGGCGCCACTGTAGGACATGTTTTCCGTATAGTAGCGCTCCATGAACTGTGCCGATTCCAAAAGTACTGCCTTGGCATCCGCACGCCTGGCCTTGTACACATAATCGGTATACAGGGGATAACCCACCGCAACCAGGATGCTGATAACGGCCAACACGATCATCAGTTCTACCAGGGTTATTCCCTGCAATTTTGCATGCCAATGCCGCACCATGAGATAGCTTCTTCCTTATCTGTGTCCGTTAACGGGATCATGGACCTGGAGATTGACGACCTTAACACCTTCCCTGCCACTGCTCAGGCTATAGCTGACCTGCCGACCAACAAGGCTCTGCAAGTAGGCCGGCGCCACATCAATCGCGAGAGAATAGTATCGCTCTCCGATCATGATTCGGCCTGCAGATAGATCAACCGAATTCAGAAAACCTACACTCGAGCGCACAATTCTGGGTACATCTTCGCGGGCAGGTGCTGATTCCACCGCCCAGGCTCCAGCGGTCACACAGAGCATCACCGCCAACACCAGCTTTAAAATATAAGACCTCATAACCGACTCCTATTGAAACGTCGCGGCGTTACTGCAGCTGTCTCCAGGACTGGCGCCCGGTTCTGGCACTGCGTGACTCCACGGTCATTTCGATATCACCACTGGATCCGCTAACGTATTTGAACTCCTTGGCCTCCGTCTTCACGATACCCGGCGTCTTAATAATGCCCTCTTTGGACTTTTTACCTGATGCCGGTATCAGAATCGCGGGCGTATTTGCATCACCATCATGATCGACACTGACGTAGTCCCTGCTGTCGAACACACCGTCGTTGTTCAAGTCGAACGGCGTGACAGGGAGCCGCTTGCCATCCACTGCGTTCAACTCCATCAGCCAACCCGTACCGCCGAACTCACAAGGGTCGAGACTGGGAATGAGTGTGGCAAAGATAACCCTTCCCTCTCTTAAGAGCGGAGCACTGACCACTCGCTCTCCCTGCCAGGTAACACTGCTGTGCGTCCCTGATGTATTGAAGTCAGGATCGGGCTGACGCAGATCCATGAACCACCCCTTTTTCACGGTGGTATCCACGTCATGCTCCGAAGTAACACGCAGATCCAAGGTGTATGTATCGCTGGGATTATCAGGATTGGTGTAAGTCTGATTCACTTCATAATCGATGGTCTGCTCGACCAACTCATCCCTGTCCTCAGCGGGGTCGAACTGGTTGTCATCCGTATCATCCCATATGCCGTAGAAGCTCATCTTGTCATCAGAAATGGAGTCGTAAGTTTCGAAATACTTTCCTGTACCGAAAACAACTATTACACCGCCATTGGGATGCTTCATCGCGTCCGGCTTACTGGTAATCGGCTGTACGTTGTCATCACCGGCATCAAAAACACCATCCTTGTCCTTGTCGTAAAAGGCCTTAAAAACCGGTGCAGGGCTATTTCCGGATTTATATCTTGACGCCCACTTGTTGGCATTGGTATCAGTTACATCGAAACCCCAGAGGTTCCCCTGCATGTCGCCTGCATATATGTAATCGATGATTCGGTCGTTATTGATATCTACTGTGACCGGTGTTGCCATACCGTTCGGATCACTTGCGCTGCCCACCCCCGTGTCAAACCTGGCGATCAGGCTGCCATCTGTTATATCCACCACGTAAAGCACCGCTTTGCCCGTTGAAGAATCAAAGCCGTTACCAAAAACCGCAGCCCAATCGCCGTTAGCCATGCGCACAACGGAAGCCTGGCCGATGGTATAGCCCAGGTCTGAATCGGTGGTGTCGGTAAACTCCCACATCACATCGCCAACAGAAAAGTTTTCCGGATCGGAAACATCGAGCGCGAAAACCGACTTCCCTCCTGCACCGGTAGTACCCACAAGCACAGTCGTCCACGCACTGTTGATATAGGCATCTCCCGCCCTGGGCGGACCATCAACAAAGTACCTGTGGCTGTATGTTGGTGAGGTTAAAAGCGCAAGATTGGGAAATACCGCCTCGGGTATAAAGGCAAACAACTCGTCACCAAGCGTAGTGTCGCTATCGCTGGTCTCTTCCGCCAGGAAAGCGTGCAGCATGCCGTCATTGGCACCAACATAGACAACTCCCGGCCTTGATGACAACCGGTAGGCAGAATAAGAAGACCCTTCCGTTCCAGGAAGTGCGTTGTAACCATAATCCTGTTTGCCAACGAAAAAGGGGTCGGAATTGATTATATCTCCCAGAATAGAGGTACGATCTCGCAACACGCCGCCATTTTTCTGCTCCTCGTCCCGTTCCCCCTGAAGGTAATCAAGGCGATCTTCACCTTCTGCATCCGTACCGCTGTTGACAAGGTAGTTCTTATGGGCTGCAGGCAGGTTGCTCCAATTGAACACAACGCCATCGCCGGCGGCTGAATCATAGGTAAAGATATTACGTGGCAGTGCAGATGACCGATTGTCCAGCATCTCACTCGCCTCCCAGTTGTCCGGATCGCTCTCCAGCACTTCACCGCTAACCTGGCTGACTTTGAAGGCCCTCAACTGGCCCAGCCAGTCGGTACTGTCAAACCTGGCCTGGTAGACAAAGGTATCGGAGTCCAGGCGCGTGGAGTTGGTTGCGATCGCGGCAGCAGAGCTCGTACGCCCAACAATGTCACTCAACGTATCCTGCAGTGCAGAAGCAAACTCGAGTGGATTGGAAGCCGAAAAGAAAGCACCACGACTGTTGACTGCCGCATGAAAAAGATCATCCACATTATTGACACTACCCCAGGTAGATGGTTGCGGCCAGACTGGAGAGGAAGTAGGCGTCAATGCATCCAGGTCCGCTTGGCTCACTGTTCCCTCTACGCCCAGACCAACGGTAAAGCTGACCATGTGTTGCCAGTACGCATCATCGAAGACATTGGTCGGCACCTCGTTGTCGAGATCAGTGCGCAGATCCCTGTACCAGTAATACATGGCGTAATCCGCCAGCGTATTGTCCCAGTCATCCTTGTAGGGATTTTCAGGCTCGTATTTAAATGGATCATTGTCCGGCCCGGTGAGAGACGGCCCATCGTTGTCATCCACATTGTTATCCACACCCGAGGGCAACAATGGCGCAGGCCCGTTCCAGTAGCCATCCGTCATCAGCACGTTGTACGCTTGCCGACACGTCAGTTCAGTGGTGGCTGCAGCAGTAGAGGCAGGTTTTTCACGCCATGGACCGCCATTGTCATCACGCTCGTAGTATTCACCTACCTGGTTCAGCGCCTGGCGCAACGGCGTGTAGTTGCTGTTGATCACATGGCCGTATAACAGGTCAAAAATATTGGACCGGTAGTTATTGACGCCATCATCCTCAAATTCCCGCACTCCGCGGATCAACGTGTTATCGTGGCTCTCTCCATCGATAGTGTTGCTGCCCTCGTTGATCGCAGCAAACCCAACCCGCATAGCGGTACCCTGGTTGGCAAAGGCGCGGCCCACACCCGCCCTGGCCAGCAGTATCCTGGAGCGATAGTAGCTATACCAGTTTGCGAAGTTCTGGATCTCTTCGTCGTACGTACGGGTAATACCATCCGGGCTTGAGTAACTGCTTACTGTCGACTTGATCTCAACCTTGGTATAGCAATCCCTGTCACTGATATCGGAAACAGCACAGCCAGATCCACCCGGGGTCCAGTTGAAATAGGTTCCCGGCCAGAAGCCCGCATCGGATGTTTGGGGATTCACATAATTACTTTGTGACCAATCGTAGCTGCCATCCGACTTACGCTGATACCACCAGCCATAACTGCCGGTACTCGTTCCGGACCCGCCATCATTTATCACGGTCAGGTTGCGGCAGCCAAGGCTCGTATCGTAGGGATTGTGATAGGCGCATGCCGGGCTGGCATCAGGATAGAGGGTACCATCCGGGTAGGACCAGGGATGATAAGAGATGTCGGGATCATAATAGATCACATTATTATGACTCGACCTCATTCTATAGCTGTATTCATTATCGTCCTCGTAACCGGGAAGATCCACGCTACCGCTACTGTAACCGTACCAGGTTCCGCCATACTGAGCCTGGTTGAAAGGAAAAAGGTAGTAGAAGGCATACCCGCCGCCATTGAGCAATGCAGATGACGGCATTGCCTCCCACTGCATGGAACCGGAATCATCCAGGGTGAACATGATATTGGGCTCGATCACCCCACCCAGGAAAAGTGGCAAGTCCGAAATATCCACCGCAGCACGTACATTCTGGGTCGTGGGTATCCATATGACCACGCATGATGCGATCGCGATTATCAACTTTTTAAAACGTCTCACCGCGCTGTCCTCTAAACCATTCACCATTTGTAGATCGACTGCAATACGACGATTGCTGTACCGCTTGCGCCGACGCCCCGCGCCGTCACCTGGAGATAGATATCAGCATCATCGAGTGGTTTCCCACCCTCCAGGCTGGTCATTCTCGGAGGGTGCTTTTCGATAATAAAGGCAGGTTCCTCTGCCATCGTATAACCAAAAACGCTTTCAGCGGCCGAACTGGTGTAGTAGTTGCCGCTGTATTTAACGCCGTTGCTCGCCCACCAGGCGCTGTCCCGTTCATTCCACCAGTATTCATTGTTGGCCTGGTCAGGATCCGGTTCATTCAGATCGTAGATATAGACCGTATCACCGTTGCCGTTTGTATTACTGCTACTCACCTCGGGAATAGTGGCCAGGTTGGCAATCCACTTTTCACCATCACGCAATGCTGATTCAGCCGCCTGCAGGGCCAGCGAGCGATCGTGCATATTGGACGCCATTCTCTCCTGGAGGATATTGGTACCCATGGAACTGGCTCCAAGAATCGTCAACAGGAGCAGAATCATCAATGCCGTGATGAGGACGGCACCCTGCTCCCGCGCCTTGATTCCCGATGATATTTTCATACTCATCATGGCGCCCTGTTCCTCAAACCGATGGTAGCCGTAATGGATTGCGTCAGTCGCTTGTCCGACATGGAGGACCTTCCGCCGTTATAGGTATAGGCTCTTTCTGACAATGCGACGTTATCGCGTATGGATCTGAGAAAAATTGTCAATCTAACCCCAACAACCTTGCTCCAGTCTGCAACCGCCGGAGCATCCACGTAAGCGTCCGCTGCATAGTCGCTGGTGGTATCTTCCCCATATTGAATCTCCATACCCTCTACCCCCTCGATCAATTCGAGGGGTGTCCCGCCGTTTTCACGCATATAGATGGTAGGCTGACCATAGCTGTTCTCCCTTATAAAGAATTCAGTCTGGAGAAACTTGTAGATCTGGGCATCCTCTCCGTAGAGCGTACTCAGGCGGTTGGTGGTATTGACGTTATTCGCATGGGCTATGGTGATCTTGCTCGACCCCTTGGAAACACTGCTGGCCCTGAACACATCGGTGTTCTTGCAATCAGAGATAATCAGGATCTCGTTTTGTTTGAAATTACACGTATTGTCAGGATTGATCTGGATATTGGCATTGTCTGAAGCCAGGTTACCAACAAGGTAAGCACCGCAATCCGAGGCTCGGCTAACGATAGTGCTGTCGGTACCCTTGAGCACGCTTGCCGGGGGACTGGCATAAGTGGAACTCCAAGTACCACTGTCACTCAACTCGTATCCAAGAATCGCCTCAGAAGCACTGAATCCCATGCCAGGCGCCGGATCCGCAATCACGTTGGGTACCGCACTGTCCAGGTTCGCGCACCCCTGAAAACCGGCCATGCGGATCTCCCGCGACATGATTTCCATGGTGAAACGACCATTCTCCTGCACTCGTGCCATCGCTTCCTGGGAACGGTAAGCCTGCTTGCTGTTCAGAAACACTTCAGCCATGGCTATGGTCAGAAGCAGCCCCAACACCATTGCAATCAAGATCTCGACCAGACCGATACCCTGCTGTTTGCTTCTCATGCTTTTCATTGCACTGACCACACTCAGATATCAGCCACGACACTGAAAGATTTATACTTGTCACTTACCGACTCAGCGCGCCGGTCTGTCCAGCGGACAGTCACTGTTGCCCTGTCTCCAGCGATAACGACAGAACCATCACCCTCCGGAAGTGAACTGGAAAGGTAAGCGAGCCAGGCGTCCACATCATCGCCTGCGGTTGTGCCGCCGTAAGGACTGGAAGTATCTGCCATGGTGACCGCATATTGCGCGATATTAGACCGATTGGATCTGATTCGGTCTGTCAGGTCAGAAGCTGCCAGGCTCGCCGTGGAACGTATGAGCGAGTCATGGTTCACCTTGATTCCAACCGCCTGTAATCCAGCCAAACCCAACAGACCTATTGAAAGAACCACCACCGTCACCAGTACCTCGATCAGGGTGAAGCCCCCCATGGCCGATCGCCCTGATCGCAGTTCAACGCCACGTGTCTTCACACTCACCGGCATAGCGACTGGTCCCCCGCCACATCGTCACAACTGGCGTGGCACGAGAGAATGCGACCCATCGCATTGATATCAACAGATCTCTCGATATTGCTGCCACTTCCACCAGGCACATGGATATCGAAGCAAGTGGCATCGGTAACGTTACCCATGTATCGATAGACCACCGATGCCTGGGTGGCAGCAACTGTTGCATCACTGGATGGCGCCTTGAACTCTCTCAGAGACTCTCCTCCATCCAGGTCGACAGACCAACCCTTGGCCCAATCTCCATCCACCGGGGCAAGCTTTACACTCACACCCCGCTTGATCGCTTCACCCTTTGCGTAGGTCAGTGCACTGACGACAGCATTGACTGTCGTTAGCAGTTCATTGCTTCGTTTCATCTGAAGAATACCGGGAACACCTACCGCCAGCATGACAACCAAAACGGTTATCGATACCATCAACTCAACAAACGTGACCCCCTTGTTGGGAAGAACAATGCCAGCCATGAGCTTGCCGGCCGGACTATTCCTGGTAAGGCGAAAAAACATAGAGACCAACTCCTGCTCACAACCAAAAAACTACCGGAGCATTCGGTTCAAACAAGACAGCCCAAATTTAGAGTACACAATTCGAGATAATCACCCGATGCTCTGCTTGGGCATGTTTCCTGGGTCAATAAAACATAACCTCTAGTTTAGAATGGCAAATAAATAATTAATTTCCGTGAACTGCGTCGCAAGATTCGTTGTGCCTTTATGGATATCAAAAGGCAGGATTCAGAATGTGACGATTACAGAAGTAATGGGAGAGGTGCCTGTCTGAAGATCAAATAGGATAAAAGGCAAATACATATAGGTGTTCGTCCTACAATCGAGAAATTGACTCATTACTTGCCACAAATTGACGGTACTGCCGTATGAAACCTGCATCTATCCGATAATGTTTATTTTTGGACGCCCTGATGTTGGGCTCATTATCTATCGGTCATGCATCGCTCGTAGCTTTACCGGATTTTGCAGCCAGGTTTATCAAATTCACCATAATGCATACAAAGGGAGACAATGCTTTCTAGTGGGTCACGCGTAAAGTTAACAATCGAATTGTGTAGCTTGATATAATGAGGCATGGCAAATAAAACAGCACCATTTTGTATCACAAAAGATGTC
>NZ_MPRJ01000099.1 GCF_002020805.1 Solemya velesiana gill symbiont | reverse complement strand
TTGTAGCTCATAAGTGCTTCGTCTCTTGGTCGGGAGAAGCGCCGACTCTACCAGCTGGCCCTTCAACTACCAATTGCACTTATTATCCGAAACCGCCCTTATGAATAAAGGATTACTTGATCGGTAATGTTTTCATTTGTTATGAAGTGTTATGGTCACATGGGCTCTTGACATGGTGGGGGTCGTTGGTTCGAATCCGATCGCACCTACCAAATAAAAAACCCAGCCGACAGGCTGGGTTTTTTATTGGTGTGATGGAATGAGAAACTGCCCTTCTCGCATTTTCTGTCAGCGCCTGCCATTTTCTGGAATCTCCCTCTCCTGTTGCAGGAAAACTGCAATGACTCTACTACTATTAACCGGTAGTGGGGCACGCTGCTTGTAAAAATGATCCTGGCCCAGGCACCAAGCAATGCATGACAACGACCACCCAAAGAGAAAACTCACCACAATCCTTGCCGCTGACGTAGTGGGGTACAGCCGATTGATGGTGGAGGATGAGGACGGCACTCATAAAACACTGAAGCGGTGCCGTGATCTCTTTTCCAGGCACATTGATCAGCACGAGGGCCGCATTTTCAACATGGCCGGTGATTCTGTGTTGGCGGAGTTCAGCTCTACTGTTGAAGCGGTTCGTTACGCAATAGAAATACAGGAAGGTTTGCTGGCACTCAACGAAGATCCAAATCTACAACCAAAAATGATGTTTCGTATTGGCATAAATGTTGGTGATGTGCTTGTTGATGGCGACGATCTGTTTGGCGATGGTGTGAATATCGCAGCACGCATGGAGTCGATTGCCGAGGCTGGGGGGATCTGCATTTCCGGTAGCGTGTATGAGCTTGTATACAACAAACTCTCTTTCGCGTTCGTGGACCTCGGCAGGTAACAGGTAAAGAACATCGCTACGCCAGTCCCTGCCTTCAGTTTGAAGCCTTCTTCCGGGCTCTCCATACAAAGAGATCATGGTCAATCAATCCCATCAGAAGATGAGCATCAAAAGCGACCGAAAAAGAGGAGGTACCTGAAAATCCTCAGCATAATAATTTTGTGCCTGCTGGCAGGGTTCGTCGTGTTGAAAGGTGTGCAAAAAGTTATTAATGCCAAAAAAAGGGTGCAAAGCGTTGAGCAGGTCGAACTCAGGCAACTTGATCTGGATGGCGCGATCATCCAGGGCAATAGGGCCAACCCTGTTCATCCGAATGAGCGTTTTCAACTTGTCCTCAACATGAATGGAAGCATCTCTGCGCGTCTGATCTATGAGGGAGGTGGAAAAAAGAAGACCGGCGGGCGCTGGTGGGTCAATGATCTTGGTTTTTTCTGTATCAAGTTTCCATGGTTTAAAAAGAATCAAAAATTCTGCCGAAAACCCGTGCCCGACAATGGAAGGACCCTGCTCCTGCGGGGTAAGAAAGAAGTGCCAGGGTGGGAGTTGATACTCGAAAAATAGTTCTATCTGATGGGAATTGGCTCCACTATGGCGAAGCCGTTTCTGCCAAAAGAATTGGCGGCTCGATTATCAATCGCTTACCGTATCTTTATCGCTTCAGATCATCAATCTCCAATCGTAGTCAAGAAACACGATCGATACATTTTGCTACCGGATATTTTCTCTGCTCTGCTCGTCGTCTGCAAGCAGATCGGCATAGTTGGCGAATGACTTTTCCAGGGAGTTGAATTCTCCATGGTCCTGTTCAAAGTCCTCCCGGTACCAGTCGAATATATTCGAGACCTCCAGTTTTCCTGATTTGTCTTGTAGCGATTGCGGCTGCGGTCAGAGAGAAAGCGCACAAGGCTGTCTTCCAGCTGTTTGTCCAGTTGTTCTGCTGTGAAGGCCTCATCATGCAGGGCAGGGCATCCGATAGATGCGCAGACCACCGCCACGTGAATGCGGGGTTCATCGAAGACGCCAGGCTCGCGGATCATGCGGTGCTCGATATCGTCCAGGCTGCGCTTCTTGCCGAGGAGGGTGAGGAAGCGCTTTTTCCAGGGACTGCTGAAGAGAGAGCCGAGCTCCTTGATGGATTCCAGGTCGGGGTAACGGGTCAGGAGCAGTTCGACAGTGAAGGCGTTGTAGGCGTTTACAAGGAAGGCGAGTTGCTGCTGTTTGGTCCAACTGTTGTACTCCTGCCGGGATACAGTCGAGAGATCATCCAGATAATTTGCAAGATCGTTTCTTTCTATCTGCAGGCCACTGTAGTCGACGCGGGAGGCATGGCCGTCACTGACCCAGGTTACATGCGTGCGGAGCAGTTTATTCCAGGTGGCATGGGTGTGATCGAAGGCGAGGGCGGCTTGGGTGCAAGCTGCCAGGCCCAGCAGGAGGGTGAATTGCAGAATCTTTCTCATGGCGTTCTCTTTCACGTGACGTAGCCAGCCATGGTCGGCTAACCCTTATATATAATGTAATGATTCACATGGGAGACCCGGTATTCCAGCAATTTCTTTCGATTCAAGGTAATTGACCGGAAAACGGCCCAAAGATAAAATTACCAGTTCAAATCAAGATTGCGACCGGGCTCCGTGAGCCCGGTTTTTTATTCATGTGGTCTCTCGTATGGACCACCACTGAAAAGGATGAGGCCTCAAATGCCTGTAATTACCCTTCCCGACGGCTCTCAACGGAGCTTCGATAACCCTGTTTCTGTTCACGATGTGGCCGCCTCTATTGGTCCCGGTCTCGCAAAGGCCTCCCTGGCGGGACGCGTGGACGGCGAGCTGGTGGATACCTCCCATGTCATGGAGACAGACGCGGAACTGGCTATCGTCACCGATCGTGACGAGGATGGCCTGGAGATCATCCGCCACTCCACCGCCCACCTGCTGGCCCAGGCAGTGAAGCAACTGTTCCCCTCGGCCCAGGTGACCATCGGCCCTACCGTGGATGATGGTTTCTACTACGACTTCTCCTACGAGCGCCCCTTCACCCCGGAGGATCTGAAGGCGATGGAGGAGAAGATGGCTGAACTGGCCAAGGCGGATCTGCAGGTTTCCAGCGAGGTTTGGGATCGCGACGAAGCGGTAGCTTATTTCAAGGGCATCGGTGAGGCGTACAAGGCGGAGATCATCAACGACCTGCCGGCAAATGAGACGATATCCGTATACCGGCAAGGGGACTTTCTCGATCTCTGTCGCGGGCCCCATGTGCCCGGAACAGGAAAGCTGAAGGCCTTCAAGTTGATGAAGGTTGCAGGCGCCTACTGGCGTGGCAATTCCGACAACGAGATGCTGCAAAGGGTCTACGGTACCGCCTGGAAGGACAAGAAAGAGCTCAAGGCTTACCTCAAGCGCCTGGAAGAGGCGGAGAAGCGTGACCACCGCAAGATTGCCAAGGTGCAGGACCTGTTTCATACCCAGGAAGAGGCGCCGGGCATGGTGTTCTGGCATCCCAAAGGCTGGACCATATACCGCACCCTGGAGCAGTACGTCCGTGACAAGATCACGGCAGCCGGCTACCAGGAGATCTGCACTCCCCAGATCGTGGACCGCAGCCTGTGGGAGAAATCCGGGCACTGGGACAAGTACCGTGCCGACATGTTCACCACCCAGTCGGAAGACCGGGACTTTGCCATCAAGCCCATGAACTGTCCCTGTCATGTGCAGGTGTTCAATCAGGGGCTGAAGAGCTACCGGGATCTCCCGTTGCGGCTCTCCGAGTTTGGTTCCTGTCACCGCAACGAGGCATCCGGTACCCTGCACGGCCTGATGCGGGTTCGTAATTTCGTACAGGATGATGCCCATATCTTCTGCACCGAGGACCAGATTCAGAGCGAAGTTGCCGGTTTCGTAGATCTGCTGTTCGAGATGTACAAGGATTTCGGTTTCACCGATGTCCGGGTGGCGCTTTCCACCCGCCCCGAGAAGCGGGTCGGCTCGGACGAGGTGTGGGACAAGGCAGAGAAGGCGCTGGAAGACGCCCTGAATGCAAAGGACTTGGACTGGACCATCCAGCCAGGCGAGGGGGCTTTCTACGGCCCCAAGATCGATTTCTCACTCTGTGACTGCCTCGGCCGAATCTGGCAGTGCGGCACAATCCAGGTCGATTTCTCCATGCCGGGACGCCTGGATGCGAGCTATATCGCTGACGACAATAGTAAGAAGGTTCCCGTGATGCTGCATCGGGCGATCCTCGGATCCCTGGAGCGTTTCATCGGAATTCTGATCGAGGAGTACGCCGGTGCGCTGCCTCTTTGGCTGTCTCCAGTACAGGCCGTTGTGATGAATATCACCGATCGACAGGCCGATTATGTGAAAAAAGTGGCCGAAACCTTAAATAAACAGGGATTTAGGGCCGAAATGGACTTGAGAAACGAGAAAATCGGCTTTAAAATTCGCGAGCACACTCTGGCGAGAGTGCCTTACCAGCTAGTGGTAGGTGATCGCGAGATGGAAAACGTGACGGTGGCCGTTCGTACCCGAAGCGGTGAAGACCTGGGCAGTATCAGCCTGGAAGAGTTTTCACAGCGGATGGGAGAGGAGGTCGCGCGTCGCTCGAATTAAGAGCTTGCCTCTATTGAAAGCACCGGTGCAGCCGGCGCTTTCACGTTTGGCAGGCTTTCTTCTTTAGGAGAAACTGTTATCGCTGCGCCAAAAAAGAATCGCCTGAACAATGAAATTACGGCCACGGAAGTACGCCTGATCGGCGCCGACGGGGAACAGGTGGGAATCGTCTCCATAGACGAAGCAATGGATGTCGCCGACGAGGCGGGGCTGGATCTGGTAGAGATCGTACCCAACGCGGAACCGCCCGTCTGCCGTGTGATGGATTTTGGCAAATTCATTTTCGAGCAGAAGAAGCAGAAGTCTGCAGCGAAAAAGAAGCAGAAACAGGTTCATATTAAAGAAGTGAAATTCCGTCCAGGGACGGGAGAAGGGGATTATCAGGTGAAACTGCGCAACCTGATACGTTTCCTTCAAGATAGGGACAAGACCAAGGTGACCATGCGTTTCCGCGGTCGTGAGCACGCCCACAGGGAGTTGGGTCTGGAGATGCTTGAGCGGGTAGAGCGGGATCTTGCCGAATTGGGTGAGGTCGAGCAGAAGCCTGCAATGGAAGGTCGCCAGATGGTGATGGTGCTTCGTCCCAAAAAGTAATCAACCTTAGAATGCGAGTTAATAGAAATGCCTAAGATCAAAACTAACCGAGGCGCTGCCAAGCGGTTCAAAAAGACCGCCTCCGGCTTCAAGCGCGGACAGTCTCACCGTCGTCACATCCTGACGAAGAAGAGCACCAAGCGTAAGCGTCAGCTGCGTAGTCCTTCACAGCTGCACGGCTCCGATGTGGCTTCAGCCCGTCGTATGATCCCCTACGCCTAACAGGAGACTGAGAGATGCCTCGAGTAAAACGTGGTGTAACAGCACACGCCCGTCATAAAAAAGTGCTGAAGTCGGCGAAGGGTTACTACGGTGCCCGTCGCAAGATCTATCGCGTAGCCAAGCAGGCGGTCATCAAGGCCGGCCAGTACGCTTACCGCGACCGTCGTCAGAAGAAGCGCCAGTTTCGTGCCCTGTGGATTGCCCGTATCAACGCCGGTGCGCGTGCCAACGGTCTCTCCTACAGCCGCATGATCAATGGTCTGAAGAAGGCGAACATCGAGATCGATCGCAAGATGCTGGCCGACCTGGCCATCTTTGACAAGCCGGCGTTTAGCGCCCTGGCAGAACAGGCCAAGGCCAGTCTCTCCAGCTAAGAGCTTGTCATACCACCGGCCGCGCAGGGTCCGGTGGACACAATATGACATCGATAAGGGGGAAGGCCTTACGGTCTTTCCCCTTTTTTGTTCAAAACGGGCCGGTTGGCCCGGCAGAGGATCGTACTGATGGATGGTGAATCCAACCTCGAAATCGAAAAATTGGTTCAGGAAGCCGTTGCGCTGATCGACGGGGCCGAAGGCCTTTCGGCGCTGGACGATGTCCGCGTGCGCTTTCTCGGCAAGAGCGGTGAGCTGACCGCCCAGCTCAAGCAGTTGGGCAAGCTGCCCAAGGAGGAGCGTCCTGCCGCCGGCCAGGCGATCAACAAGGCCAAGCAGTCCCTCCAGGTGAAGATCGATGAACGCCGGGGCGAACTGGAAGCGGCCGCCCTGAGTGCGCGCCTTGCCTCTGAGCGTATCGATGCGACCCTGCCGGGCCGCGGCCGTGGACATGGTGGGCTGCACCCGGTGACTCGTACCATGGAACGTATCGAGCGCCTGTTTGCCAACTCCGGCTTCAAGGTGGCCGAGGGGCCCGAGATCGAGGATGACTTCCACAACTTCGAGGCGCTGAATATTCCGGCGCACCATCCGGCCCGTGCCATGCACGACACCTTCTATTTCGACGAGCACATGTTGCTGCGTACCCACACCTCGCCGGTGCAGGTCAGGGTGATGAAGGACGCCGAACCGCCGTTGAAGATTATTGCGCCCGGGCGGGTCTACCGCTGCGACTCGGATTTGACCCACACCCCCATGTTCCACCAGGTGGAGGGTTTCCTGGGAACTTCTTCGAGCGGGATCTCAAGATGCGCTTCCGCCCCTCCTATTTCCCCTTCACCGAACCTTCCGCAGAGGCCGACATCGAGTGTGTGATGTGTGGCGGCGAAGGGTGCAGGGTGTGCAGTAACACAGGCTGGCTGGAGGTGCTGGGCTGCGGCATGATCCACCCCGAGGTATTCCGCCACGTCGGAATCGACAGCGAGAAGTACACCGGCTACGCCTTCGGTATGGGGGTCGAGCGCCTGACCATGTTGCGCTATGGAGTCAATGACTTACGACTCTTCTTTGAGAATGACCTGAGGTTCTTGAAGCAGTTTGCCTGAATATCCGATCGATGCCGACACCTACATTAACTATGTATCATATCCTATTGATTAATAAAATAATTGCATAAGCAGTTAATAGTATAAAGCGGAATCAAATAATGAAATTCAGTGAAGCCTGGTTGCGTGAATGGGTGAACCCGGAAATCACCACCGAAGAGTTGGCGGACCAGCTCAGTATGGCCGGCCTGGAGGTGGACTCGGTCGGATCGGCGGCGGAATTCGAAGGGGTTTTCGTGGGTGAGGTGCTGACCCGCGAACAGCATCCCGATGCCGACAAGTTGAGCCTCTGCACGGTCAATGCCGGCCAGGACGAGACCCTGCAGATCGTCTGCGGCGCACCCAACGTGGCAGCGGGGCAGAAGGTGCCCGTGGCCGTCGTTGGTGCCAAGCTGCCGGGCGGTTTCAAGATCAAGAAGGCCAAGCTGCGCGGCGTGGAGTCCCGGGGCATGATCTGCTCCGAGTCCGAACTGGGCATGGCGGAATCTTCCGAGGGCATCCTGGAACTTCCTACTGACGCGCCAGTTGGCACGGATATTCGTGAATACCTGGCCCTCAATGACCAGACCATCGAGGTGGACCTGACCCCGGATCGTGGTGACTGCCTGGGTATGTCCGGCATCGCCCGCGAGGTGGGTGTGATCAACCGCAGCCCGGTGACGCCCCCGGCCATCGAATCGGTGGATGCTTCCCACGCAGAGCGCTTTCCGGTCAAACTGGAGGCTCCCGAGGCCTGCCCACGATACACCTGCCGGATCGTGCGCAACATCGATCCCAAGGCCCAGACGCCACTCTGGATGCAGGAGCGTCTGCGCCGCAGCGATCTGCGCCCCATTCACCCGGTGGTGGATATCACCAACTACGTGATGCTGGAACTGGGTCAGCCCATGCACGGCTTCGACCTGCGCGAACTGGACAGCGAAATCCGCGTGCGCATGGCCGGGCAGGGCGAGAAACTGACCCTGCTGGACGGTTCGGAGATCGAGTTGCGTGACGATACCCTGGTTATTGCCGATGCCTCCAGGCCGGTGGCCATGGCGGGTATCATGGGTGGCGAACATTCCGGTGTGGCCGACGATACCGTGGATGTGCTGTTCGAGAGTGCCTTTTTCACGCCCACCGCCATCATCGGCAAATCCCGCAGTTACGGCATGCATACCGACTCCTCCCATCGCTTCGAGCGGGGTGTGGACCCCCAGTTGCAGATCAATGCACTGGAGCGTGCTACCCAGCTGCTGCTGGATATTGCCGGCGGCGAGGCGGGCCCCATCGTGGAAGAGGCCTCCGAAGCCCACATCGAGCAGCGCCCGGAGATCCTGCTGCGGCGGGAGCAGGTGGCCAAGATCCTCGGTGTCGAGATCGATGACGAGACCATCGTGGATATCCTTACTCGCCTGGAGATGCAGGTGGAGTCCGCGGAAGAGGGCTGGAAGGTGACCGCACCGAGCTGCCGCTTCGACATCAGCATCGAGGTGGACCTGATCGAGGAGATCGGGCGCATCTACGGCTACACCGAGATCCCCCTGAAGCGCACTGCTGCGGCCACCGTGATGGAAGGGGAGCCCGAAGTCACCTTCAACCTCCATCGCGCCAAGCAGACCCTGGTGGACCGCGACTACCAGGAGGCGATTACCTACAGCTTCATTAGCCCCGAGATGCATGACCTTCTCGATCCCGGTCACGGCACCGTGGAGCTGGCCAACCCTATATCCGCTGACATGTCCATCATGCGCACCAGCCTCTGGCCTGGCCTGTTGCAGACAGCGACCTACAACCAGTCCCGCCAGCAGGCCCGTGTCCGCGTCTTCGAATCGGGGCTGCGGTTTGTCCAGGAGGAAGAGCAGATCACCCAGGATCCCATGCTTGCCGGCCTCGTTACCGGTCCGGCTGTAGCGGAGCAGTGGAGTGATGCGGCGAGAAACGTCGATTTCTTCGACCTGAAGGCGGACCTGGAGGCGGTTCTGACGCTGACCGGTACCCCTGGGGCGTGCGAATTCGTGGCTGCCGAGCATCCGACCCTGCACCCCGGCCAGAGCGCCCAGGTACTGCGGGACGGTGAGATCGTCGGCTGGATCGGCATGCTGCATCCCGGAATCGAGGGCAAACTGGACCTCGCCGGCAACACCTACCTGTTCGAGATCCGTCTGGATAACAAGCTTGAAGGTACACTCCCAGCGTTCCGGCCGCTCTCCAAATTCCCCTCTATAAGAAGGGATATTGCCGTTGTGGTGGAAGAGAGTGTAGAATTTAGTTCCGTTAAACAGTGTGTTAAGCGAGCGGCACCGGAAACCCTTAAAGACATTTTGATTTTTGACGTCTATACTGGGGAAAAGGTAGATTCAGGGCGAAAAAGTCTCGCTTTGGGCTTGATTTTACAGGAATCTTCGCACACTCTTACGGACGAGGAAGTTGATAGCGTCGTGGCGCGCGTGCTCGCGGCGTTGTCTGATGATCTAAATGCGCAACTGAGAGATTGACGATGGCTTTGACCAAGGCAGAAATGGCCGAAAGGCTTTTCGATGAACTCGGCCTCAACAAGCGAGAGGCGAAAGAGATGGTCGAGATGTTTTTTGAGAAGATCCGTGCCGGGCTGGAAGACGGCGCCCAGGTCAAGTTGTCAGGATTTGGTAATTTCGATCTGCGCGAAAAGAAAGAGCGTCCCGGACGTAATCCGAAAACCGGTGAAGAGATTCCGATTACTGCCCGGCGTGTGGTCACTTTTCGCCCCGGTCAGAAACTGAAGGCAAGGGTAGGAGCTTATGCTGGAAGCGAGCAGTAGTACCGTAGACCTACCGCCGATTCCCGGCAAGCGTTACTTCACCATCGGTGAGGTCAGCGAGCTGTGCGGTGTGAAGCCCCACGTTCTTCGCTACTGGGAGCAAGAGTTTCCCCAGCTCAAGCCTGTGAAGCGTCGTGGCAACCGCCGCTACTACCAGCGCCATGATGTAGAGATGATCCGCCAGATCCGCAGCCTGCTCTATGAGCAGGGCTTTACCATCGGCGGTGCCCGCCAGCAGCTCTCCGGTGAGGGTGCCAAGGAAGAGGTGGGCAACAATCTGGAACTGATCAAGCAGTTGCGCTCGGAACTGGAAGAAGTCTTTCAGATTCTCAAGCACTAGGGCATAGTGTCAGCAAGCCCTCAGTAATCACGCATTGACATCAGTGGGCAGAGTGCCTAATATGCGCGCTCTCCTGAGGCACTGCACGACCCTCGCAAGTCCTGCAGGAACCGCTGCAACCAAGCATCGGTAAATTTCGTGTCGGGGCGTAGCGCAGCCTGGTAGCGCACCACAATGGGGTTGTGGGGGTCGGAGGTTCGAATCCTCTCGCCCCGACCAATAAAATCAAGGGGTTAGCTCAATCGGGCTAACCCTTTTTCATTGCTTGAAGTACTGTGTAAATTCCCTGTAAACATTTTTTTGATCAATAGCTGAACCTAAGCGCTTTACAAACGTTGTACGTGTACCACAGTATTCACGTTTGCATGGAAATGCCGTTTATCAGAATACAGAAAAGGAAAATCACATGTTGGAAGCGCTTTGGTCTGTTGAATTTGTATCAAATACTGACGGCGAGGGGGCGGGGGTCGCTGTATTAGAAACAGGCAGAATCCTAGGTGGTGATGGCCAATATTATTATGATGCGAGTTTGCTTCATCCCGTGATACTACGGGATCGATCAGGATGGTTGTTACTCCTCTATAGCAAGTTGCAATTGCCAGGGCATTATGTTCTTTGCAATAGCGGCGATAGACACCAGGACTTGCATTGTTAAGTTCCACATCCAAATGAAGCTTCATATGGCAGTCTTTACAGATCAGTGCTTTTTGTTCAGTGGTCATGTGATTTATCCTCTAGAAAGTGTCACGCCTGTCCCTAATCCGCCAATCCGCCGTATTCCGCCGTAAATCTGCGGCGAAATGGGAAATAAAGGAGAAAACGGACGGCGGTTAATCCGCCGCCGTTCTTTTCTCTATAGGACGGCGGATTAATAAAGACGGCGGGTTGAACATGGAAAATTACGCTGTTCATGGTCTATTCCGCCCCGGCTTTGCCAGAATTCGGCGGAATAGGCTTAAGGAATGTTTTACGATTACCGTGCCGTTGATCTTTGGGCAAGTCTGTATCCACCACACGCCCAGTAATTTCTAAATCGACTATGGCCGCCCGCAGATCTTTCCGCGTCATACCCAGCAGTTCTGCTTTTGTATCCAGGTTGTTTTTTGTGTAGTACTTGCCTTGATTCAATTCGTGAGTCAGGAACTGGTGCATCTGGTTGGCCTGTGCAGCGGCCCGCTGTTCCGGTGTCTGATACAGTTCCATGAAAGATTCAAACCTATAGCCAGTCCGCTTGATCCAGATGTTCGGCAAATTCGGCCTTGAATAGCTAAGTTTCGGTCTAGCGAGCACCGTAATACTAGAATTTCGGTCAGGGCGGCATCCAGGCGGGGGTTTCAGTTGATCCCCTTCTTCCCAAGGATGCAAAACAAAGGTCATTCGAGTGCCGTCCGCCATAGCAGACCCGCTACGCCCTGCGTATTGATCCAACGCCTTTTCCCGTGCGTTACCCTTGCCCGTGTGGTGAACGTACCGTACACAGCAATCCAGAGCGCGTACGATGCGCCTTGCAGCTGTGACCAGGGCTTGTTCGTTATCGTTAACCCTTTGTTCTGATGCCCCAAAACTTACAAGCGGATCAAAGACAATTACAGCGGGCGGATTGTCCTTGTGCGCCTCTATGATCCTGTCGGCGAGGTTTGTTAGTTGAACCATGCCATCAGCGACAAATACAAGTTTGCAATGTTCACCGGTTACGTCCCAGATCCGAATGGATGAAACAGCCTTCTGTCGTTCATCAGGGATCAGATTCATTGCACCAAGGATTTCCCGCATTCTGGCAAGTAGTTGTTCGCGCTGATCTTCAGCGGTAACAATCAATGACCATCCGGGATTAACGACTTTGCAGCCCCATACGTCACGCCCAAGGGCAATCCGGATTAGTTCGTAAAGAATGATGGTGGTCTTACCCGTCCCCCCTGGTGCGATAAGTTGGGCTACATCGGCATAGGTGTGATTTTCAACAATGCATTTTGGGGTCAATTGTGCCGCGTTCAGTTCATCTTCAGTAACCTTCAGTTCATCGAAAGATGGGGCAGTAAATGGGTCGTTGACCTGATCATATGGCACCTGAACTTCTGTACGGTCAATCATGCAGCCCCCATCATTTTCTTGGGCTTGAACAGGGTCAACCGCACAGGGAGGTTATCCGTTTCCCCGATTACGACAACACGCAATGCGCCCGCATAGATCAGTTCCCGGCCAAGCAAAAGCACACGTTCGGGGGACTGTTGATCTAACAAGACAACCATCACGTCCAGGCCTCCAACAGGCCAGCGATAATCATCGGGTAGTTCGTTATTGGGAAGAACCAGCGGGGCTTTTGCAGGATTGTTTCTTTTCACGCATTCAGCGAACACCCATGCCGCCAACACGATATAGATCCAAACACCGTTAGAGGGATTGCGTACCTTGCTTCCATATGGCGGCAACGGTTTCACTTTTCCTCCTCTGCAATCAGATCATCGGGCAAAGGAATACGGTACTGCCCCCTGGGATGCCGCTTCATGCGGTAACGCAGGGTTATATCAGTCCATGTCTGTAAACCATTAGTTGCACGCCAGCGGTACGAATCAGGACGAAACGATTTTGTGGTAAGATTCATTTGTTGTCCCCATAACGCCCTGGTTGCTCGGCAAAGCATTTAACCAGGGCGTTTTCGTTTTTTATGCGCAGGCTTTGTCAGACTTTCCAGAGCGGAGTGCCTCGACGGACTCGCCAGTGATGCGGCGGGATCGTCCGACCTTGTAGCTAACCAAGACGCCTGAGTTTATCAACTTGTAGACGGTCGGCGGGGTTGAGTCCGTGATCGCGCAGACTTCTGTGACGGAGAGGTCGCGGGGGGGCTGTTTGTGGTTTTCATCATCAAGCACCTTTAGGTAGTTCCGGTGCTTAATATTTATTCACATTTGTAAATAGTTATATACGCATTAAAAAGTGCACAAAAAAATGCACGTCAGGTAATATCCCTGCGCCGGATATTCTTTATTGGTTTTCCATTTAGATGGCTGGCACGTTCTAATTTATTGGCAATTTCATCCCTGTAACGACGGATGAATTTCTGCGCTTTCCTCTTGCCTAGAGGCGCAAGCTTCTGCAACGCTTCTATAGCTTCTTCCTGGGATATGAAGCAGGCAACGTAATCCATCACAACTGCATATGCTTTGACGTGCAAATTCCAATCATCAAATGGGTTTAGTTGGCTGCTTGCCTTTCTGAGGCCAAGAGGCTTTTTGTAATGCCGCCAGTCAACACCCCTTCTTGCATCTTGAAACATGGTTGCGAGAAGTGCAGCCGCTGCCCTCCTGGATTGAGGGCTTGATGTAGCATCTTCAGCGCCCAATTCTGAAAATATGAATTCATTTATAATATCTCCCCAAGAATCGATACCGTATATCCGGGACAGATTGTCGAGTTCTTGTTCAACCCTTTTTTTTATCTTCCTTGCTCATCACGCACCCCCCAATATATCCACCGCATGGTGCAGGTTATCAGGCGCTAGATGCGCATAGATCAGGGTCATTTCGAGCGAGGCATGGCCCATCAACTCGCGCACGGTATTGAGCGGGATTCCTGCCATCACCAATCGGCTAGCGAAGGTGTGGCGGCAGTCGTGAAACCGGAAATTGTCGATCTTGGCCGTTTTGAGCAGGGCAGTGAATGCTTTTCTGAATTCGTGTTGTCCAAAGACCGGCATGGAGGGGAGGGGGGTGACTTTTCCCTTGTGGGTCTTCAATACGGCGCAGGCCGTAGCGTTTAGCGGGATATGGCGGGTCTGTTTCGACTTTGCGCCTTTGCCATGAACGGTCAAAATTTTGCGCTTGAAATCCACATCCCCCAGGCGAGGTTCCACAGTTCGCCCCTGCGCAGGCCGGTATGAAGTGCCAGTAGGATCATGGGGGTAAGGTTGTCGCTATACTCACCAAGTTCTGGTTTCAGTTCATAGCCGCGTTGTTTGCGCCATGCGTTGCCGCTACTGCGCTTATCCCTTAGCTTCTTGTCACGCGCCTTCAGCGCCTTCTGAAGGCGCTTATCCTGATAACGCACCACGGGGCGCTTATCAATCTTCAGGGCCTTGAGGCGCGCCAGAGGGTTATCCTTAAGCAATTCCCATTCAACAGCCTTCTGGAGTGACGCCTTGAGGGTGGCCACATCCCGGTTGATCGTTTTTGGGCTTCGGTTTTGCTTCTGGCGGCCAAGCCGCCAAGTTTCAACATCGGCCAAACGCAACTCTTCAAGCGGCTTGTCATTAAGCCCGAACCGCTTTAGGCAACCCAGCGACTCAGAGGGGCGGGAGTGGTTTGCTTCAAGGTAGGGTTCATAGTGGCGCTCAAGAAATAGTCCAAAGGTCAGTACTTCGGTTGCTTCTGGTTCGGATTCCGGTTCAATGTCTGGATCTTCGCCGCGCAGAATCGCCAGGGCTTTCTCTACGGCCATGGCATAAGTCATCACGGGCAGGCGTCCCAGCGTGCGGGGCTTGCTGTCCTGAATAAGTTTCCAAAGTTTTGTGCCGTTTGGTTGGATGCGTAGGATGGTTCCAGGTGCCGCGGGGACTTTCCGTTGATAGGGCTTGTCCTCGGTTTTTGCCTTTTCAGCGTCCTTATTACTGAGGATCGGGCGGCGGCGTTTGTAAATTCTGGTGGCTGATTTCACTGTGGTCGTCATTGCTTCAAAGGGCCTCTGTAAATTATATGTAAATTTTAGGCCTTAATTACGGCGCGGTTAATTTCAGTAATTGGCGGTTTCGGATAATAAGTGCAATTGGTAGTTGAAGGGCCAGCTGGTAGAGTCGGCGCTTCTCCCGACCAAGAGACGAAGCACTTATGAGCTAC
>NZ_MPRJ01000098.1 GCF_002020805.1 Solemya velesiana gill symbiont | reverse complement strand
AGTGCATTGTCCGCGCTTAGTGATAGCGCCTAGCCAACCGGACGGCGTGCGTACAGACCCAGTACCACCGCCAGATAGGCCCAGCGTTTTCCTGTCCATACATATGTAATATCACCTGCCCAGATCTTGTTCGATGCATCGACATCAAACTGTCGATCCAGCCTATTCGGAATGCCGATATACGGCTGCTCGGCCTTCCTGTAGCGATGTTTCGGTTGCTGGGTACTGACAAGACCCAGCACCTTCATCCTCCGCCCCGCGCGATATCGACTCAGCGGGATCCCCCGGTCAGTGACCATCCGGGCAATTGCCCTGGCTCCTGCAGAACCATTACTAAGCGCATGGACGGTCTTGGTCTCTGCCATGAGTTGCCTCTCCAGTGCCGATAACTGTTTTGGCCGTCGATGCAGTCGTCTGACTATCTGGAATTGTTCAGCGAGTCGGACATCAAGAGCGCGGTAGCCTTCTTTAGGATTTCTTTCTCCGTCTCGACCTGGCGTTAGCGTTTCTCCAGTTCCTGAATACGTCGCTGATCGGGCGTCAGTGCCGTGCCCTTAGGCGTCTTGCCTTGGCGCTCCTCTCGCAACTGTCGAACCCAGTTCTCCATGGAGCCTTTGCTCACGCCCATCGAATCAGCCGCCGCCTGGAGGGTATAGCCCTGGTCTGCAACCAGCTGCGCGGCTTCCAGTCGAAATTCCGGGCTGTAGTTTCTGCTTCTCTTACTCATCTTGTCACCTGTTCCACTCCTGGGACATCAGATCACCCAGATTCAGGTGGCCAAATTAACTATGCCACTACAATTGCATCTCCATCTGGTCTATATACAACTGCACGCCAAAGATCATAATCATTTGACCAGTCAATAAACTGGCTATAACTGGTTACCCATCGATTTCCAACAATATTCGGAACGACCCCGTCAAAACCAATACTATTGTATGTTCTTTCAAAATACAGCGTCACAAAAAACCACATAAATAATGATGTCGCTACTGCCCGACAGCCGACCTTGAAGAGATTAGCGTAAAAGATAAGCGATCAACTGCGTGTATTGGCGAGAGGACGGACCAGCTAAGTTATTGATTTACGAGTGTAACACTACAATTGGGAACCAGGTGGTTGCGTTTTGTTTGTTGTCAGGCCTGGTAATAAATTTCGTAGCCTAAAGGGGAATCACTCTGTAGTTAATTCTTCGATATGGCTACGAGCTACTTTTGCAAAGAGGCAAAAGTAGCCAAAAACTCTCTTCCCCGGTGTCCCGCCCGCTATCGCGGGTCCACTGTGCTTCTCGCCTTCGCTGGGGGTTGTCTGTGAACCCCCTGAAACTTTGAGTAGCGCAGAGCACCCGTAGGGTGGCATGGTGGAGCAGTGGTTTTGGTGACTTTTGCCGTAACAAAAGTCACTCGTGGCCATGCGATGAGTGCAGCTACAGAGTACACCCCTTGTAGGCCACGAAACTTTTTACCAGAGATCAGAAATTAGAGGTCGACCACCTGGTTCCCAACCAGGCAATCAACCCCTAAGCCCGATCAAGCGGAAACGCCAACACCTCATCGAGGTGACTGGCCCCGGTCAATCGCATCAACAACCGATCGATCCCCAGGGCCACGCCGGCACAGGGCGGCAGTCCGTTCTCAAGTGCAGCCAGGAGATGCTCATCCATCGGCACCATGGGTTTTCCGGATTCCGCCCTCTTCTCAAGATCGCGTTCAAAGCGCTTTCTCTGCTCGGCAGCATCCGCCAGTTCGTGGAAGCCGTTGGCCAGTTCCAAACCGTCCATGTAGAGTTCGAAGCGCTCCGCCACCGGGGGATCATCATGCCGGATACAGGCCAACGAGGCCTGGCTGGCAGGATAGTCGTAGACAAAGCAGAGTCCATTCCGGCCCAGTTGCGGTTCGATGCAGTGGCTCATCAACAGGTCCAGCCAGGCATCCCTACCTGGAAGCTCGATGCTTTCTGCCCCCGGCACCTGCTGTTGCAGGGCACATTGGCGAAGTTCGTCTGCAGTTGCCCTATGGGGGTCCAAGGCCAGGTACTTGTCAAAAACTTCACCGTAGCTCGAACGCTCTGTTTCACAATTGCCATCCAGCAGGGAGCAAACCATGCGCTCCACCTCGTCCATCAGCAGGTGGTGATCGAAACCGGGGCGATACCACTCCAGCAGAGTGAATTCGGGATTATGCAGTCGGCCTGCCTCGCCATCCCGGAACACCTTGCAGATCTGATAGATCGCCCCGCTGCCGGCTGCCAGCAGCCTTTTCATGGGGAATTCCGGCGAGGTGTGAAGATAGAGAGCGCGTCCATCCGCTGCGCCGGGCCCCGTATAACTCGAGGTCATGCAATCGAGGGCTGGATCGGTGGTCGCAAAAACGGAGCAGGCCGGCGTCTCGACCTCGAGCACACCGGCCTGCCTGAAAAATCCCCGGATATCATCCAGCAGATTCGCACGGGCCCTCAACCTGTCGAGGGACGCAGTGGGCTGCCAGTTTCCGGTTGAAGTCACGGTCAGGTATCAGTCTTCCTTGGCCCGGGAGACATACTCTCCTGAACGGGTATCGACCTTGATTACCTCGCCGATCTGAACAAACAGTGGTACCCGAACTACCGCGCCGGTTTCCAGGGTCGCGGGTTTGCCGCCTCCGCCCGAGGTATCGCCCTTGAGACCGGGGTCGGTTTCAGTGATTGTCAGGATGACAAAGTTGGGCGGCTCGACAATGATCGGGCTGCCGTTCCACAAGGTTACCGTGCAGATATCCTGCTCTTTCAACCACTTGGCGGCATCACCAACGGCCTTTGCATCGGCGCTCACCTGCTCGAAGGTGTCGTTGTCCATGAAATGCCAGAACTCACCATCGCTATAGAGATACTGCATATCCATCTCCATAACATCCGCCGCTTCCACAGATTCGCCGGACTTGAAGGTCCGCTCAATAACCCGCCCGGTCATCAGGTTTCTGATTTTCACCCGGTTGAAAGCCTGCCCTTTGCCTGGCTTCACAAATTCGTTTTCAATAATGGAGCAGGGGTCGCCGTCGATCATGATCTTCAGCCCGCCCTTGAACTCGTTGGTACTATAACTTGCCATCTCTTCCTCACGAAACAACGACTGGAAACGCGAATGGTACATCGAACCGAGCCTGCATGGCAGACTCCTGTTTGGCAGCAGGCCCTCAGCAGCGCCCTCACGGACGTGGATGAGTTGTTTGAGTACCTCCAACTGGATAAATCCCAACTCCCTGCAAGCATTGCTGCAGCAGAGAAATTCAGGCTCAGGGTGCCAAGGAGTTACGCAGACCTGATCACCAAGGGCGACCCGGGAGACCCCCTACTCCTGCAGATCCTGCCTGGTAGCGAGGAACTGAGAAAAGCCGATGGATTCAGCGCCGACCCACTGGAGGAACTGGCCAAGCACCAGGCTGCAGGTGTCATACACAAATACCAGGGACGTGCCCTACTCATCGTCACGGGTGCCTGCGCCATCAACTGCCGTTACTGCTTTCGCCGCCATTACCCTTATGCGGAGGCATCGGCACACCAGGGGCAATGGCAGCCTGCTCTCGAATATCTTCACAAAAACAAGCAGATAAGCGAAGTTATCCTGAGTGGCGGGGATCCCCTAGCACTCCATGACGGTACGTTGTCCAAGCTTGTGGATGCTCTGCAGGGAATCCCACATCTCAAACGCCTTCGCATCCACAGCCGTATGCCTGTTGTTTTGCCTGAACGTGTCACTGGAGAACTGCTGGATCTGCTAACCCGGTCACACTTGCAACCGGTCATTGTGCTACATATCAATCATCCAAGAGAGCTGTCGGAGGCAGCCAGGAGCAGCCTTGAGGTCCTGAATGCACACGGCGTCACCCTGCTCAACCAATCTGTGCTGTTGAAAAACATCAATGACGAGCCGGCACTATTGGCACGGCTGAGCGAGACACTGTTCTCAGCCAGGGTCATACCCTATTACCTGCACATGCTGGATCGTGTGCAGGGAGCGGCCCACTTTGAAGTAAGCGACGCGCGGGCACGTGAGATTTACCAGCAACTGAGGGAAATGGTGCCCGGTTACCTGCTTCCCCGCCTTGTACGAGACAATAGCGAGACGGCATACAAGTTGCCGATCCTATAGGCTTTTTTCTTGTAATCAGGCTCAAAAATCGGCTGGAACTTGTATACAATTAAACCTCTGGTATATATAGTTAGCAGATGTGGGAAAAAGGACAATTCTTCCAGATGTATAACACTGCCATCAGCCCCTCGTCACAATGCTCTGTTCTGATGGCATTACAGGAGCAAGATACGGCGTCTTATGGACATGCGGGACAACATCGGCTTGATCACACCGGAGAGAAAAGAGGCCAAAGGCTCCTTTCTCACCAAACCAGATGAAGTTAAATCCTGGGTTTCGAATCTGCCGATAACCAATATTGGTGAAACTTCCCGCCAGGTGTTCAAGACCCTGGTCAAGTTCAATCGTATCGAGATGCCGGGCGCCACCCGCCTCAAGGTGGCCGAGATGTTTCGGCAGCCAGCCGACTACCTCACAGCTAATCTGCGTAAATACTATTTTGACGTTGTTTTTCCCCTGGCCGCAAAGAACCGGAAAATTGCCGTACTGAACAGAGAGCTCTTTTCCGAACTGGCCATCGCCTACAAGATATTCCTGGAGACTGCTGCGAACCAGCGCCGTGATCAGAAACTGATCGTTATCGCTATTCACCGTGCGATGCGTAATCTCTACCAGGTCATCTACCAGTCCGCTGTCATATACGACCCGCACCCTGAAGACACATGGCGTGAAATCCACCGCCTGTATGCCCTGTCTGAGCAATCGAACTTTCAGGATCTACCGGTCAAAGACAATGACGAGAACCAGACACCTAGCACGATCAGCAAGCTGTACCGGGAAATACTGCTTTTCTCGATCAGCGCCCCTCACCGGATCCGTCAGCGTGAGATAGAGCAGGTCTACAAGCTGCTTCCGGAGTGGAGCGAATATATCTCCCTGGAGATGCCGGAAGGGCTGACAGACAGAAAGAACCTGTTCATCACGCATCTCTGGTCTGATACACCCCCTTCGCACATCGGGCTGCATGATAAAGAGCCCAGCCAACGCTGCAGGCAGTTTGACACCACAGCGCTGATCGAAATGCTGCAGGAGAGCTTCAGTGAAATCGAAGATACGGAGTCTGCCAAGGAGAGCCATTTAGGACAACAGGTTTCCCTGGGGCTGGCCCGACACCTGCTGGTGTCGTTTACCGAAGCGCCCCAAAGGGAGTTTGTACGCACCCGACTGAATTTCGAGCTCAAAGTTGCCGTGGGTATCAATGCCATTCACGCACTGCTCTCTGTCCCGGACGTTATTGAACAACCTGAATCTGAAGAGAGAGAACAACCTTCTACTGCTTCTTCTTCAACTGACTGGCTGGAGGAAACCCATCACGTAGGGAACCCAGAGTACAAAGATGCGTTTTTTACCCTGACAGGCCAGGAGTTCACCCTGAGCGACGAGCAGGTTCCGCTCCTATCCGAAACCCCGTCCCCGCAGCCGATCGCCGAATCCCACCACCTCAACGACTCGCCTGCATGGATGAGCCACCAGGAAGAGCTGCCTAACATCTTCACCTGCACTACCATCAACGAAAGTGCTGGTGGCTATTGCATCAACTGGACCGGTGGTGACACGCCACATATCAAAATCGGTGAAGTAATAGGCGTTCAGTCAGCGAGCAACAGAAAGCTGTTCTCAATTGGTGTGAGCCGTTGGATGAGAAACACACCTGGAAACGGCATGCAGCTAGGTGTCGCCATGATGGCTCCAAGCTCGGCACCCGCCTACGTCCGTATCAAAGGCTCTGATCACAGCAGGGAATGCGGGCTGCTTCTGCCAGAACTGAAAGCTTCGGAGCTACCCGCAAGTCTCATTCTTGCAACCCTGCCCTTCAGGGTTGGTCATGTGTTACTGCTGGATGAGGGCATGGGAGAACAAGAGGTACGCCTTACCAGACTGCTGGACTCAAGTGGCGCTTTTGCCCGCTTCCAGTTTGTCTACCTGGAAGACAAGGAAGCCAAGAGTGAAGAACAAACTGAAGAGAGTGATTTCGACAATATTTGGTCGATGCTTTAGAATCCGATAGCTGCATGGGAATTATCCTTAATCTCACCTGCGCGGGCCTTCACACAAGAACCCAATGAGTTAATGTTCCTGACATTTCGACCATGAACACCGCAATAGACGCTGACAATGCAATTGAACTGCTCATTATTGAAGAGTCGTTGAATACTGCAGAAGCAGAGGTCAACACGCTCCGAAATGCCAGCCTGACAATTCACCCTACAAACGTCACCGACGAAGAGGGGCTTCTCGATGTACTGGAACAGGATCATGACCTGATCCTCTGCAGTGCGGACAATCCGAATGTGTCCATATCTTCGGCGCTGGCCACCTGTAAAAAAGCCTTGCCGAACGCCCCCTTCATTGTTATCTACATGGACCAGTCCCCGGATGTCCTGTTACAGGCTATGCGTGATGGCGCACGGGATGTGGTCTCCGCAGATGATCCTGACCACCTGCAGTTGGTTGTTAAGAGAGAATTTCATGACCTGCTGGTCCGGCGGGAACTTGAGTCGATACGTGACAAACTGCGTGAAACAGAACAACGCTGCACATCCCTTATCGAACATTCCCGTGACGCCATTGCCTACGTACACGATGGCATGCACGTACATGCCAATCCTGTCTACCTTGAGATGTTTGGCCATGTCGACCTGGATGAAATAGAGGGCCTCCCGATACTGGATCTCGTGTCAAAGGATGACCACAAGCGATTCAAGAAATTCCTGCGTTCTCTCGAAAACAAAAAGGACTCCGCTCGAATCGAGGTCAAATGCCGCAACAGTGATGACACCCTGTTTGACGCGACAATGGAGTTCTCACCTGCAGCCATTGATGGGGAACCCTGCACCCAGATCATCATCAGGGACCATTCTCAAAGCAAGGAGCTGCAACAAAAGATTGCACTCCTAAGCAGCCAGGACGTGCAGACCGGCTTGGCCAACCGCCAGTTTTTCATGCAAAACCTTGAACAGAAGTTCGACAAGCACAAGGAAAATGGCGGCCCCTTCTCGCTTTTTTACGTCACTATTGACAGTTTCCAGCAAGTTCGCAGCAGCATAGGCGTAGCCGCGAGTGACGGCCTGCTGCTCAACATTGCGAACCTG
Source organism: Solemya velesiana gill symbiont (assembly GCF_002020805.1). GTDB lineage: Bacteria > Pseudomonadota > Gammaproteobacteria > Chromatiales > Chromatiaceae > Sedimenticola_A. The sequence continues at coordinate 3,429 of NZ_MPRJ01000098.1, read as the reverse complement.
CTTTCCGGCATCGTCGAAGGCGAAAAACTCCTTGCCCGATTTGGTGACCACACGTTCACCATCCTGAGCGAGAAATCCAATTCGGTGGATGCAGAACCCTTGGCTGAACTCGTCAGAACAACCATTGAAGAGAGCAGTTTCGAACACAATGGTGAAAATATCGGCATAACCGCCAGTATTGGTATCGCCTACCTGGGAGAGGAGACCAATAACAGCCAGGAGTTCCTCAACCACGCATACCAGGCCTGTGAATCTGCGCGCAATGAGGGCGGAAACCGCTTCTCCTTGTACGATGTTCAAGAGATGCAGCCGAGCTACGGTGAACAAGAGGACAAGAACGAAGCAAACGTCATCGAACTCATACGGCATGCCCTTGAAACTGACCGCTTTCGTCTTGTCTATCAGCCCATCGTCAGCCTGCAGGGGGATACCCGGGAAAACTATGCCGTACTGCTCCGCCTGCTGGACAACAATGATGAAGAGATTCTGCCGAACTACTTCCTGAAGTATGCGGAAGAAAGCAACCAGATGGCCGAAATCGACCGCTGGGTGATCAGGAATACCATTGAAAAGCTGGCATACGAGCGCAGCAACGGCAGAAAGATCAACTTCTTTGTCACCCTCTCAACAGCCGCACTGGAGGATGAAGGCATGCTGCTCTGGGTCTGTGACTGCCTGAGAGAACAGAAAGCCAAGGGGGCATGGCTCACATTCCAGGTAAAAGACTCTGATCTTCGCTCGCACACCCAGTCTGCCAAAAAACTGATCGACGACCTGAAGAAAATCAAATGCCAGCTGGCCGTGGACCAGTTTGGCTCAAATCCCAAGGGCGAGACCTTACTCAAACATCTTCCGGTGGATTATGTAAAACTCGATCCATCCCTGATGAAGGATCTGGCAACCCGCCAAGAGAAACAGGACAACCTGAACGCCCTCAATTCACTTGCCCTTTCCTTCAAGGCCAAGACCATCGCCACTGGCGTGGAAGACGCCAACAGCCTGGCCATACTCTGGACCGTAGGCGTCAACTACACCCAGGGCTACTTCCTGCAGGAACCCTCGGCGAGCATCAGCTACGACTTCTCAAGCGCCTGACCAGGCAGGCCCTAGATTGTGCGCTTCCCTGCCAGGCAGGATGCCGTGAAATTCAGTTACCCGCCTGGTGGTCACCAGGGCATGAAGGTGTTCATGAAGGACATAGGCCTGGATATATATTTCGATTCATCAGTGCCATGTCATTTCGCATGTAGTGGGTGGAGTGAGTGAGGGACTTCATGGACTGGTCCATCGAACCCATATTGGTGAGCATCGGCTCCAGAGTTGCCACCTTGTTATCGATACTCTCGATATGGGTGATCATGGTCCGCACATTGGAGGTCAGCTTTGACATATTCTGCGACACCGACTGCATGTTGCTGGAGAGCACGGTCATGTTGGAGTCAACGCTGATGGCCAGGTAGTGGACATCCTTGGCAAGGCTGTATACCAGGTAGAACCCGTAGGCCGCGAGGATAATGAAGGCAAACAGCGATGGATAGACGATCAGTTCCCAACGGCGGGCACTGGTCTCGAAAGCCAGCGACAGACGATCAATGGAGTAACCCATTTCAGATTGGTCGATGCCTTGATCTGCCCTCTTTGCCTCATTATTTCCAACCATACAGTTCCCCCACAGGAATCTACCACCTGAAAGCTCGGATTCAACTTACCAGCTTACCATACCCCAGGCATATTCCACATGCCCTTAATGTCTACAAAAAACAGGGTTATTAATAGCGTTGAATCGCTTGATGGGCAGCCCCGATCCAGAGCTTGGAAGCTCTGGATCGGGGACTATTATCCGGAATTGATATCAGAAGTCGCCTTCCGCACCACGCTTCATGATGTCGAGAATCATCTCTTTGACCTGCAGCGCCTCTTCCTTGAGTTCGGGAGGCAGCGGCTCACCACCATGGATCATCAGATCCATATTCAGGGCGATCAACCAGAGCTTGCCCTGCTTGTCCTCGATCAGGGTGATACGGCAAGGCAGATAGGCTGAAAAGGCGTCATGGTAGTCCAGCATTCTGGCAGCCGTCAGGGAATTGCAGAACATGTAGATCTTAACAAAGCGATAGGGCTTGCCTGATTTGGCCTCCACGTCCGCTGACCGCCATGGAAGGCTGAAAGCCGAGGCGGTTAGTCCCCGGTAGCCGTGAGGCCGTGAGGCCGCACTGCGGTGACCAGGACGTCCGGGGCAATAATAGGTTGTCGAAGGCCGAGTCGATTTTGGGGACTTGGATGTCCCAAAATCTTTCACGAGGTCGAAGACTCGCCTGCTTGTACAGGGGGAGTTCGCCAACATTGGACATATTGTGCTCATTGGCGACGAACTTCATGGTCTCTTCCACCTCTTCGGGCGAAAGACCCTCTGCCACTTCAAACTTCCAGACGGTAGCTTCAGCGGCATTTTTGGTGGACAGTATGTTCTCGACAAGTTCATGGTAGACCTTGGGGGCATCAGGATCGAACGCCGAGAGCGCGTCCTTGGATTTGACTACCACCACGCCACCTGCAATCACAGCCAGCAACCCGATCAAAGCAAAAATATTTCTAATGGCACCCATTACTACCCCTCCTTACTATTATCTGACGGTGTGTTGTTTTCACTTTGAGGACCGTCGTTTTCTTCAACCTTGGATCTTATATTCCCACTGCGTACCTAGTCGACTTTATCCAGCGCCATGAGCAGGTCTTCAACAACCTGCTGGTTACCGGCACGCATATGTAATTTCACAGCCTGTTCGAACGCTTCAAACGCTTCGTTGGCCCTGCCTTGCTTGAGCAATATATTACCCAGTTCTCCATGGGCATCGGGATGGGCTGGCTCAAGCACGATGAGGTCATGATAGAGATCCATCGCAACAGTCTCGTTGCCTGACCAGTAAGCCCGCCTCGCCTGCTCAATAGAGAGTTTTTCCAGGTCTCCATCTGCGTCACTTTTCGCCTCAGGCGACCTGAAACTGAATGCAAAAGCATCTTCCTCTAGCGCTGACGGCAGCTCTTTACCCACTTTCTGGTCAGATTGCCGGATCTCCAGTTCTTCTGCAGGCGTCTCGATTGCAGGATGAACCGGCGCTTCAGGAGCGCTGTCACCAGGAGCGCTGTCACCAGGAGCCTGACCCGGCGCGTCTGGCATGGCTGGGGCTGGCGTTACTTTGTCACCAACTGATGCCATATCCATGTTGCCTGCAGGCTGCACAACTTCACTGGCTGACTCTACAGCAAGCGCTGTTGGAGTTTGCGCACCAGGACCGAATATTGCCTGCCGATAAATAATGCCTAGGGCCCGTTCACGTAAAAGTCAGTAAAATGCCACTCTATGGAACTAACGAAAGAGCAGTACAAAATCATTGAGCCGTTGTTCCCCAAACCAAGGGGGACGAAGAA
>NZ_MPRJ01000097.1 GCF_002020805.1 Solemya velesiana gill symbiont | reverse complement strand
GAACGAAGAAATGAACGGGAAATCGAATATTGGGCTGCTGTTTTAACCGGTCACGTGATCAGCTGATGATGACGACGGTGTTTTTCGAGGTTCCCTTTAATTGTAGTTGATTTTTCAGGACTGTCCCATTTTTGCCCCAAATATTATTTTTCCAACAAAAAAGGCTTACATCAGAAGTGACGTAAGCCTTTGATTCTATGGCGGAGAGGCAGGGATTCGAACCCTGGGAGGGCTACAAACCCTCAACGGTTTTCAAGACCGCCGCTTTCGACCGCTCAGCCACCTCTCCAAACGAGGCGGAAGAATACCCGATTGTTTTTGTGTAGACCACCCCCTCTGTAAAAAATCTACATTTTGAAAGACTAAGCTTGTTTTGTTGAATTTCCGCCCCAATCAAGTATGCTGTGGAACCAATCTGGGGAATCGGAAGTCTCATGCTTCAGATACTGATTGGATAACAAACTAAGGAGTGATTAATCCTATGAATCGTCTTGACTATTCTGTAGCCCGTCCGGCAGGTAATGCCCTGGCGGTCAACAAGGTCATCAAGAACACCTACATGCTGCTGTCCGCCACGCTGGCTTTCAGTGCGGTGATGGCCATGGTTTCACTTTTCATGGCTGTTCCGGTGTGGACCTACACCGCATCCGTGATCGCGGCGATGCTGCTGGGCATGTTCCTGCTACCACGTACTGCTAACTCCTCCTCCGGTATCGGCGTCATATTCCTGATTACCGGCCTGCTCGGTTTCGGGCTCGGGGCGATCATCCAGATCTACCTGGCGCTGCCCCACGGACCGCAGACCGTGGCAACCGCGCTCGGCGGCACCGGCGTGATATTCCTGGGCCTCTCCGGCTATGCATTGACCTCCCGTCGTGACTTCAGCTTCATGGGCGGCTTCATCTTTGCCGGCATGATGGTGATGCTGGTGGGCATTCTGGCCAATATTTTCCTCCAGATGCCTGCACTGCAGCTGGCCATCGCTGGCGGCATCATGCTGCTGATGAGCGCCTACATCCTGTTCCAGACCAGCCAGATGGTCCACGGTGGCGAAACCAACTATATTCACGCCACCTACGGCCTCTACATGGCGATCTTCAACATTTTCATCAGCCTGCTCCAGATTCTTGGAATCTTCGGTGGCGACGACTGATCGAAAGGTTGTTAGCTGAGCACAACCCCGGCCTCTGAGCCGGGGTTGTCATTTAGAGGGCCCCTTCATGGATAATATTTGGCTTCAGATCGGCTCGGCAATCGTCCTCGGGTTGATGCTGCTTTTCCTCTACCCGACGGCAAAACACTGGATGCAGAACAGCCCCAAGGCCCAGGAAGGCGACTGGGCGTCAGCCATTCTCCCCCTTGCTCTGGTAGTCGGTTTTGTACTGCTGCTGATCATGCTGGCGTGATTCCATACCCCGCCTGATATTGTGACTTCTGTCACGAACCGTCTCCGGATTGATTTTAATTCGCTGAAATTCAAGCTTTTTTGCAATCCACTTCTCAGTTTATCCCTGACCCTGTTGGTATCTTTTAATCAACACCCCAGAGGAGATTTGAAGATGGATTCCACCAAACTTGACCGCGTGAAAAAGGAATTGGAGCGATTGAAGGCCAAACACAAGGCTTTCGAGAAGGCTTGGAACGAGACGGGAAACCGTGGTCTTCTCCAGTTCTTCGTGGATATCACGCCAAAATTGCTGAACAGCGAACGCTGCTCGATTTTCATCCTCGACCCCAAGACTGAGCACGTCTGGGTGCAGTGTGGTACTGATCTCAAGGAGCGCTCAGTCAAGGTGCCACAGAAAAACTCACTGGTGGGTGAGATCATCCATAAGGGTGAACACAAGATCCGCGACAATCTCCAAGTGGTTGCAGGCACCCATGACCGTGTAGACCGTAAAACCGGATTCACTACCAAGAATGCCCTGGGCGTGCCCATCTTCAAGTCTCACACCAAGGAAGTCATTGGTGTCCTACAGGTGCTGAACAAAAAAGGTCACCTCGAGTTCAACAACGAAGACGTCGAACTGCTCAAGCGCATGGCAACCCAGCTTCATATGAATATCGAGAGCATCTATCTTCGCCAGGAGATCATCAAGGTAGCTGAAAAGATGGAGAAGAAGATCAGGAAGCTGGAGCGGATACTCATTCAGAACGGCCTGAAAGAGACCAGGGATAGGGATCAGGAACTGACGGGCGAACTGAAACTGACGGAAGATATACTGGGAGCATCGCTGATCTCGAGCAATCTGAACTGACCTCTGAACCGTAACTTAAATAAAAAAGCCCTCGCCTCCTGGCAAGGGCTTTTTTTGTTTACCGGTCATTCTGGCGCTCGCCAGAATAACGATGGATCGTCACCCCAACACTTCCATACCGCCCATGTAGGGCTGAAGCACTTCAGGTACGCGTATGGTCCCGTCCGCCTGCTGGTAGTTCTCCATTACCGCGACCAGGGTGCGTCCCACGGCGAGGCCTGAGCCATTGAGGGTATGTACCAACTCAGGCTTGCCGGTTTCCGGATTGCGCCAGCGTGCCTGGAGACGCCGGGCCTGGAAGTCCTCGAAATTGGAACAGGAGGAGATCTCCCGGTAGGTGTTCTGTGCCGGCAGCCAGACCTCCAGGTCGGCCCCAGTTTCTGAAGAATGGTCTCTGCATGGCCGGTCAGTTCCTCCAGGGCCTGGTAGGACTCCTCGGGACGCACCACCTGCACCATCTCGACCTTTTCGAACTGGTGCTGGCGAATCATTCCACGGGTATCCTTTCCGTAAGAGCCCGCCTCGCTCCTGAAACAGGGGGTCTGGGCGACCCAGCGCCTGGGCATCTCATCGGTCTCGATTATCCCGTCCCGTACCAGGTTGGTGACCGGCACCTCTGCGGTGGGGATCAGGTAGTAGCTGAGTTCGCCGGATAGCTTAAACAGGTCCTCTTCGAACTTCGGCAGCTGCCCCGTGCCCTGGAGGCTGTCGGCATTTACCAGGAATGGCACGTATGTCTCGGTGTAACCGTGTTCCCCGGTATGGGTGTCCAGCATGAACTGGGCCAGTGCACGCTGCATGCGGGCCAGGGAACCCTGCAGGGTAACGAAGCGTGAACCGGTGATCTTGGCGGCGGCCTCGAAATTCATCATGCCACTGTCCACGCCGAGATCCACGTGGTCCTTGGGCTCGAAATCGAACTGGGTCGGCTCACCCCAGCGGCGCTCCTCCCGGTTGTCCTCTTCGTCCCTGCCCTCAGGTACGCTCTCGTGGGGAATGTTCGGAATACCCAGGGTGATATCCCGCAGCTGATCCTGAACGGCAGACAGCTCCTCCTTCGCGCTGTCCAGCTTGGCGCCGAGATCCGCTACTTCCGCCAGCAGCGGCTGAATGTCCTCACGTGCAGCCTTGGCTTTGCCGATTCCCTTGGAACGGCTGTTGCGCTCGTTCTGCAACTCCTCGGTGGAGACCTGGAGCGCCTTGCGCTTTGCCTCGAGGTCAGCGATCTGAGAGACATCCAGCTGCACATGGCGGCGGGCCAGCTGCTGGGCCGTGTTTTCAAGTTCGTTTCTCAGTAAACGAGGGTCGAGCATCGGTTATTCACCCATATTGACATTTGCAGGCCAGCTCACGACGTGGCCTGGTTTAACATAGTTGTTCAGATCTTCGAGCACTTTCTCCACCTTTGACGGTTCATCGAAGAATTCGAGAACCAGGGGCAGATCGAGTGAAATATCCAGCAGCGTGGATGAGTGTACTTTTCCGGTCTGTCCGAATCCCGCTATACCCCTGAAAGCGGTCACACCTGCCATCTGTCCCTTGTCGTGAAGCAGTTCCATCAATTGCTGGTACTGGTGCTTTCCCTCTGTCAGATAGATGCGCACCATGGTGACTTCTCTGGTCGTCATAGTTGCCTCCCAATTGCCAGCCCCAACCAGGCGGCAAATACGCAAGCGACGACGGAGACAATCATGTTCATCACCGCCTTCATGTAATCAGCCTGCTCGATCAGGTTCAGCGTCTCTATGGAGAAAGTGGAGAAGGTGGTGAAAGCACCTAGAAAGCCCACGAGCAGTGCGCCTCGCATTTCAGGGCTAACCATCATACGTTCGATGAACATGACGTAGAGCAGCCCCATCACCAGGGATCCCAACACGTTCACCATCAGGGTGCCGTAAGGAAAACCACGTCCCAGCAGTGCATAGATGCCGTTGGATACCCAGAAGCGCATCAGCGCCCCTGCGGCCCCACCCGCGGCGATTGCTAAAACCTGGGACAATCCGACTCACTCCTGTTGGACAAACACAAAGGATTTATTTTACACCCAGCGAATGCAGATCGCGAAGCGCTTACTTATTTCCCTTCGCCTCTTCGTCAAGCTGTGCCAACCTGGCCAGCTTCTCCCTGATCTTGATCTCCAGCCCCCGGTCCACTGGTTGATAATAGTGACGGGCTTCCACCGCTTCAGGGAAGTAGTGCTCACCCGCGGCATAGGCGTCGGGTTCGTCATGGGCATAGCGGTAGGCCTTGCCGTAGCCCAGCTCCTTCATCAGCTTGGTCGGGGCATTGCGCAGATGGATGGGCACCTCGAGACTGCCCAGTTCACGCACATCCTTCATCGCTGCATTGAATGCCGTGTAAACAGAGTTACTCTTGGGTGCACAGGCCATGTAGAGCACCGCCTGGGCAATGGCCAGTTCCCCTTCCGGGCTGCCCAACCGCTCCTGGGTCTCCCAGGCGTCTAGTGCAACTGCCAGTGCCCTGGGGTCTGCATTGCCGATATCCTCCGAGGCCATCCTCACCACTCGGCGTGCGATATAGAGTGGATCGCAGCCGCCGTCGATCATGCGGCATAGCCAGTAAAGGGCAGCATCGGGAGAAGAGCCCCTGACCGATTTGTGGAGGGCGGAGATCTGGTCGTAGTAGGCTTCTCCCCCCTTGTCGAACCGGCGCAGGTTTCCGGTGATCACCTCCTCCACCGCCTGGCGGGTGATCTCGGGACCATCGGAAAGATCCACCGAGATCTCCAGCAGGTTCAGGGCCCGGCGTGCATCGCCGTCAGCGGCCTCTGCCAGCAGTGTGCGGAGCTCGGGGGGCAGTTGGATTTCCCTGTCCCCAAGGCCGCGTTCCCCATCGTTCAGCGCCTGTTCGATAATCTGCTCAAGTTCATCCTGGGTCAGGGACTTGAGCACATAGGTACGGGCCCTGGAGAGCAGTGCGTTGTTCAGTTCGAACGAGGGGTTCTCCGTGGTGGCGCCAACGAATACCACGGTGCCGCTCTCCACGTGGGGAAGAAAGGCGTCCTGCTGTGCCTTGTTGAAGCGATGTACCTCGTCGATGAAGAGAATGGTGGGCCGCCCCTCCATCTGCTGGGCCTGCTTGGCCTGCTCCACGGCACTTCTGATCTCCTTGACGCCGGAGAGTACCGCAGAGAGGCTGATGAACTGGGCACCGGAGTGCAGTGCGGTCATGCTTGCCAGGGTGGTCTTCCCGGTACCCGGCGGGCCCCAAAAGATCATGGAGTGCAGCCGGTCCGCTTCTATGGCCTTGCGCAGGGGCTTGTCCAGTCCCATGATGTGGGACTGGCCTATGAATTCATCCAGGGTACGCGGACGCATCCTGTCAGCAAGGGGGCGCGTACCCTCCATGCCCGGTTCAGAAAAGAGGTCTTCACCGTTCATTCAAATAGACTCAGTCGGGTCTGAAGATATCCAAACCTTCCGGGGGAACGTAGCGGAAAAAGTTGCTTTCGAATTCGATGTTACACTCGATATCGAAGAACTGAAAACGGGTAATCTGACCGAACTTGTCCGCCATCTCCATCCGCCTCAGTTCATTATTGGTAAAGGCCAGCAGAATCCGCGTGAACTGGCTCTCCTGGTCCCTGGGAATCAGTTCCACCCAGCCCATACCCTGGCGGTTGCCGATATCGATCACCTCGAAGTGGTTCTCCACTGGGTCACCGGTGATAAGCAGCATCGCCGGTGTTCCCTTCAGCGCGGTCTCCTGGTTCTGAACGCTTGCCTGCTCCAGCTCCGGGTCGAGGTGCCATATCTGTCGACCGTCGGCGACGATCATCTGGTCTTCCGGTTCACTGTAATCCCACCGGAAGTATCCGGGACGCTTCAGGTAGAACATGCCCTGGGAACGCGCAGCACTCTCATGATCCTGATCCAGCACCGATTGCTCGAATGCCGCTTTGAGTGTTCTCACCTCTTGCAGAAAAGTATTCATCTGATCCACACCGGTACCGGCGTGGGCCGAACAAGTCAGAAGCAGCAGCATGGCTGCAATAAAGCGTTTCATATTGCGCATTGGAATGGGTTACTCATACATCCGGCGGGGGCGGCGCCAGTACTTCGCGATTGCCATTGCTCTGGGCGGGGCTGACGATGCCTGTCCTCTCCATCTCTTCGATCAGGCGTGCAGCGCGGTTGTAACCGATTTTCAGGCGGCGCTGGACACCGGAGATGGATGCACGACGGGTCTCTGTTACGATCTTCACCGCCTCATCGTAGAGGGGATCTGCATCTTCCACGCTGTCCTGCTCGCCGGGCATACCAGGCAGTGCTTCACTGGTCTCCTGGGTGATCTCTTCGATGTAATCGGGTTCGCCGGTCTTCTTCAGGTGCTCCACCACCCGGTGAACTTCGTTGTCGTCCACAAAAGCGCCATGGACACGCTGGGGGATGCTGCTGCCGGGGGGCATATAGAGCATGTCGCCATGCCCAAGGAGATGCTCGGCACCCATCTGGTCCAGAATGGTACGGGAGTCGATCCTGGATGAGACCTGGAAAGCGATGCGGGTGGGAATATTGGCCTTGATCAGGCCGGTGATCACATCCACCGACGGACGCTGGGTAGCAAGCAGCAGGTGAATGCCCGATGCACGGGCCTTTTGTGCCAGGCGTGCGATCAGCTCTTCCACCTTCTTGCCCACCACCATCATCATGTCTGCCAGCTCGTCGATGATGACGACAATGTATGGCAGCGTGGTCAGGTTCGGAATCTGCTGGGCCTCCACCAGTGGATCTGGCTGGAACAGGGGATCCGGGATGGGCTCGCCCCGTTTCTCGGCATCCTTCACCTTCTTGTTGTAACCGGTAATGTTTCTCACCCCCAGGGAGGCCATCAGGCGGTAGCGCCGCTCCATCTCCCCCACACACCAGCGCAGGGCATTGGCCGCCTCCTTCATATCGGTAACAACGGGCGTCAACAGGTGAGGAATGCCCTCGTAGACCGACAATTCGAGCATCTTCGGGTCCACCATGATGAGGCGCACATCCTGGGGCGAGGCCTTGTAGAGCAGGCTCAGAATCATGGCGTTGATGGCGACCGATTTACCCGAGCCGGTGGTACCTGCAATCAGGGCATGGGGCATCTTGGCCAGATCCGCCACGGAGGGGTGACCTGCAATGTCCTTGCCCAGCGCCAGTGTCAGGGCGGATTTGGCGTGGTCGTAAGCTTCGGACTTCAGTACCTCGCTCAGATAGACCATCTCCCGGTACTCGTTTGGAATCTCCAGTCCGATCACCGATTTGCCCGGTATGACCTCAACCACGCGAACACTGATCGTTGAGAGTGCCCGTGCCAAGTCTTTGGACAGGTTGGTGATCTTGCTGACCTTGGTGCCGGGTGCCAGTCTCAACTCGAACAGGGTGACAACAGGGCCGGGATGAACCGACTCAACCTCCACTTCAACGCCGAAATCCTTCATCTTGATCTCAACCAGCCGCGACATTGCTTCCAGGGCCTCTTTCGAGTAACCCTTGCCGCTGGCCTTGGCCGGATCAAGCAGCGCTAGCGGAGGCAGTTCTCCCACTTCGGGCATGGGCTCGAACAGGGATACCTGTTTCTCCTTCTCGACCCTTGCACTGGCCTTGACCTCCTTGATGACAGGCTCGATGCGGGGCGGCTTGCGCTTCTGGCTCTTCTCTTTCTCGATCTTCACCGCCTCGCTGCGCTGCTTGCGCGCCTCCCTGGCCTTGCGTGAGTCCTGGTGACGGGCTTTAAGCAACAGGGTACGGCGATAGAGCCACAGGGTCGCCTCACCGACCTTGTCCATTGCCGTGAGCCACGAGATCCCGGTAAACAGGGTGAAACCGGCCAACAGGAGGGCTAGGGATAGCAGGCCGCCTCCAGCAAAACTGAATACGCTGACCAGGAATTCCTGGAGGAAAGTGCCCAGGATACCGCCACTGCCCCCGTGGGGATGGAGGGCGAGATTTGGCAGATGCATGGCAGCAAGGGCACTGCCCGCTGCAAGGGTGATGAAAAAACCGAACCAGCGCAGGGCCACCAAGTGCATGTTTATGCTGTCGTCAGGATTGCGTTCCTTGTAGATCAGCCAGCCGCTCCAACCCACCATGACGGGAAAAAGATAGGCGAGAAAACCGAACAGGTAGAGGAATACATCGGCGAACCAGGCACCTACCGGGCCACCGCCGTTGATCACTTGATCCCTAGGGCCCGTGTAGGACCAGCCATGATCCTGTGGTGAGTAGGTAACCAGTGAAAGCATGAAGTAGGCGGCAATGGCCACAAGCAACAACAGGGCGCCCTCTTTCAGACGGCGTCCGATATGCATGCTCACAGTCGATGGCTGCTGATCTGTACGACTTGCCTGACCCACTTATTCCTCACAAAACTCTTGAATATTTAAAAGGTTATTGAATATTTTTCTTATTGTACATGAAATATTGGATCAGATTCCAATCAAAGCGGGATGCAGGATCTCACCGTTTCTCAAGTTAATACCGGACTTGATCGACGGGTCATCCAATCCACCCTTTTCCGCGATTTTCAGGGCGTAGGGTATCAGGCTGGCGGAAAGTGCCTGTGACGACGTTCTCGGCACGGCTCCCGGCATGTTGGTGACGGCGAAATGGGTCACCCCCGATACCTCGTAAGTAGGCTCATCATAACTGGTTGGCCGGGTGGTTTCGACACACCCGCCCTGATCAACCGCAATATCGATAATGACGCTGCCTTCCCTCATCGAAGCCACCTGGTCCGCGCTGACAAGAACAGGCGCCCTGGCACCGGTAATCAGTACCGCACCCACCACGATATCGGCGTTTCTGATCTCCTTGTCCACCTTTTCACTGTAGGGGTAGAGCGCAGTGACGTTATTGCCGTATTCACGCATCACCTCCAGGCGTTCAGGCTTTTTATCGAAAGCGACCACCTCCGCCCCAAGGGCCGCAGCCATCCTGACCGCGTTGCCACCGGCATGTCCGGTACCGAGCACCACCACCCTGCCCCGCTCTGCAGCGGGCAGCCCGCCCAGAAGCACACCTTTGCCACCCTGGGGCCGGTACAACAGGTTTGATCCGATCTGGACCCCGAGGCGTCCTGCGATGTCGCTCATGGGGGCGAGAATGGGCAGTTGCCCGTCCCTTTCCACGGTTTCAAAGGCAACTGTGGTGAGTCCTCTCTGCTGCAGACGCGCCATAAGCGACTTGTCAGCTGCAAAGTGGAGAAATGAGAAGAGCAGGTGGCCCTCCCGCAGGAGCTCGATCTCGTCTCCAATGGGCTCCTTGACCTTGATGATCAGTTCATTTTCGCCGTAAAGGGTTTCGGCATCGGGAACGATATTGACGCCAACCGATTCATACTCGCTGTTCGCGAAACCGCTGTGAATACCGGCATCCCGTTCCAGGCTGACGGTGTGACCCGCCCTGATCAGCTCTGAGCAAGCCTCGGGGACCAGGCCTACCCGTCCCTCCTGGGTTTTGATCTCCGTTGGTATTCCGATCCGCATCCTGTCTCCTTTACCCTTTGCTCGACATTACGTAGTATCTACAGCCTTTGAACTCTGGACCCTGATTCACGACCCGAGTTCCTTGTGTCTGTTGCCGTAAACAGGCCCAACCAAGCATAACAGTTTCTGGCCCTTGAAATAGACCGGATCCATTGCCATATGCTGAACACCAATCCAGGATTCGGGGTAACCAGCCAAGCCCAACAAATGGCATGTCGTATGGAGTTTTATAAATGAGCGAAACCAAACACTGTCGCCTACTCATTCTCGGTTCAGGCCCTGCCGGCTATACCGCCGCAGTCTACGCCGCCCGCGCCAATCTCAACCCTGTTATGGTTACCGGTATGCAGCAAGGCGGGCAGCTGACCACCACCACAGAGGTGGACAACTGGCCTGGTGACTGGGAAGGCGTGCAAGGCCCCGAGTTAATGGACCGCATGCTCAAACATGCCGAGCGATTCGAAACCGAGGTGATTTTCGACCACATCAACAAGGCCGACCTCACCCAGCGCCCCTTTACCCTGACCGGCGACTCTGCCGTCTATACCTGCGACGCGCTGATCATCGCCACCGGCGCATCAGCCCAGTACCTGGGACTCGAATCCGAAGAGGCCTTCAAGGGCCGCGGCGTTTCAGCCTGCGCCACCTGTGACGGCTTTTTCTATCGTAACCAGAAAGTCGCCGTTATCGGCGGCGGCAACACCGCCGTTGAAGAGGCGCTCTACCTCTCCAACATCGCATCCGAGGTCACCGTGGTTCACCGCAGAGATGCCCTAAGGGCGGAGAAGATTCTGCAGAAACACATCCTGGAGAAGGCGGAAAACGGAAACATCACCATCGAGTGGGACCACGTCCTGGACGAAGTGCTGGGTGACGATAGCGGCGTCACCGGCATGCGCATCAAGAACCTGAAGGACGACTCCACCAAGGATATCGACCTGCAGGGCGTGTTCATCGCCATCGGCCACAAGCCCAACACCGACCTGTTCGAAGGCCAGCTCGACATGGAACACGGCTACCTGAAGGTTGAAGGCGGCACCGAAGGCAAGGCCACCATGACCAACATCGAAGGCGTGTTTGCCGCGGGTGATGTCACCGATCACGTCTATCGTCAGGCCATCACCTCCGCAGGTGCAGGCTGCATGGCGGCGCTGGATGCAGAGCGCTTCCTGGACGCCCTGGAAGCCAAGGGCTGATAAGCGATTAACCCGGGGACAGGCCAAAAGCCTGTCTCCGGGCCTCCCCTCCTACTCCAACCCCCCTTTCTGCTCGAGCAGGTAACTGCCCAGCAGGATCTTCTGAAAGCGGTTCACATGGTGAATCTCGATGCCATTGACCACTTCCCAGCCTTTGCTTCGGGATGCTTGTCTGTTGGTACTCTGTTTTCTGAGCGTGGCAACCAAGTCCAGGGTCTCTTCGATGCCGCAGACATCCACCTTGAAGGTCAGTTCCAGCTTGTCACCGGTTTCTCCCAGGCTGCCCTGGCTCAACAGCTTGGCACCTGAAAGGCTCAGATCCTGGATCAGGATGGGTTTCCAGTTATCTTCAGATTCCAGGTTCAGGGTATTCCTTGCCAGTGCCTCTATCCGGGTCTCCACCCGTTCGGCGCTGCGAACAGCGATACTCTCAAAATCTGCCGGATAGGCGAGATGGAGATAGGGGTATGGGGCTGTCGCCACGTGGATGATCTTGGTGAAAAATCCCTTGATATGGCTGCCATGGAGCATTCTCACCGCCAGCAGCTGCCCTTCCCGCATCAGCATCACCTTGCCATCCACCTCCGGCGACGTCACCAGGATACTCTTTCCGGGAACATAGCCGATCACGGTGCCGGCATGACGTTGTTCGTCATGACCGGTGGCCAACACCTGAAGCTGGAATACATCACCAACATGTAGATTCAATTGGTTCTCTGCCACGCGCTCTCTATCCTTCGATTATTCTTCTATTGTTTAAGATTATGGCAACTCTGATTAATTTCGAAAATCGTATACCATCGACCTATTGATCTCCACTCCCAGGAAAACGATGAGACAGCAAAGCCTAGAAGCCAGTGGCTAC
>NZ_MPRJ01000096.1 GCF_002020805.1 Solemya velesiana gill symbiont | reverse complement strand
CCCTCTAGCGTGCTGCGCACACGACGGGCAAGCAGTGCGGCCTCACGGCTACCGGGGACTAACCGCATCGGCTTTCAGCCTTCCATGGCGGTCAGCGTTGGCCCATGGACTGGCAGGGTATGGTTTCCAAGGTGGGGGCCATGGACATGAAAGCGTGGGAGAGCCTGCTTAAGAACTACCGTGACGCCCGGCCCGCTGGCGATAAACAGCACCTGCGTCGTATTGATGAACTGGCTGACGCGCGGAGCCCCATGATGATGTACGGCGTACCCGTGGGCAGAATTTTTTTTCAGGGTGCTCCACGGTTGCTCAAAGCCGGCGTCTCCATTCCGCCAATATTTGATAATGGTGATAACCGAATCGCACTTGAGGCGTATCCGGCGCTTGTGGTGCGTTACCTGGCCGGTGGTGCTCAAGTTTTTACAGTCGTTTCATCCACTAGGGAAAAGACTGCAATTAGAGTCAAGTTCCGAAAATGAAAAAACAGATCCATATCACAGGCAAGGAGAAGCTGTATGCGCAGGATGCGAATATCCTTTCGACAACCAACTTGAAAGGGCAGATCACCTACTGCAATGACCAATTCGCAGACATCAGCGGATTTACCCGGGAAGAACTGCAGGGGAAAAGTCACAATATCGTTCGACATCCGGATATGCCCAAGGAGGCATTTGCCGGCCTTTGGCAGACGGTGAAGCGTGGAAAGTCCTGGATGGGTATCGTCAAGAACCGCTGCAAGAATGGAGATCACTATTGGGTCGATGCCTATGTGACACCGATTCTTAAAGGCGGTGCGGTTGTAGAGTATCAGTCTGTACGCAACAAGCCGGCAAAGGAGCATGTCGAGCGAGCGGAAAAGCTGTATGCACAGATTAATGCAGGCCGCTCCCCCCTGGGGTTGAGATATGGGCGCTTGCCCTACAGTGTGTTTTTGTTAATGGCGCTTTTCATCACCGTTATTGTATCTGTCTCGGTTGCAGCGCTTATGGGAAGTAATCATGGTTATGCGGGAGTTGATGGACTGGTTGCCGGTTCGGGTGTGGCTGTCATCCTGGCGTACTGGTTGTCCCACCCAATATCCAAGCTTAAAAAGAAGGCACGCTCGATTATCAAGGACCCGGTCGCCAGTTATGTTTACACGGGACGTTTTGATGAGATAGGGGATGTTTTCCTGGCGCTTAAGTACGCAGAATCGGAAACACGCGGTGTCGTGGGTCGTATTGCTGACTCTTCCGAGGAGATCATAAGAGCTGTGGGCGACCTGTCTTCGGCCATTCATCTCAATGTGAAAGGTATCGGTCAGCAACACCTTGAGACAGACCAGGTGGCTTCGGCTGTTACTCAACTGGCGGCCACAATCAAGGAGGTCGCAAGCAATACCAATCAGTCTGCGGAGACGGCTTCCCTGGCCGAGGAGGAAGCGAGGAGCAGTATAGAGATTGTGGCAGAAACCATGGAGGCCATCCAGGGACTGACCAGCGAGGTGGAGACTGCACACTCGGTGATACAGAGGCTGGAGAGTGACAGCGAGAATATCGCATCCATTATCAATGTAATTACAGCCATATTCGAACAGACCAACCTGCTTGCCCTGAATGCGGCAATCGAGGCGGCACGCGCAGGCGAACAAGGGCGCGGTTTTGCCGTTGTGGCCGAGGAGGTACGCACCCTGGCGACGCGGACCTACGAAGCCACTCAGGAGATTCAAACGATCATCGGAAGCCTGCAAAGCGTTGCGGCCGAGGCTATTGGGGCGATAAAACGCTCGCTTGCCATGGCCGATGGCACCCTGGTCCAGGCTCAGAAAACAGTTGGACTCCTGGATAAGATTTCACAGGCTGTGAGTAGTATCTGCGACGTGAATGCACAGATCGCCACGGCCATGACCGAACAAAATGTGGTTACCCAGGAACTCGACCGCAACGTGGTCAACATTCGGGATGTGTCTGAACTCAGTGTGGATGCAACCAGCTATGCCGATCGGTCCATTGAGAGCATGGAAGAGCTTGTATCCAATCTTAACGGGCTCTCTGAGCAGAGGCCACGCCAAGTACAGTGAGTGCGCAATAGAGGCAACCTTATTCATTGCCTTGCTCCTGGTGCGCATCTGCACCTTCATAATAGGCCTCAAGGGTATCGATGAAGCGCTTTGCCTGGGGTGAGAGGTATTTGCCCCGGCGTAGTACCAAACCGTAAGAACGGGTGGGGAAGTATTCGTTGAGGGGGAACTTCACCAGTTTCTCCTCGCCGGTGAGGCAGACGTCTGTGACGATGGAGATGCCCAGTCCCAGTTCCACGTAACGCTTGATCACCTCCCAGCCGCCGGCCTGAAGTGCGGTTTTGAACTTCACTTCGTGTTGACGGAACACCAGGTCCACCATGCGCCAGGTGGTGAGGCTGGGAGGTGGAAGGATAAGGCCGTAGGGACTGATGTCTTCCAGGGTGACACGCTTTTTCTTTGCCAGTGGATGATCTGTCGGCACGATCAGGGCCGGGCTGTAAGTGACCAGGGGCTTGTAGACGATGTCGTCGGGCACCTCGATCATCGACCCTACGGCGAAGTCCGCCTCGTCGGCCCGCAACCGGGAGAGGCCGTCCCGGCCACCGGTGACATTGTGCAGCTTGACCCGGATCTTGGGGTGCTGGGCCATGAAATGTTTGAGGGGGGAGGGCAGCACGTAAAGAATAGTCGATTCACCCGCCGCGATGTTCAACTCTCCCGACTCCAGCAGTCCCTGTTGGGCGGCAAAGGTTTCGTGCAGCTTGTCCATCCCCTCTACCAACGGCTGGGAGAGTTTGAACAGGATTTCCCCTTCCGGTGTCAGGCGGATCTTTGGTCCGCGGCGTTCAAAAAGCACTGTTTCCAGCTCTCGCTCCAGGGCCTGGATCTGCAGGGAAACCGTTGGCTGGCTTAGAAAAATTTTCTCCGCAGCCTCGCTGATGCTGCCGGTCTGGGCGGCATGGCAGAAGGCCCTGAGCTGCTTCAGTCGGTTCTGTTTGTAGTGGACGGGGGTAGGGGAAGCCATCTCGATCTCGGTTGTTTCAATATTGGTTAGCCTAATAGTAAGCATTGAAATAATTGGCGTGTCAAATACCCATGAGAAAATTACACTTTATGGCTGGTTTGGGTCTGCTGCTGGCCACTGTCCTTGTTATCGCCAACAAACGTCTTTTCGTCTACGAGGATCCCCGCATCGACGAGATCGAGGATCTGCTTCCCAGCGCCAACTGCGGCGCCTGCGGTTCCCCCGGCTGTCGCCCCTTCGCCGAGGGCCTGATCGATGGCAGCTACGAGCCAGCACAGTGCACCGTCAACTCCAAGGATATGAACAAGATCATCGCCGACTACCTGGGCGTTGACCTGGGCAGCCAGGAGAAGCGGGTTACCCGCCTGGCCTGCGCCGGCGGCAAGTACGTCGCCTACATCCGGGCCAGTTACGACGGCATGGATACCTGCCGTGGCGCTGCCCTGGTTTCCGGTGGCGGTAAAGGCTGCACCTGGGGGTGTCTCGGCATGGGCGACTGTGAAGTGGTCTGTGAATTCGACGCCATTTCTATGAAGAAGTACGGCCTGCCAGTGGTGGACGAGGAGATCTGCACTGCCTGCGGCGACTGCGTCGATGTCTGTCCCAAGAACCTGTTCGAAATACACCCCGTCAGCCACCAACTGTTCGTTGCCTGCAAAAACCTGGAGAAGGGTGATGAGGCGGAGGCCGAGTGCGAGGTGATCTGCACCGCCTGTGAACGCTGCGCCGTGGATTCTCCGGAAGGCCTGGTGGAGATCACAAACAACCTGGCGGTGATCGACTACGCCAAGAACAGGTTGTCTTCAAAGGTCGCGGTCGAGCGTTGTCCCACAGGCGCCATCGTCGCGACCAGCCTGATTCCGGCGTCCACCTGTGTCTACCGTGACATGACCCAGATCCGCTTCGAGTACCCGAAGTTCGTCACCGAGAACTGTACCGCCTGCGGTAACTGCTACACCGTCTGCCCCGACAGTGCCATCCCCGGCCTGGTCAACTCCATCTCCGAGGTATTCAACGCCGCGATCGAGCGGATCGAGACCAAGGGCACACCCACCCAGTACCTGCGTCGTGAGAGCCGCACAGTCGAGAAGAAGCTGCGTGCTTTGATCGAGGCGGACGGCGAGGCTGCCGTGGTCTCCAAGCTGATGGACCAGGCGGTGCTGGAGGTGCTGGCCGACTCCGATCTGGAGGGCGATGCCAAGGTCAACCTGGAGAAAGAGTTCGGCCTGTTCCTTGAGGCCCTGGGTGGTTTCGAGTTCTCCATTACCAAGCCCTACTGGAGCAACCGCGAGAAGAAGAACCCCAACACCGGCGGTCTCTTCTCCATCACCATCAACCCCTACACCTGTAAAGGCTGCATGGAGTGTATCGAGGTGTGCGACGACGGTGCCCTGGTTGCAGAGGTGCAGACCCAGGAAGCCATCGACAAGATGCAGAAGGATTGGGCGTTCTGGCTGGATCTGCCCACCACTGACTCCGACTTTATCCGTATCGACGACCTGGACGAGAAGATCGGCGCCCTCGAGACCCTGCTGCTGAACAAGGAGAACTACCAGTCCCTGGTCTCCGGTGACGGTGCCTGCCTGGGTTACGGTGAGAAGACCGCCATCCACCTCTTTACCGGCACCGTGAACCGCCCTGATGCAGCCGCGCATCAAGAAGCACCTGGCGGATATCGATGACCTGATCAACCGCCTGGAGACCCACATCCGATTGAAACTGGCCGAGGGTATGGACCTCTCCAATGTTGCTGCCGTTAACGATGCAGTGGAGAGTCACCAGGATACCGACCTGACGCTGACCGATCTTTCGGCGACCCTCAATGACGAGACCCAGCCGGTGGATCCCAAGTGGCTCAAGTGGGCTACCCAGCTGCTGGAGAAACTGCGTCACTTGAAGTGGCTCTACACTGACGGCAAGACTAACCGGGGCCGCGCCGCCATGGGTATCATCAATGCCACCGGTTGTACCTCTGTATGGGGCTCCACCTTTCCCTACAACCCGTATCCCTTCCCCTGGACCAGCCACCTGTTCCAGGACAGCCCCTCCGTGGCCATGGGTATCTTCGAAGGTCACATGGCGAAGATGGCCGAGGGCTTCAAGGTTGTGCGCCAGGCCAAGCTGGAGCTGGAAGGCAAGTACAGTGCCGAAGAGTACGGCGCTTTCTTCACATACTTCGGTTGGAAGGACTTCAGTGACGAAGAGTGGCTGCTCTGTCCGCCCGTTGTTTCCGTGGGTGGTGACGATGCCATGTACGACATTGGTTTCCAGAACCTTTCCCGTGCCCTTGCTTTAGGCGTACCAGTGAAGGTGCTGGTGCTCGACACCCAGGTCTACTCCAATACCGGTGGCCAGGCCTGTACCTCCGGCTTTATCGGCCAGGTAGCGGACATGAGCCCCTACGGCAAGGCGTGGAAGGGCAAGACCGAGATCCGCAAGGAGATGGGCATCATCGGTATGGCTCACCGCACCAGCTACGTGCTGCAGAGCTCGGTGGCCAACGTCACCCACATGCTGGAGGGTTACATCGATGGCCTGAACAGCCGCCGTCCGGCCCTGTTCAACATCTACACCACCTGCCAGCCGGAGCAAGGTGTTGGCGACGACGCCTCCGACAAGCAGGCCAGGCTGGCCATGGAGTCCCGCGCCTACTCGATGTTCAAGTACGACCCCGACGCCGGTGTCACCTTCAGGGACTGTTGTGACCTGGAGGGCAACCCGGCCATGGATGACGACTGGCCCACTTACAAGATTGACTACCAGGACGAGAAGGGCAAAGAGGCCAAGCTTGAAGTGCCCATGAGCTTCGCCGACTTCGCCCTGACCGAAGGCCGTTTCCGCAACCACTTCCGCAAGGCACCGCCGGAGACCTGGAACGATGACATGGTTCAGCTGCACGAGTTCCTGGACCTGGACGAGGACGGCCGTGACGGCAAGTTCCCCTACATCTGGGGCCTGGACGCCAAGAACCGCCTGATGCGTGTGCTGGTGGCCCAGGAGATCGTCAAGTCCACCGAAGAGCGCCGCGACTTCTGGCACCAGCTGAAGTCCCTGGCAGGCGTCGACCAGGTGGTGGACCTGGAGGCCATTGCCAACCAGGCCAAGGCGGAGATGGCCCAGAAGCTCACCACCAGCCTGCTGGCAATGGCCGGTGGTGGCGACATGTCTGCGCTTGCCGACATGGCGTTCCAGCTAACGGCGGTAACGGCGCAGCGGCACCGGAAGACTACGAGCCGGTCTGGATCGAGACGCCCGAATGTACCGCCTGTGACGAGTGTATCGAGATAGCCCCGAAAGTGTTCCAGTACAACGACGACAAGATGTCCGTGGTTGTCGACCACCAGGGGTGGAACCTTCAAGGACATCGTCAAGGCGGCAGAGAAGTGCACCGCCGGATGCCTGCATCCCGGTACCCCCTGGAATCAGAGCGAGAAGGATCTGGACAAGCTCCTAAAGCGGGCTGAGAAGTACCAGTAAAACCTATGGGTACACCGGGCACGTCCCGGCGTACAGTCAAGGCCTGAACCATGAGAAGCTTTCAAACAGGTTTTATGAACATCTTTTCAAAACATAAGACCTTCTCCCACGGCATCCATCCCGTGGAGCACAAGGAGATCACGGCGGACAAACCGATCCGGCGCTTGCAGTTTGCGCCGGTCATGATCATCCCGCCGGTGCACAGCATCGCGGTGCACCGGCGGTGCCTCTGGTCAAACCCGGCCAGGAGGTGGTGCGCGGTGAGCCCATCGCCAAGGCGGGGGGCTTTGTCTCCGTGCCCATGCACTCGCCGGTAACCGGCGTGGTCAAGGCGATTGATGAACTGGTGCCGACCGCCGAGGGCCCAAAGACCCCGGCAATCATCATCGATACCTACGAGGCGTCCACCCAGCAGGTACTCTACGACTGCCCCCGGGACATCAATACCATGACGCCCGAGGAACTGGTTCAAGCGGTGCAGGAGTCCGGCATGGTGGGCCTGGGCGGTGCGGCATTTCCCAGCCACGTGAAACTGTTGCCGCCCAAGGACAAGAAGATCGAAACCCTGGTGATCAACGGCTGCGAGTGCGAGCCCTATCTCACCTGTGATCATCGTGTGATGCTGGAGCAGACCGATAACCTGGTACGCGGCATCAAAATGGTGATGAAGGCTACCGGCGCACTGCGCGCGATCATTGGAGTGGAAGACAACAAGCTGGATGCGGTGGAGCGTATCCGCTCCCTGTTGCCGAAAGAGGCCGGAATTACCTGCGAAGCGGTGGAGACCAAGTACCCCCAGGGTGGTGAGAAGATGTTGATCACCAGCCTGCTGGGCAAGGAGGTGCCCTCCGGTGGTATCCCCGCAGACATTGGTGTAGCGGTCTACAACGTCGGAACCCTTGCCCAGCTGGGGGACCTGGTTCCCCTGAGCCGGGGGCTGATCGAACGCGTCGTTACCGTCTCCGGTCATGGTGTCGAGAAGCCGGGCAACTACCTGGTGCCCATTGGCACACAGCTGCGTTTCCTGCTTGAACAGGTGGGCGCCGACGTGGAGTCCAGCGAAGTGGTAATGGGCGGACCCATGATGGGCATGTCCACGGCCTCCCTGGATGTGGCCATCACCAAGGGTGTCTCCGGTGTAGTGCTGTTCAAAAAGCCAGATGAGGATCTGAAGCATCGTACGGTCTACCCCTGCATCAAGTGCAGTGCCTGCCTGGATGCATGCCCGGTTCACCTCAACCCCTCCATGCTCGGCCAGCTGGCCGACGTGCGACGGTACGAGGAGATGGAGAGCGATTACCACCTCAACGACTGTTTCGAGTGTGGATGTTGCAGCTATGTCTGCCCGTCGAACATTCCGTTGATCCAGTATTTCCGAATTGCCAAGGCGGTGAACCGTGAGGCAAAAACAGCCCAGTAATGGGCTGGATATAAGAACACAGAGATTACGTAGGAGACACAGAGAGCGCAGATTTAACAATGCTTAAGAGAATATGTTCCCTCTCCCCAGCGGGGGAGAGGAAGCAACGATTATCAGCGTCCTCTGTGACCCTTAAAGAGCAAGAACTCATATGCTGAAAAAAGCAGCTATAGAGATCCGCACCTCGCCCCACCTGAAGAAGGCGTTGAGTGTCGAGCAGATCATGCGCAACGTGGTTTACGCGCTGTTGTCGATCTGTGCCTGGTCTGTCTACCAGTTTGGCATCAGCGCACTGGCCCTGCTCCTGGTGACGACCCTCACCTGTATTCTCACCGAGTCCTTCTTTTGCTGGATGTCTGGCCGGCCCAACTCTGTGAAGGACTTCAGCGTGGTGATCACCGGTCTGCTATTGGCCTTGACCCTGCCGCCGGGCTTCCCCCTCTGGATGGCGGCGGTGGCCGGCTTCATTGCCATAGCACTTGGCAAGTCCCTGTTCGGCGGCCTGGGTTTCAACGTCATGAACCCAGCGCTGATCGGTCGGGCCTTTGTACAGGCTGCATTTCCCGTGGCTATCACCACCTGGACACCATCTTTCGTCCCCGGCCGTTTTCTCGAATTCATCCCCTCCAGCCTGGCGCTTCCGTTCATGTCGCCGGTGGATACAAGTGGCTGGGTGAAGGAGCGGGCAGTGGACGGTTTCACCGGCGCCACGCCGTTGGCGCTGCAGAAGTTTGAGCATGTCTCTGTGGACACCATGGACCTGCTGACGGGTACCGTGGCGGGTTCGGCAGGTGAGACATCGGCCATCATCATCTTCATCTGTGGTCTCTACCTGGCCTTCCGCAAGATGATGGACTGGCGCATTCCTGCGGGTGTTTTCGCCGGCACGGTATTGATCTCTCTGCCGCTCTACCTGATCAACCTGGAGATCTACCCGTCGCCCCAGTTCATGCTCTTCTCCGGCGGATTGATGCTGGGCGCGATGTTCATGGCATCGGACATGGTGGGTTCGCCGCTGACTCCAAAGGGTATTTGGCTCTATGGTGCCGTCATCGGCATGTTGACGGTCATCATCCGTATCTTCGGCGGGCTCAACGAGGGTGTCATGTACGCCATCCTGGTGGCCAATGCGCTGGCGCCCATGATCGATTCCGTGACCCAGCCCCGCATCTATGGTGAGCGCAAGCAGGAGGCTGAGTCATGAGCAGTGCAGAAGAGACCGCCATGCCGCCCCAGGCGGAGCAGCCCAAGACACCCAGCTTCGCCATGCTGCGTACCCTGGGCGGTATCGCCATACTGGCTGGATTCCTGGTAGTGATGGTCTACCAGTGGACCAAGCCGATCATCGAGGAGAACAAGCGCATCGCAATCGAGAAGGCCGTATTCACCGTGGTGCCCGGCGCTGCTTCCCGCAAGGATTTTCTGCTGGGTAGCGAGGGACTCTCAACGGTAGCTGACAACGGGCAGGGTGAGAAGATTTACGCTGCCTACAACGAAAAGGGTGAACTGCAGGGTATTGCCCTCGAGGCAGCGGCAACCGGATACCAGGACGTGATCCGCATCCTCTACGGCTACAACCCGGCCTGCGAGTGTGTTACCGGCATCAAAGTACTGAAGATGGCCGAGACCCCGGGGCTGGGTGACAAGATCGCTTTCGACCCGGAGTTTCTAAAGAACTTCGAGATCCTGGATGCCAAGCTCAATACCGACAAGAGCGGCCTAGTGGGCCATGCGGATAATATTGTAATTATGGTGGGACGTATAATGGGCCATGCGCACAGCCAAGCCACTTCGTATCACTCCAAAGACCACAGAGA
>NZ_MPRJ01000095.1 GCF_002020805.1 Solemya velesiana gill symbiont | reverse complement strand
TTTTCCTGGGAGTGGAGATCAATAGGTCGATGGTATACGATTTTCGAAATTAATCAGAGTTGCCTTAGCATTGACTGGTAGAGTCGAGGCGTTGTCGTTGCTTCTGCTTGGACTCAACACAGGCTATGACGCTTACTGTGTGAGGCCCGGGTAGATGGAAATACTACCGTATCAGGAGAGGGTAAAAAAAGTTGTGAGGGCAGTCAGCGCTCGCTGACCAGCAACTTGACTGCCAATGCAGCAAATACAGTTCCCGCCATCCTGTTGAGTAGGGTCTCTACCCGTGGTGTCTGTCTCAGTCTTTTTCCAATAGAGCCCGAAAGCAGGCTGATGGCTCCGAATACCACCAGCGCAGAGAGAATGAAGAGCGCCCCCAGTAATAACAGTTGCAGTGTGACATTCCCCAGCGTGGGATCGGTGAACTGGGGCAGGAAGGCCATGAAGAAGATGGATACCTTGGGGTTGGTGATATTCATGATAATGCCCCGGCGGTAGAGCTGGGCTGGCCCCAGGGGTTTGGCCCCATTCTTGGGCGTGTCGCTGTGGTGTGGACGCAGGAGCTGCCATGCAAGGTAGAGGAGGTAGGCTGCGCCCAGGAATTTCAGGATCGTGAAGGCGACGGCCGAGGTGTGTACCAGGAGCCCGGTGCACAGCCCGAGGGTGATCAACAGGCCGGATCTGGCGCCATTGGTCATGGACTGGGCAAGTACAAACAGGTTGTCGGGGCCGGGGGCGAGGGCCAGCAAGGTGGAACTGGTGATAAAAAGCAGCAGGGTTTCAGGGCTCAGCATGATCAGGATGCGGAAGCACTAGCGTTCGAAGGTGCTCCCATTCCAGCCGAACATGTTGCGTGCAGCATCAGCGAACTCGATATAGGTCCTGTTTTTGGGAATGCCGAGTTGCTGCTCGACAAATTCACAGAGTGTGGCGGAAATCTCTTTTGTCTGATCCCCGGGAGGACCGATGCTCTTCAGTTCCAAGTAGGCGAGGGGGGCGTCGTTGCCTGCGAACAGCATGGGTTGGCCGGTCTCCAGGCCCACCATGACATATTGTTCCGGCTTGCCCAGCGCCCTGGCTGTCGTGGCAGATGCCTGGGCCAGGATATCGCCATGTCGTGCCTCCTCTACCGAGGTGTAGGTGCGAATAATGAGGACGGGCATGGTTTGGTGTGTGTTTTTATTCGCAGAACTCGCTGATCTGCTTTTCGGCCTGGGTGATTTTCTCCTGGCGCTCCTCTTCGCTATAGCGCTTATAGGTTCCGTCGGGGTGCTTCACGATCCGATTGCCCAGGGTTTGGTAAAGCTTGAGGTTGTGCCTGGCTGATTTGCAGTTTTCTTTTTTGATTCGTGCCTCTTCGGCCTTGAACTCTTGTTCAAGATCCTCGCTTTCGGTCTGCTCTTTGGCTTCATCAGACGCTTCGGTCTGTTGCCTCAGTCGGTCTTCAGGACTGCTCTCCTCACCTTTGGAGGTCTTTGTTGGTGTCGCCTTGATGATCTCGACGGTAACTCCGCTTGTCGGGCGGGTCTGGGAATAGATAGTCGCCCCGTTTTCGTCTACCCACCGGTAGACCTCTCCATGGGTAGTGGTGGCGACGACGAAAAGTGCTATGGCAACAACAAGAGGTTGAAAACGCATATCGGCATTCCTGCAGTGAAATCCAATCTTGTCTTCTAATTATGAAATAGTTCAGACAGATAGCAAGCATTAATCATCCTGAATCTTCACTTTTGAGACTCCCGTCAACGGGTCCGGCCCCAAAATAGACCAATTTGTTCGGTGATTTCATGTGAATGGGAAATTCCGGATATGGCAGGGCCGACAGACCGGTGTGGAGAAGCGGTTTTGGATGGCCGGTCTCGAGGGTAGCTTTGAATCTGCCAAAATGCATCTGGATAAGGAGCAGGTTTTTCGGCCTGAACAGGCTCGGGGATGGCTTCCCTGCAGGGTTTCTGCTTGACCTGAAACTCTAATATTAGTAATTTGCACTGTTTGGATATTTTTCACCAAATGCGTTGGTCCGGGTGGGGTTTTGGCGCTCCAATCGACCATAATCGGAGGCTTTAACGTGGAATTAAGTGGTGCCGAGATCATCGTTCAGTGTTTGAAGGATGAGGGCGTTGAGCACGTGTTCGGATACCCCGGTGGGGCCGTTCTGCATATATATGATGCGATTTTCCAGCAGGATGACGTCAAGCACATCCTGGTGCGTCATGAGCAGGCTGCAACCCATGCGGCGGATGGTTATGCCCGCTCCACCGGCAAGGCCGGTGTCGCCCTGGTGACCTCCGGTCCGGGTGCCACCAATGCGGTGACCGGTATCGCCACTGCCTACATGGATTCCATTCCCATGGTGGTGCTCACTGGCCAGGTGCCGAGCCCCTTTATCGGCAGTGACGCATTCCAGGAGGTGGATACGGTCGGTATCACCCGTCCCTGCGTAAAGCACAACTTCCTGATCAAGGATGTCCGCGACATCGCAGAGACCTTCAAAAAGGCATTCTACATCGCCACCACCGGCCGTCCCGGTCCCGTGGTCATCGATATTCCCAAGGACATCACGGATCCCAACGTGAAGATTCCCTATGAGTATCCGAAAAAGATCAAGATGCGCTCCTACAACCCCGTTACCAAGGGGCATCTGGGGCAGATCAAGAAGGCAGTCAATCTCATGCTTGCGGCCGAGCGTCCGGTTTTCTACACCGGCGGCGGCGTGGTGCTCGATGATGCATCCAAGGCGCTGGTTGAACTCGTACGGGAACTGAATTTCCCGATCACGAGCACCCTGATGGGACTGGGCGCCTATCCGGCAAGCGATAAGCAGTTCATGGGCATGTTGGGCATGCACGGAACCTACGAGGCCAACATGGCCATGCACGACACAGACGTACTGATAGCCGTCGGTGCCCGTTTCGATGACCGTGTGACAGGCCATGTAGCCCACTTCTGCCCCAATGCCAAGATCGTTCACATAGACATCGATCCATCATCCATCTCCAAGACGGTGCGTGTCGACGTGCCCATCGTGGGGCCGGTCAAGAACGTGCTCAAGGATATGCTCAAGGTGGTCAAGGAGCACAAGAAGAGTTCGAAAAAGGACGCTCTGGACAATTGGTGGAAACAGGTCGACCAGTGGCGTGGTATGCAATGCCTGCGCTACGACACCAAGAGCGAACTGATCAAACCCCAGTTTGCAGTGGAGACCCTGCACAAGGTGACCAAGGGCGATGCCTTCGTCGCCTCCGATGTGGGCCAGCACCAGATGTTCGCCGCACAGTTCTACGGTTTCGACAAACCGCGCCGCTGGGTCAACTCCGGTGGTCTCGGTACCATGGGCTTCGGTCTGCCGGCGGCCATGGGTATTCAGATGGCGCACCCTGGCGCCGATGTCGCGCTGGTAACCGGCGAGGCGAGTATCCAGATGTGTATACAGGAGCTGGCAACCTGCAAGCAGCACGACCTGCCCATCAAGATCATGCTCCTCAACAACGGTTACATGGGCATGGTGCGCCAGTGGCAGGAGTTCTTCTATGACGGGCGCTACTCCCACTCCTACGTGGATGCATTGCCAGATTTCGTGAAGCTGGCGGAGAGCTACGGCCACGTCGGCATGAAGATCGAGAACCCGGCAGACCTGGAAGGGGCCATGAAGGAGGCCTTCTCCATGAAGGACCGCCTGGTGTTCATGGACGTGATCATCGATCCCACCGAGAACGTCTACCCGATGATCGAGGCGGGCAAGGGCCACCACGAGATGCAACTCTCCCCGGAAAGCGAGCTGGTATAAGAACAATGAGACACATTATCTCTATCCTGATGGAAAATGAGTCCGGCGCCTTGTCCCGGGTTGCAGGCCTGTTTTCGGCGCGCGGCTACAATATCGAATCGCTGACCGTGGCTCCCACCGAAGACTCTTCGCTGTCGCGCATGACCATGGTCACCAGCGGCGACGAGGCGATCATCGAGCAGATCACCAAGCAGCTGAACAAGCTGGTCGAGGTGGTCAAGCTGTTGGATCTCTCGGACGGACCCCACATCGAACGGGAAATGATGCTGATCAAGGTGAAGGCCGAGCGGTCACACCGTGAAGAGATCAAGCGCCTAGTGGATATCTTTCGCGGAAAGATCATCGACGTCACCGATACCAGCTACATCGTCGAGTTGACCGGCAGCGCCGGCAAGCTGGACTCGTTCATCAGTGCAGTTCACGAGGACTTGGTGGTCGAAGTGGTGCGCACCGGTCCGTCCGGTATCGCAAGGGGCGCCAAGGGACTCGCCCTGTAGTCAGCTCCAGCTAGTCATACAATATTATTCAACGTGCTGTATGCGCGTTGCGGAATCAGATAACAAACCTGAAGGTAACTTTTAAATGAGCAGCTTGAACATCTATTACGACAAAGACGCCGACCTCTCCATCATCCAGGGTAAGAAGGTCACCATCGTCGGTTATGGCTCCCAGGGCCATGCCCACGCCAACAACCTGAAAGACTCCGGCGTCGACGTCACCGTAGCGTTGCGTTCCGGCTCCGGCTCAGCTGCCAAGGCCGAGGCAGCCGGCCTGACCGTCAAGAGCGTCGAAGAGGCCGTTGACGGTGCCGACGTGGTTATGGTGCTGACCCCGGATGAGTTCCAGTCTGTACTTTACAAGGAGCAGCTGGAACCGAACCTGAAACAGGGCGCTACCCTGGCTTTCGCTCACGGCTTCGCTATCCACTACAACCAGGTTGTGCCCCGTGCCGATCTGGACGTGATCATGGTCGCACCCAAGGCGCCCGGCCATACCGTACGCAGCGAGTTCGAACGTGGTGGTGGTATTCCCGACCTGATTGCCATCTACCAGGACGCCAGCGGCACCGCCAAGGACACTGCACTCTCCTACGCCTCCGCCACTGGCGGTGGCCGCACCGGTATCATCGAGACCACCTTCAAGGACGAGACCGAAACCGACCTGTTCGGTGAGCAGGCCGTTCTCTGCGGTGGCGCTGTGGAACTGGTCAAGGCCGGTTTCGAGACCCTGACCGAAGCCGGTTACGCTCCCGAGATGGCCTACTTCGAGTGTCTGCACGAACTGAAGCTGATCGTCGACCTGATGTACGAGGGCGGCATCGCCAACATGAACTACTCCATCTCCAACAACGCGGAGTATGGTGAGTACGTTACCGGTCCCAAGGTGATCAACGACGAGAGCCGCTGGGCCATGCGCGAGGCGCTGCAAAACATCCAGACCGGCGAGTACGCCAAGCAGTTCATCCTGGAAGGACAGACCAACTACCCCTCCATGACTGCCCAGCGTCGCCTGAACGCCGCTCACCCGATCGAACAGACCGGTGAGAAGCTGCGTTCGATGATGCCCTGGATCAAGAAGATCGTGGACAAGTCCAAGAACTGATCAGTTGGATCTTTAGCAGTTGGAAACGCCGGCCATGAGCCGGCGTTTTTCTTTCTGTGCGCATCCCTGTGATCTCCCTTATAATCAGGTCATCCAAACCAATGGGCTTGTGCCATCGATGGAAGAGATAAACCAAAAGAAAAGACGCCCCCGCGGTATCTACCTGCTGCCCAACCTGTTTACCACCGCAGCCCTCTTCTGCGGATTCTATGCAGTGTTGGCTGCGATGAACGGTCGCTTCGAACAGGCGGCGGTGGCTATCTTTGTGGCCATGGTGCTGGACGGCCTGGACGGGCGGGTGGCGCGCCTGACCCACACGCAGACTGCCTTTGGTGCCGAGTACGACAGCCTCTCCGATATGGTTGCCTTCGGATTGGCACCCTCCCTTGTGATGTACGTCTGGTCCCTGCAGGGGCTCGGCAAGTTCGGCTGGCTGGCAGCTTTTGTCTACATCGCGGCTGCGGCGCTCAGGCTGGCGCGTTTCAATACCCAGGTAGGTACGGCTGACAAGCGCTTCTTCCAGGGACTGCCATCGCCTGCGGCGGCGGCGATTATCGCCGGTTTCGTCTGGGTAGCGGTAGATAACGATATCAATGGAGAAGGCCTCTCCTACATCGCGGGAGTCCTGACCGTTGTTGCTGGCCTGTTGATGGTGAGCAATGTCCGCTTCAACAGCTTCAAGGAGATCGACTTCCGCGGCAAGGTTCCCTTCTTCGTGGTCGTCGTGGTGATGCTCGGTTTTGCCGTGTTTTTGCTGCAGCCACCACTGGTACTGTTTTTACTCTTCTTCTCCTATGCCGTATCAGGCCCGGTATTAACCCTGATCCACCTCAGGCGCAGGAAAGCGGAGCGGCAGGCGGCCAGCGGCCAGGAGGAAGCCCAACAGGACAACGAGGCCGGAGAGGATTGATTTCCGGCAACCAGCGATTTCATGCAGCCCCAAGACGCAGCATTCAGGAAACAAATTATGAGCAGCCCAGATAAATTGATCATCTTCGACACCACCCTGCGGGATGGTGAGCAGAGCCCCGGAGCATCCATGACCAAGGATGAGAAGCTGCGCATCGCCAAGGCCCTGGAGAAGATGCGGGTGGATGTGATCGAGGCCGGGTTTCCCATCGCCAGTGTGGGTGACTTCGAGGCTGTCCAGGCAATAGCCGAGACGGTAAAGGACAGCACCATCTGCGGACTGGCCCGTGCACTGGAGAAGGACATTGATCGTGCCGGTGAAGCGCTGAAAAATGCAAATTCGGGGCGTATTCACACCTTCATCGCCACCTCGCCCATCCACATGGAGCAGAAGCTTCGCATGTCACCTGACCAGGTTGTCGAACAGGCGATCTGGGCGGTCAAGCGGGCCCGTCAATACACCGATAACGTCGAGTTCTCTGCGGAGGATGCCGGCCGGTCCGAGATAGACTTCCTGTGCCGCATCTTCGAAGAGGTGATCAAGGCAGGCGCCACCACCATCAACGTTCCGGATACCGTGGGCTATGCCATGCCCCAGCAGTTTGGTGAGACCATTCGTTCCCTGATCGAGCGCATCCCAAACTCCGACAAGGCGATCTTCTCGGTGCACTGCCACAATGACCTCGGCCTGGCCGTGGCCAACTCACTCTCTGCGGTAAAGAACGGTGCTCGCCAGGTGGAGTGCACGATCAATGGTCTTGGCGAACGGGCTGGCAACGCTTCCCTGGAGGAGGTGACCATGGCCGTGCGCACACGCCCCGACTTTTTCGACTGCAATACCGGCCTGGATGCCACCCAGATCGTCAACTGTTCTCGCCTGGTCTCCAGTATCACCGGTTTCCCGGTACAGCCAAACAAGGCGATCGTTGGTGCCAACGCCTTTGCCCATGAGTCCGGCATCCACCAGGATGGGGTACTCAAGAGCCGCGAGACATACGAGATCATGCGTGCCCAGGATGTGGGCTGGTCCCAGAACCGCATGGTGATGGGTAAGCACTCCGGTCGCAATGCGTTCCGCACCCGCCTGGAAGAGCTTGATATCACCTTCGATTCCGAGGAGGAGCTCAACGATGCTTTCCGCCGCTTCAAGGACCTGGCGGACAAGAAGCACGAGATCTTCGATGACGATCTCCAGGCCCTTGTCACCGACGCCGGCTTCAGTGCCGAAAACGAGACAGTGAAGCTGGTCTCCCTGAAGGTCTGCTCCGAGACCGGCGAAGTGCCCAATGCCAGTGTCGTGGTATCGGTCAACGGCGAAGAGGCGTCAGCATCCGAGGTGGGCGGTGGTCCCGTGGATGCGGCGCTGAAGTCCATTGAGTCTATCGTGAAGTGTGGCGCAGAACTACAGCTCTACTCGGTCAACGCCATCACCAGCGGAACCGATGCCCAGGGCGAGGTGACCGTGCGTCTGCAGAAGGATGGGCGCATCGTCAACGGACAGGGTGCAGACACCGATATCGTTATCGCCTCTGCCAAGGCCTATATCAACGCGGTCAATAAACTGCTTCAGGATGCCCAGAAGGCCCACCCCCAGAAGGGAGAGGTCTGAACAGCCGATGGAAAAGGCCCGCCAGCGCGAATATCTCGAAGTGATGGGCATCCAGGATTGGGTGTCCCGTGACGCCGCTCCCCTGGAGGCGTCTCTCGATGCCGTGGTTTCAGCCGACCCTGGGGAGGCCCAGGCCAAGGCGCCGGAAATTGAATCAACATCTGCCGAGCCTTCCATCAAGCCGACCCCGGTCTCTGAAGCCCCGGCAGGCCAGCCGGATATGCCCCCGTGGATGGAGGATGTCCCGCCGCTTGTAGATGACTTTGCGCCTATGGAAGGTGACGATGTCATGCCCCCCGGGCTGGAGCCGGCGCACCAGCCACGCAACGATGTTGCCCGCCTGGACTGGCCGCAACTGGAGCATCGTGTCGCCGGCTGCGAAGCCTGCGAGCTCCATGCCAGTCGCACCAACACGGTATTCGGTGTCGGCAACCGCAGTGCCGATTTGCTGGTGATCGGCGAAGCGCCGGGTGTGGATGAGGATCGCCAGGGCGAACCGTTCGTCGGTCGCGCCGGCCAGTTGCTCAACGCCATGCTCAAGGCCATCGGCCTGCAGCGGGACGAAGTCTATATCGCCAACATTCTCAAGTGCCGCCCACCGGGAAACCGCGATCCCCGTATCGAAGAAGCGGTTGCCTGTGAACCCTATCTCAAGCGGCAGGTGGCGCTGATCCAACCCAAGGCAATCATGTGCGTGGGACGGGTCGCCGCACAGAACCTGCTCAAGTCAGAAGAGGCCGTGGGTCGCATGCGGGGGAGGGAGTTTCACTATGACGGCATCCCGGTCGTGGTTACCTATCATCCGGCCTACCTGTTGCGCTCTCCCGATCAGAAAGGGAAGTCCTGGCAGGACCTTCAGGCTGCAGTGAAAAAGCTGAGGTTATAGTTTTTCTGACAATCACCCAAGGCCGGGTATCCGATAAGCGTCAGGTTTTACCCGGATCAACGGCATCCAGATTCTCTGCTCATCAATTATACTTATTGGAAAGGCAGCCAATTCAGGACCTGTTATGAGCGCCATCCTCAAAGATCCGCTGTTGCAGATTCGGCCCATGAGAACGGCCGATGTGGAGGCGGTGATGGTGGTGGAGCAGGCGGCCTACGACTTCCCCTGGACGGCGGGGATTTTCAGGGACTGCCTGCGGGTGGGTTACTGCTGCTGGGTCGTCGCCCTGGATCAGCGGATTATCGGCTATGCCATCATGTCCGTTGCCGCCGGCGAAGCTCATATTCTTAATGTCTGTATTCACCCTGAGATGCAAGGGCATGGCCTGGGGCGCCGGCTGATGCAGCGCTTTATCACTCTCGCCAGGGAGCGCAGTGCAGACACCATCTTTCTGGAGGTCCGCGACTCCAACAAGGCGGCAATTCATCTCTATGACACCCTCGGCTTCAACGAGGTGGGGCGACGGCGTGGCTACTACCCCGCTGCAGGGGGCAGGGAAGATGCCATAGTCCTCGCATTCAGTCTCTGCTGAGTTGGTCCATCTTCTCTCTCCAATCCTGTATAATCGCCGCTTTTCGCGTTAACACGTAATACTCCCGATGTCTGAACTGCTCAATCAAATGAACCGGCGGCGTACTTTTGCCATCATCTCCCACCCTGATATTGTGGCCCTTTTCACAGCCTGAAATTGCCTTTCTCAGGCTTCCAGCAGATCGTCTCCAGACCGCATAAACACTGGGTTTCTGTAAGAATCAGCTTTCCAGAGCTTTTCATTGAAATGCAGCAGGTATCTCGCAAAACGTGTACAAATTCGTGTGCAAATCGCCATTTTTGGGTGTTTTTCGGAAATTCTGTGACACAGATGTGTCTTAACTGTTGATATGCATATAAAAATAGGCAAAAGTACTTGCGCCGCCTGGCTGTGTCACAGTGCCAGAGATGGGGGCAATGCCCATATCTGACTGAGAAGATTTGCGATCATTTCAAAGCGAGCAGTTCTGTCTCGGTAGCGGCACGGCGGCTAACGAACCTTTCAACGGACGGTTTCCCGGAGTCCCATTTAGCCTGGCCGCTTCCACCGGCCATCGAAGCGGTTTAAGAAAACTGAAATATACGGCATTTTCTACCTTAAGAATTTGGCGGTTTCGGATAATAAGTGCAATTGGTAGTTGAAGGGCCAGCTGGTAGAGTCGGCGCTTCTCCCGACCAAGAGACGAAGCACTTATGAGCTACA
>NZ_MPRJ01000094.1 GCF_002020805.1 Solemya velesiana gill symbiont | reverse complement strand
CAGTTTGCGAAATGCTTCCCACTGCACTGTTTTGTCCAGTTTAGGTAACGGATCGCCAAGGCGTTCAAGCAATTCAAGACGGTCTTCGTGGGCAAAAAACTTCGGTTGCATAGTCTGTGTACTGTGATTGAAAAGTTGTGTGTGTGTTACTATCGCAGATTAAGGTGGGTTTTTAGAGATTCCCTCAAGTCCTCATCTCAAAATAAAAGTGGATTTCTTTTTACCGTTCTTGAACGCCGTGTATTGGTCACCATCTCGCTCAATCGACATGCATTTTTCTTTATTGAATTTCTGGCATAACAGACCATCGTCGGATACATACCAGGTGGCTGTCTCATCACCCTTTAGCCTCACAGTTCCATCTTCCTGATAAACTTTCTTGAATTTTTTCCTTTTGCATTCGTGCCTTCCGCTGTTTTACTGAAAAAATGCCTTCCTTACCTCTTCTCCTGACAGCTGTTCTCCTGCAATCCCTGCACCTGAAAAAGCAATCCCAGCACACATAAGTGAAATAGCAAGTTTCTTCATTTATATCCCCTAGTTATGTATTGGCAATCAACGACCGTCAAACATCTTGCCAGGCAAGTCAGTGACTGAACTGCTCTTGGTTTATCTGAACCCATTTTATTAGCGTCGAGATA
Organism: Solemya velesiana gill symbiont; assembly: GCF_002020805.1. Lineage (GTDB taxonomy): Bacteria > Pseudomonadota > Gammaproteobacteria > Chromatiales > Chromatiaceae > Sedimenticola_A. The sequence goes on along the minus strand of NZ_MPRJ01000094.1, from coordinate 9,584 downwards.
AGGCAGTCGTCTACTTGCTGTTGCTCTTGCAAGACCTGACGCATTGTCCGGACAAGACATAAAGCTTGAATGACACGCATCCCAGCGACGGCGACATCTGCAGCCGTGTAGATGTACCCTTGTAATTTCTCGATCGCCCAGTATAAAGCAAACCATATATTCCGCCGAATAAATACCGACAGAAATATCGATACGATATGCAATCACTCCACACGCGAACCTAAGTCAGCGATATCATCTGTCTTATCCAAGCAGCCAACTTATAAGCGACTGAAAAATCAATTAAACCCATGGGCAAGCCACCAGCACACAGGACCAGGAAAAGATTCGGCCAGAACTTCCTTCACGACCCAGGCGCCTGTCGCCTCATCACCGGCAGCACCTCGCCCATTCGTGACAACATCTTGCGGAGAGCTGTCCGAACCCGCCCACGCACCTCACATTCGAGGCATTTTCCAACGTAGACGGACTGCGACATACCCCCTGATGCGGAGCACGCTCCACCCCACTTCATGTCCAGCCCCATGGGCTCGCATACCTGCTGGCGCTGGGCGGTGGTGCCGGTTCTTGAACTAAATCGATAACATCAGTGTATTTTTAGGGGTGATGACGGGTAAAATATGCCGTTGCACTATGAAATCAGGAACAAGTCTAAATGAATGACAAGCAAGAGTCGCCGCTGGTAGGCGTCATCATGGGATCCAAATCCGACTGGGGGACCATGCAGCACGCGGTGGCCATTCTGGAACAACTCAACATACCGCACGAGACAGAGGTGGTATCAGCGCACCGTACTCCCGATAAATTATTCAGCTACGCCGAACAAGCCGAATCGCGCGGCATCGAGGTGATCATCGCCGGAGCGGGCGGGGCAGCCCATCTGCCCGGCATGACCGCGGCCAAAACCTCATTGCCCGTGCTCGGGATCCCAGTGCAATCCAAGGCCCTCAACGGCATGGATTCGCTGCTCTCCATCGCCCAGATGCCGGCTGGCATTCCAGTGGGCACTTTGGCTATCGGCCGAGCGGGCGCTGCAAATGCGGCCCTGCTTGCCGCCAGCATACTGGCCAACAAGTATCAGCCGATAAAAACCGCACTGCAGGCATATCGACAAAATCAGACCGAAACGGTGCTGGCCAATCCCGATCCGCGAGGGGACCTGTCATGAATGTCGGCATTCTCGGCGGTGGTCAATTGGCCCAAATGATGGCACAGGCAGGCGCCAAGCTTGATATGTCCTTTATGTTCCTCTGCCCTGATCCGCAGGCCTGCGCTGCACCATTCGGTCAACATCTCTGCGCGCCTTTCGAAGATGAAGAGGCGAAACGGCAGCTGGCCGAGTGGGCAGATGTGGCCACCTACGAGTTCGAGAACATTCCTGCAGAACATGTGGCGTCGCTGGAACAGCAGATAGACCTCCACCCCTCATCCCAAGCGCTGGCTGTGGCACGGGATCGTTTAAAGGAGAAACGCTGCTTTCGGGCTCTCGGGATACCCACCGCCGAGTTCATGCCCGTTGACACCCTGGATGATCTGAAAGAGGCAATTGCGGTTGTCGGCCTGCCCGCCATCCTGAAAACCCGCACCATGGGCTACGACGGAAAAGGGCAGGCGGTGCTGAGACGGCCGGAGGACCTTCCCGATGCCTGGACACAGGTCGGCGAAGTGCCCTGCATCGTGGAATCGATGGTCGAGTTCACGCGAGAGCTCTCCATCATTGCCACACGCAGTCGCACAGGGGAATTAGCATTTTACCCATTGAGCGAAAACCACCACCGGGAAGGTATTCTACGGCTCTCCCTCAGCCGACAGGGCCACCCCCAGCAATCCACGGCGCAGTCCCTCATCCAACGACTGCTGAATGAACTGGACTACGTGGGCGTTCTGGCCCTGGAGCTTTTTCAGGTTGGGGATGAATTCTACGCCAACGAAATGGCGCCACGGGTGCACAACACCGGTCACTGGACCATCGAGGGGGCGTGCACTTCGCAGTTCGAGAATCATTTGCGCGCGATAAGCGGTATGCCGCTGGGCGCAACCGACGCACCGGTGCAAGCGGCCATGGTAAATCTGATCGGGCTGCTTCAGGATGAGACGACGATTCGTGAGTTCCCCGGGGCGACACCCCATTTTTACGGCAAGACAGAGCGTCCTGGCCGCAAGGTGGGACACATTAACTTGGTCGACAACGGAGACGGCTTGGAGGCCTTTAACGAGCGGCTGGCCGGATTGCTGCAACTGGCCGGGGAGAACGCCCTGGCCGAGCTGCTGGAGCCTGCAAAATAATAAGGATGCCGACAAGGAATCAGCCGCTCCTTACCACTCAATAACAGATTGAAAAATCGAAACTTCGCATGGGTAACCCGCCAGCACACAGGGCCAAGAAGAGATTCGGCCAGATCCAGCCCTCCGTGTGAATTTTTCAAATATTTTAGTGGTTTATAAGGCTGGGTAATCCCACTTTTGATCGCAGTTGAGTACAGGAGTAAATCCTATAACTGACACACAATTACTTCGCACAATACATTGCACGACAAGTTCCACCCACCTGGAAAGCCTTCTGCCGCAGATGAATTCGTTCATGATCAATGAATCCATAGTCATCCGGACGGGTCTGAATCTCGGGCCAATACCCGCAATCTGAACCAGAATGACGAGAGATACAATGTCAGAACCAAAGCGATGATCAGTTCGCGGAACTCCGTGTTGCCGAAGTTTAATATGATCGAGTTATCCGACCAGCCACACAAACGGACTACGGTAAAAAGTGCAGCAGCAGAAAAGCACAACCCCGACACAGAAATCCAGTAATGCCATTCTTCGGTAGTCCTCTGCGGTCTCAAGCCAAAGAAGCGTAGAATCGGCCAGATAAAGCCGCTAATGAAGATGAAAAGTTCAACAACAAAACGTGGTTTCTGATCCAGCCAGGACGAGGTGTTGTGCAGATTGGTTTCATTCTGGTCATTGATCTCCTGGAAAACTTCCGGCGTATCCCATAAAAAATACCATTGTCCCCAGCTTACTTCTTCACCTGCAAAGTAAATACATGCCACTGCCCACACCAGCAGCCAGGCGTTCGCAGTCTTCGGAAGTCTCGATGCGTAACGCACCGAGGCCAATAAATCAGGAAGATGCCCGGGATTAGGATTAACTAGGTTAGGTGTTCAACGATTCCGGTACTCGTGACGCTATCCTTTTTAACAAAAGCGTTTATGTAAAAGTCGGGTGCAAACAGCACCATGTACAGCACCGCAATCCCGGTAAGGATGGCGATGACATGACTAAACGTCGTAAAGAGTGGGGTGTTTATCTTGGATTGGCTCAAGCTCTTCTACCTTGATGAGTTGAAATTACACAGAGGTGCAATGACACAGCCTTACCTGTGTGCCGGTATTGGTAGCATAATGAGCCTAGTGTGGGTGGTAAAGCAGAGACAAAATCTGACCGATGGCATAATCTAATCGATAACACCCACACATCGATCAAATCACACATGCACTGATGCGAATATCGTTGCGACCTGCAATCCCTCCACACGTGAACCTAAGGTGGTGATATCATTGGGCTTATCTACACAGCCATCGATAAACAACTGAATTTTCGAATAAACGCATGGGCAACCCACCAGCACACAGGGCCAAGAAGATATTCGGCCAGAACTTCCTGCACGACCAGGGCGTAATTCGCCGCATCATCACCAGCATCTCGCCAAAACCAGGGGACCACCTGGTCGAAATCGGTCCCGGCCAGGGTGCCATCACCAGGGAACTGCTCAAGGCGACCGGAAGGCTTCAGGCCGTGGAACTGGACCGGGATCTGCTGGAGCCCCTGGCCCAGGCATGTGGCGACCTTGGCGAACTTCACATATTCAATGCCGACGCCATGAAGTTCGATTTCTGCCAGCTTGCAGAGGACGGAAATCTTCTGCGCCTGGTGGGCAACCTGCCCTATAACATCTCCACACCCATCCTTTTCCACCTTCTGGAGCAGGCACACTGCATCGAGGATATGCACTTCATGCTGCAGAAAGAGGTGGTGGACCGCATTGCCGCAGGCCCCGGCAGCAAGACCTACGGCCGGCTATCGGTGATGATCCAGTCCCGCTGCAAGGTGTCCAATCTGTTCGATATCGGCCCCGGTGCCTTCAAACCGGCACCCAAGGTGGATTCGGGTTTTCTGCGCCTGACGCCCTACAAGGACTCGCCATACGACATCACTGACCAGGCACGCTTCTCCGGCCTGGTAACCCAGGCCTTCAGCCAGCGCCGCAAAACCCTGCGCAACTGTCTTAAAAAAATGATCGATGCAGAGATTTTTGAAGCAGCCGGCATCGATCCAACCCTGAGAGCAGAACAGCTGGCGGTGGAAGATTTTGTACGCCTGGCCAATATGGCTTGTAAAACCGCGTAAAAAGACCGATATAACACGTAACTGAAGACAAGCGTCAGACCTGCAGCCCATGAACGACGAAGAGATCATCGACGAAACAGTAGAGATCATCACCGACCAGGCCCTCGCACGCCCCGGGGAGGTACTGCCCGGTGTTCTACACCTGCTGCCAGTAGCCACCCGCCCCTTCTTCCCTGCCCAGGCGGTTCCGCTGCTCATGGATGCCGATCACTGGAGCGAAAGCATCGCCAAGGCAGAAGATGATGGCCATGGCACCATCGGCATCATACTGGTGGACTCCAACACTTCGGAGGAGGCGACCCCTGCGGACTTCAAGGAGATCGGCACCGCCTGCCGCATCCACCGGGTTCAAAAGGTGGACGGCCGTCTCCAGGTGCTGGTTGAGTGCCTGCAACGCTTTCGCATTGAGCATTTCATAGACGAGCGGACACCTTTTACTGCCCAGGTACACTATTTTCAGGACCCCCCGGCGACCGCCGTAGGCGAGGTCAAGGCCTACTCCATGGCCATCATCAACATCATCAAGGAGCTGGTACCCCTCAACCCGCTCTACGGCGAGGAGTTGCGCATCTTCCTCGACCGCATGGGACCGGAGGACCCCTCCCACCTGGCCGACTTCGCAGCAAGCCTGACCACGGCCGACCGTGACCAGTTGCAGGAGATCCTCGAGGCGATCGACCTGCTGCCCCGCATGGAGCGGGTCATTGAACTGCTCAACACCGAGCTCGAACTGGCCAAGGCCCAGCACGAAATCCGCAAATCGGTGGAAGAGCGCATGGAAACCCAGCAGCAGGAGTTCTTCCTGCGCGAGCAGCTCAAATCGATTCAGCAGGAGCTGGGCCTGGAGAAGGACGACCGCACCGCCGAACTGGAGAAGTTCCGCGAGCGACTCGCTGAGCTTACCCTCAGCGAGCAGACCGCCAAGCGGGTGGAAGAGGAGATGGACAAGCTGGCGATCCTGGAAACAGGCTCACCGGAGTACGCCCTCACCCGCAACTACATCGACTGGATCACCCTGCTACCCTGGGGCAAGCACTCCAAGGACAACCTGGATATCGAAGTCGCCCGCAAGGCCCTGGACAAGGATCACTACGGCCTGGATGACGTGAAGAAGCGCATCCTGGAGTTCCTGGCTGTGGGCATCATGAAAGGGGAAGTCAGCGGCTCCATCATACTGCTGGTGGGCCCGCCCGGCGTGGGCAAGACCTCCATCGGCAAATCCATCGCCGAGGCCCTGAGCCGCACCTTCTTCCGCTTCTCCGTCGGCGGCATGCGCGACGAGGCAGAGATCAAGGGACACCGGCGCACCTATATTGGCGCCATGCCCGGAAAATTCATCCAGGCAATGAAGGAGGCCGGCACCCAGAACCCGGTGATCATGCTCGACGAGGTGGACAAGATCGGCGCCTCCTATCACGGTGACCCCGCCTCCGCCCTGCTGGAGGCGCTGGACCCGGAACAGAATACCGACTTTCTCGATCACTACCTGGACCTGCGCTTCGACCTCTCAAAAGTGCTGTTCATCTGCACTGCCAACCAGCTCGACAGCATTCCAGGCCCGCTGCTGGACCGCATGGAGCTGATCTCCCTCTCAGGTTATATCGCCGAGGAGAAGCTGCAAATCGCCCGCAAGTACCTGCTGCCGAGACAACTGGATAAGGCGGGACTCAAACGCAGCCAGGTCAAGGTCAACGTGGCCACCCTGCGGGCCATCGCCAATGGCTACGCCCGGGATGCGGGCGTGCGTCGCATGGAGAAGCAGATCGGCAAGATCGTTCGCAAGGCTGTGGTCAAGATACTGGATGGCGAGAAGACACCGATTACGGTGACCAGGGATGACCTAGAGGAGTACCTCGGCAGCCCCATCTTCCGTGACGAGCGCAAGCTGAGTGGTCCCGGCGTGGTCACCGGCCTGGCCTGGACCGCCATGGGTGGCGCCACCCTCAGCGTGGAGGCAGCCAAGACCCACGGTTTCAACCGCGGCTTCAAACTGACCGGGCAGCTGGGCGACGTGATGCGCGAATCCGCAGAGATCGCCTATGGCTACATACTCGGCCACGCTGAACAGTACGGCGCTGACACCGAGTTCTTCGAAAGAAGCTTCGTCCACCTGCACGTGCCCGCCGGCGCCACCCCCAAGGACGGACCCAGCGCGGGCATCACCATGGCCTCGGCCCTTCTCTCCCTGGTCCGGGACGAACCGATCCGGGACATCGCCATGACCGGGGAGCTGACCCTCACCGGCCATGTCTTCCCTGTCGGCGGCATCCGTGAAAAGGTGATTGCCGCCCGCCGTGCAGGCGTCAAGGAGCTGATACTTCCGGAAGAGAACCGGGGTGACTACAACGAAGTGCCCGACCATATCACCAAGGGAATCAAGGTCCACTTCGCCAGTACCTTCGATGACGTTGCTCCATTACTGTTCAAAAAAGCACGCAAAAAGAAAAGCTAGTCATATAAGTGCCGCAAATCAGTAACAACTAATATTCTTTATTGCCCCTACCCAACTTTTGGTCTATGTTTGTAATTCGCACTACTGATTTTTTATGAGCGAAAAGCAAAAATATGTTAGGGAGACAACTGATGAAAAGAATCATTCAAGCTGCTGCTGTCGCAACTCTGATTGGTGCATCTGCATCCGCATCCGCATGATGGGGAGGTCCCGGTTGGGGCGGTCCCGGCGGTTGGGGTGACGATTTCTGGGGCGACGGCTTCGGCGACTTCAACATGAACTTCAGCGGTCGTGGTTCCGGCTATGGCCGCGGCTACGGCTACGGCCACCCCTACTATGGCTACGGCCACCCCTACTATGGCTACGGCCACCCCTACTATGGCTACGGCTACCCCTACGGTGGCTACGGCTACCCCTACGGTGGCTACGGCTACCCCTACGGTGGCTACGGCTACCCCTACGGTGGCTACGGCTACCCCTACGGCGGCTACGGCTACCCCTACGGCGGCTACGGCGCTCCTTATGGCGCCTATCCTTACGCGCCTGTAGCTCCTGCAGAGGCCAAGTAAGGGCTTTCAGCACAGCTGAAATTTGCGCGGCGACGCGCAGCGAAAATGCGGGCTCCGGCCCGCATTTTTTTTGCACAGGGATGTGCTTATGCCGTGAAGGCCATGGATGGCCGAGAGCGGCTTATGTCCAGGACGGACGGTATGCCGCGGGTGTAGGAGGGGCGCCTCGCCCCGAAAGCGGCCTTGATCGGATCGCCAGTGGGCCCATTCGCCGCGTGCACCCTCCGGGAACTTGTGCCTGGAAGGTATAAAGGCGCGGCTCCCACAGGGATAGTGGCAAAGCAGGATACCAGAGCCGGGGAGCTGCGACTCTTTGACCAACATCAAAGCCAAATTCTGTGTCATGCTACCATGTCGCTTCCCGAGTTATCACCATCAGCAGTAGCCACCGACCATGCTCAAAATGTTCTCAGAACCCCCAAAGCCGAAGCTGACCTACAAGGGTCCCACGCTGCTTGCCATGGCCCTGGCCAACCTGCTGACCCACCTGCAATCACTTGGTATTGCCGATACTGGAACTGCCGGCACTGACATGATGCTCTACCTGGTGATGCTGCTGGTACTGATCATTTCCGGCAGAATCATCCCCGCCTTCACCGGCGGGGCGATACTCCTGGCCAGGCCAAAGCGCTACTCGCCCATGGAGATCGCCACACCGGCCCTGGTATGCACGTTGATCGCATTCGGCCTGGTCTATCCAGCACCCTGGCTGCTGGGCATATTGAGCCTGCTGATCGCCCTCGCCCAGATTATCCGCCTGAGCGGCTGGCACCATCCCAATGCCTGGCGCATTCCTATACTCTGGGTTCTCTACAGCGGCTTCATCTGGATCATCCTGGGTTTCCTGATGCTGGGTCTTGCGCCCCTGGATCTTTTTCCGGCCAATCACGCCAAGCACGCCCTGACCACGGGTGGCATCGGCGTGCTGACCCTGGGCATGATGTCCCGGGTTTCCCTGGGCCACACCGGCCGCCCCATCATCAGCAGCGCGCTGGTCAATCTGTCATTCCTGCTGCTCAACCTGGGCGTTGCCGTGCGGGTTTTTGCACCGGTATTCGCACCCCGTTACTACACCCTATGGATACAGCTCTCCGGGGTGGTGTGGGTACTCTGTTTCCTCACCTTTTTTCTGACCTACCTGCCAATTCTCACCAAACCCAGGGTGGACGGCAGACCGGGCTAGAACACACCGGCAATCCCTGAACAAGCCTGAGATCTTTGGCCATACTTCCCTATATCCCTTTCTGAAAAAAGGGAAGGGGAGGAGGTGCGCCATGAAAACCTGTCCTGTATTCCTGAAAGCCCTCGCCGGCATTCTCGTCTTCAGCTGCCTGGGCTTGCACCCTGCGGTTGCCGATGAATACGAGGAGCAGCGCATCAAGCTGCTTACCGAAGTCATAAAAGACGTTGAGGATATGGAACATGTCCTCGGCCGCTCCGAACTGACACGGGAGGTTCTGAGCGCACTTGAGGATGTGCCCAGGCATGAGTTCGTGCCCGAAAAGGCGCGCCCCTACGCCTACCGCAACCGGCCGCTCTCCATCGAGCATGGTCAGACCATTTCCCAGCCCCTGATCGTGGCAATCATGACCGATCTTCTCGATATCAAACCCGGTGACCGGGTATTCGAACTGGGAACCGGTTCGGGGTACCAGGCAGCGATACTGGCGGATATGGATGCCGAGGTCTACAGCATGGAGATCATCGAACCCCTGGCGGAATCGGCAGACCAAAGGCTCAACCGCCTGGGCTATGACGTCCGGGTCAGGGTAGGCGATGGCTACCACGGCTGGGAAGAGCAGGCACCCTTCGACGCCATTATCGTTACTGCCGCTGGAGACCACATCCCCCTCCCCCTGGTAAAACAGCTCAAACCAGGCGGCAGGATGATACTGCCGGTGGGCGGGCGATTTTTCACCCAACAACTGATCCTGGTGACAAAGGAATCGGGCGGCACCATCCAGACCCAGGACATTCTCCCGGTCTCATTCGTGCCCCTCACGGGGGACCACTGACAACCGGCTGTGTACCGTAACCGCCATCCTTACAAAAACAGAGCGTCCTCCCTGGCTCACCATCGCCCTGCTCTCCTGCTGCGCCCTTGCTCAAGCGAGTCTTCGACCTCGTGAAAGATTTTGGGACATCCAAGTCCC
>NZ_MPRJ01000093.1 GCF_002020805.1 Solemya velesiana gill symbiont | reverse complement strand
GCGCGCTTCCGGTCAGCTTTCTCGGTGTGAGCGTCGATGACGGTTTCACCCATGCACTGGGATACTCCTACAGCGATGATCCCAATTTCATGTACTGCGCTGAAGACATGACGACGGAAGAGGCAGCCAGCATCAACTACACCAACTGGTGGTTGCCCAGTTGCGGCCTTTCAGGCGGCTCTTCCGGCGGTCCCAGGGTGCAGCCCATGGATACCGAAACTGGCAGTGGGCCGGTCATCTCCGTCAACTCCTGGGGCTACACCTCTTCGCCCGGCATGGCCGGCCCGAAGCTGACGTCAGGCAGCTCTACCGCGGACTGCCTCTTTGTCATTGCAACAAGCCAATCACCGTTTGAATCGGTGCCGACTTCTGACGGCGATGCGGGTATCAAGCAGTCCTTTCCCTAGCGGTTAACGCTTTTCCGAGGCCGGTGGAGTTACACCACCGGCTTTTTTTATTCACCCGCTCATGATGCGCGGCCAGCGGTCGTGCACCGCTCCTTCCATCTCGGGGGTGACGGTGACCACGTAGACCCGTCGCTCGTTGTCCCAGTGGGCCACCAGGCCCTGCACCCACTTGCCGGGGGTCAGGTCGAACCAGTGGCTGTTGCCCTCGATATCCTTCTCCATGAACTGGGAGATCTGCAGCTTCACCGGGGTGGGAAACCACTTGTCCCAGCGCCCCTCGTAGATGGACTCCAGCCGCGCCCAGCCTCCCAGGGGCAGCTTCCCCGCCTGGCTCTTGCGCCGGCCCCAGGGCAGCAGCTCGATGCCGCCATCCTTTTTCTTCACCGGCAGCCGGGCCTTGGGGTTGGGGAAGTAGGTCCTCACCTCCTGGCCGTCGATCATGTAGTAGACGCCGCCGCACATGGTCTTCAATCCTTCTCTCGGTTGAGAATGGTTTCGCGGTGTCCGAACGGCTTCCAGACCGGGGCGATCACGTTGGGCATGTGCGAGCGCAGCAGCCGCCGCGCCGGGGCGAGGGCGAATTCGCCGTAGCGCCGGTTGATCTGGTCCCGCGCCTGGTTGAGGCGCTCCCTGCGCTGCTGGTCCGGGGCGAAGAGTTCGAGCTGGTCTCCCAAGGGGCGTAGATCCAGGGCGGTGACCTGGACCTGGTAGACCCCTTCGCCGTGCCACTGCTCCAGGGTGAAGCGATGACACAGGCCCATGATGATGGCGCCGTCGTCAGTGGGCGGATCATGGCGGTACTTGCTCCCCAGCCATCCCTCGGTGGCCCGCAGCCCGATGAAGAAGGTGCGGGCGCGGAAGCGATGGCGCCGCAGCCGCGTGGCCACCTTTTCCGACATGTGCAGCAGAAAGGTGTGTATCACGTCGATATCCTGGGTATCCGGTGGCATCACTTTCCCATGACCAATGGACTTTGGGGCTGGCACGTTGGTGTGTATCGGCTCCGGGTCCAGACCCTGGGTCATCAGCCAGATGCGTCGTCCCGGGTTGCCAAAGCGCTGGCCAATGTCCCCTATGGGTAAGTGTTGCATATCCTGGCAAGTATGGACCCCCCGGGACGACAGGTAACGGCCTATGCCGGTGGAGACACCGCACCACTCGGTTACCGGCACCCCTGCGAGAACGCTACGCGCCTCCCAGGGGGGGATGACGGTCAGTCCGTCGGGCTTCTGCAGCTTGGCGGCATACTTGGCGGTGGTCTTGTCGCCGCTCACCCCCGCCGAGCAGAGCACGCCGCCGGAGGCGTCGTACACCACCTGCTTCACCTCCCGGGCAATGGCCGTCGGGGCGCCCAGCAGGCGCTGGCAGTGGGTGACGTCCAGAAAGGCCTCGTCCACCGAGAAGATCTCCAGGTCCGGTGTGATACCGGTGAGGGTGGAGTACCTGCTGATGTCCCAGGTTACGCCGACACCACCTTCATGCACTAGGCGGTTCATTTGATCCGAGTCGATAGTCACCGGACTGTCCCTGAACTGTCCCTGCAGCAGGGCATTGTAGGCGAAGAGGTTGGCACGGTATCTCAGCCAGACGTAGCAATCCTTTTTTGCACTTTCAGCCTTTTTCGCTTTAACAAGAGGTTGGAATTTCTTGTTGAACGGGTCGAGAGAGGGGGTTTGGTGTTTGTGGAAGGGAGTGGCGATGCGGCCCATCCGGAAGTCGAAACCAGCAGAGCCGTTGGTGTAGTAGCCGACATTGGCACCTGCGCTGAAGGTGAGATCCCAGTTGACCTTTGACTTGTAGTCATCCAGGAGCAGATCACGATGTTCCACGGAATAGAGGAATGTCGGTTCGCCACCGTCGGAGATCTGGTTGTGCCAGCCCATCGGTCGGTCGCCGCCCTGCTTGTCATGAAGCCAGGTCTGAATTTCCCGTGCGAGGTCCAGACCCAGAACGCCGAGAGTGAAGCCGGTTCTAAGCGAGCTGTCTCCAGCGTTGCTCAGGGACGTTCTGCTGCTGGTAAATCCCAGTAGCGACGCATAGGGGCGATCGTCGTAAATCGGTGCAGTGGTCGTCAGGTCTCTTCCGGGGTGAAGGCCGTGAGGCTGAGCATGAAACTGTGGGAGGGGTCTTTATCGAAGGATTCGTTCAGTCCCCATGCGTTATCAATCTTTTTGCGGACGTTGTTGGTCAGAAAGTGATCCGACGTGACACGCTTGCCGAACCATACGACTGCCATGCCGTGGGTGTAGTTTCTGTCCTGGTTGTCGAGGGAGAGAAAATCCTGCTCCAGGTAGAGGGTGCCACCCTCGTTGTGCTCTTCTGCGCTGGCGATACAGGGGGCGAGGCAAAGCACTGCCAGGGCGATAAGGCTCGAGCGGTTCATGTTGATACACCTTGTTTTTATTTTGATTGTGGTGCGGGATACTAAAGTAACAAGGGGCAGAACACTATCGTACGTATATTTGCTGTTCAGATAAACTTGGCTTGGATGAGCTCGGTTGGAGAGACAAAGTAGTGACTGATGCGCGGCGTTTACCGGCGGAATGGGAGATACAGGACGGGGCGATGTTGACCTGGCCCCATGGTCAGGGGGACTGGGCGCCCTACCTGGGGAGGGTGGAGCCGGTGTTTGTGGCCATTGCACGCGAGGTTGCAAAACGCGAACGGTTGCTCGTTGTGTGCAACGACGAAGCCCACCAGGCGCATATCGAATCGCTGCTGAAAACCGAGGGTGTTGACATGGACCGGGTGCACCTTGCACTTTCACCCTCCAACGACACCTGGGCACGGGACCACGGTCCCATCACAGTGCTCCAGGGCAACGTACCCCGGTTGTGCAATTTCACATTCGACGGCTGGGGCGGGAAGTGCCCAGCAGAACTGGACAACAGCATTACCTCAGCCTTGAAGGGACAGGGCGTGTTCGGGGTGATTCCCATGGAATCCATCGACATGGTGCTCGAGGGGGGCGGGGTCGAGACCGATGGTGAGGGCACCCTGATGACCACCAGCCGCTGCCTGCTCAGCGAGACCCGAAATCCCGGTATCACGAAACAGCGCATGGAGTCTAAACTGGGCCAGTGGTTGGGTGTCCGCCGCTTTCTGTGGTTGGAGCATGGTGGCCTGGCAGGCGACGATACCGATGGCCATATCGATACCCTGGCGCGCTTCTGCGATTCCCATACCATTGCTTACCAGGCCTGTGGTGAGGCGGATGATATCAACTATCCCGAACTCAGGCGCATGGAGGAGGAGCTGAAGGCGTTGAGGGATGGCAATGATGAGCCCTACCGTTTGGTGGCGTTGCCGTCACCCGCGCCGATTCGCAATACCGAAGGCGATCAGCTTCCCGCCAGTTATGCTAACTTTCTGATAATCAACGATGCGGTGCTGGTACCTCTCTACAACGACCCGGCCGATACGGTTGCGCTGGAGAGACTGGCCAGCTGTTTTCCCGACAGGGAGGTGGTCGGTATCGACTGCAGTCCATTGGTGCTTCAATACGGCAGTCTGCACTGCGTCACCATGCAACTATTCCAGGGTATGCTGGCCTAATACGTTGCCGGATTAATAGTTGGGGGACGTCAGAATGTTAAGAGATCTAATCACACGGCAACGCCTTTTGTTCGCCAGTCTGCTGGTCGCTGTTATCCTCGCTGCGCTATACGTGACACCCCATAATGTGCAGGCCGCCGGTTTCAAGGCGGTGACCCTGGTCAAAGGATTGGAGCATCCCTGGGGTATGGCTTTTCTTCCCGATGGCCGGGTGCTGGTCACGGAGCGCCCGGGGCGTCTGCGGCTGATTGAGAACAACCGCCTGTTGCCGGAACCCGTGAAGGGACTGCCTGAAATAGCCGCCCATGGCCAGGGCGGTCTGCTGGATGTGGCGCTGCATCCCGATTATGCAGACAACGGGTGGATCTACCTCGCATATGTTGCCCGGGGCATAGGAGGCACGGGTACCGAAGTGGGGCGCGGGCGGCTGCAGGGCAACCGCCTGGTGGACTGGCAGCTGCTTTTCCAGCTGCAACCCAAGAGCGGTACCGGCCGACACTTCGGCTCGCGGCTGGTGTTCGACGGAGCAGGCTATCTCTATATCACCATAGGTGACCGCGGTGAGCGCAAGCGGGCCCAGAAACTCGGCGATCATGCCGGCTCGGTGATTCGCCTGTACGATGATGGCCGTGTGCCTGGGGACAATCCGTTCGTCGACACGGCGGGAGCCCGTCCCGAGATCTACAGCTACGGTCATCGCAACCCCCAGGGTGCCGTGCTGCATCCGGACCGTGGCGCGTTGTGGATTCATGAGCACGGCCCCCAGGGAGGGGACGAGATTAACGTGATCGCCCCCGCTACCAACTACGGTTGGCCGGTGATCAGTTATGGTGCCGAGTATGGCATCGGTATCCCCGTAGGCGAGGGCACCCACAAGCCGGGTATGGCCCAGCCTATCTACTACTGGGTACCCTCCATCGCCCCTTCGGGGATGATGTTCTATAACGGTGACAAGTTCCCCCAGTGGCGGGGTAACCTGTTTGTCGGCTCCCTCAAGTTCCAGTTGCTGGTGCGTCTCGAGACGGACGGTGAAAAGGTGCTGAAAGAGGAGCGTCTGCTCAAGGGGCAACTGGGGCGTATTCGCGATGTGCGGAACAGTCCCGATGGCTATATCTACCTGCTTACCGATGCGTCCGATGGTCAACTGGTGAGGCTGGAGCCTGCCGACTGAGTTGTGCGTTTATCAATGCAGCTGGTTTTTTTAAACGAAAGTATCTATTGCGCCACGCTTCTCTTCATCTTCAAGGGCGCCACTTTCCGATAGCTTCTGCTGGAGACTGTTGCCGGGAGTGCCTGGACTGTTGGCTTCAGTCGCTTCTTTCAGCTCTTCGCGCGCTTCCACCCGAATCTCGGCACGCGCCGTTGCGGCCATGAGGGTGGCAGCCGCGGCAACCTGAAGATCCTGGCTTGATGGATTAGCGGGGGCCAGCGCCGCACGCTTGATGGTTTCGGCCTTCAGTGCGGTCGCCTGGGGATTGCCCCGGACCCCGCTGGTGTCGATGGCCACCTCGCCGCCCGCGGCGTAGAGTTTGCCATCAGGTCCGCGTGTGTATTGAAAACTGGCACCGCCTCTCACTACGCCGCCGCCCGCGGCGATGTGGGCCTGCTCGTGGGCGCGCGCCTCCCGGTCCCGGCGCTGCAGTTTGCGCACCTGTGTCTGCTCCTGGGTGGTGAGGCGCTCTTTTTCGAGTCCGTTTCCGGTCTCTTCTGTTGCCGTCTTTCCTTTGCTGTTTTCCTGGGCGGTTCCCTTGCCGGTGCTGTTGCTGAGCTGACCTTGATACGGATGCAAGGTGAGGGAAGTGATTTCCATGGAAAAAAGAACCTGCTGTGGCGCGTACTTTTCAAGTATAGCAGAGGAGTAATTGGCGCTTGGGAACCCAGGCCCCTCGCTCACTTACATTCTGCTTGAAATGGTGTTTACTTAGAGTAGCAACAACAAAAACTCTACGGAGGCTTGTCGGCCATGTGTAATAAGCCGAAGACTGTGTCCTGCCCCGAACCTTTCGAGCCGCTTTTTCTGGAAGCTGAGAAGCAGATGGAAGGCTTCTTTTCTTCTTTAGAGCGCAAGCCTGAAACTGGAACACTCACTATCAGCGGCGAGCGGTATATTCTTGCCCGGGCCGCCACTTTCAGTGTGCAACTCCGCAAGATCCTGGAAGAGGAGTACGGACGGATTGCGGCCGAGAAGCTGGCGTACAGCCTGGGGCGGGCTGCTGGCATAAAGGACGCTGAATTCTTCATGGAGAAACTGATGCTGGAGCGTGGTCCGGCGGCGCTATCTGCCGGTCCGGTCCACTTCGCCTTCGTAGGCTGGGCATATGTGGACATCTTCCCTGAGTCGGCACCGACTACAGATGAAAATTACTACCTTATCTATGATCATCCTTACTCCTTCGAAGCCGACGCCTACATGCGGGAGAAGATAGAGACAGACCGGCCAGTCTGCCTGATGAACGCGGGGTACTCCTCAGGCTGGTGCCAAGTGGCCTTCGGTGTCGAGTTGGCCGCTCGTGAAATCACCTGTCGGGCAAACGGTGATGACCAGTGCATATTTGTCATGGGGCACACATCGCGCATTCATGAATACGTGGTGGAGGCACAGGAACGCTACGGAAAACTGGACTGAAAATTGGGCTCCAGCTTACGGATTGCATAAGAAGTACTGGCAATGCAGAGATTGGTAGAATTGTTGGAGAAACTGAGGGAGACACGCCCGGCACCCCCATGCCTGAAGTCAATCTCGATGAATTCTCTGATGGTGAGAAAGCACTGTGGGAAGAGATTCTGAAGTTATTCGATAGCCGCAATGAGTTGCAGGCCCGGTATCGGCGTTCCATGGCGCAGTTATTGGCAGATGCCGATGCGCTTACTGAAACGCTCGGGCGTATCGGGCTGGGCGATTTCAATGCCCCCGTCGCTGATATAAATCATCCTGGCCTTAAAACTGTCAGTATCGGTATTGAAGACATGGTGCGGCAGCTGAAGCAATCCCAGGATGAACTCAACAAGCTGATCATGGAGTTGAGGCTTAGTGAAGAAAAATTCAGGCAACTGGTGGAATCCACCAATGACTGGATATGGGAAGTTGATAGCAACGGGGCTTTCAGGTATTCCAGTCCGCAGGTTGAATCGATATTGGGTTACAAGCCAGAAGAGATGATTGGGCGTACCCCATTTGAAATGATGCCTGAAAAAGAGGGTAAAAAACTGTTAGCAGCGTTTAACGAGTGGAAAAAACGTGCCGCATTAATCACGAGGATTGAAAACGTCAATCTCCACAAGGATGGAAGGCGTGTCATCCTTGAGACAAGCGGTGCTCCTTTTTTCAATGAACATGGAGAGGTCATTGGTTACAGGGGAGTGGATCGCGACATAACAGACAGGAAGCGCATGGAGGATAGATTGAGGCATCTTGCCAGCCATGATGCATTGACCGGCGCGTATAACCGCCAGGTGTTTCAGGAAAGAATCCGTGAGGAAATGGACAGGGCTGAAAGATATGATCTGACTCTATCGATTTTCATGCTTGATATTGACCACTTTAAACGTGTCAATGATAGCTTTGGCCACAGTGCAGGAGATAGGGTACTCCGTGATACCGCGCAGATTCTGGAGAAAACCATTCGCAAGACGGACTTTATTGCGCGTTATGGCGGAGAGGAGTTTACTGCCATTCTTCCGGAAACCGGTCTCGTTAATGCACGGGAGTTGGCAGAACGGCTGCGTTCCCGGATTTCTGAATACAACTTTCGAATAGGCGGCAGTAAAGCACTTAAGCTGAGTGCAAGCATCGGCGTCGCTGCTTATCCGGAGCATGCACAGTCTGCACAGGATTTAGTGGATGCGGCGGATTCGGCTATGTACGCCGCCAAGGCTGCCGGTCGTAACAAGGTGAAGACGGCTTGACCTCTATATAGCAGCAAGCTCCAATTTGCCCAAAGCAGACTTAATTCATAATGAGTATCCCTCCAGTACACAAGGCCAGGAAAAGGTTTGGCCAAAACTTCCTACATGAGCAGGGAATCATCCGCCGTATTGTCAGCAGCATATCCCCCAAAGAGGGAGGTCATATGGTAGAGTTCGGGCCCGGTCAGGGCGCTATTACGAAAGAGCTTCTTAAAGCGATTGGCAGGCTTGAGGCGGTAGAGCTCGACCGGGATCTGCTCCACCCACTGGCTGAAATGTGCACCGATCTGGGTAAGATACATGCCTATAATGCCGATGCAACGAAGTTCGATTTCTGCCAACTGTCTGAAGACGGAAAGCCGCTACGGCTTGTGGGCAACCTGCCTTACAACATATCGACATCCATCCTGTTCCACCTGCTTGAACAGGCTCACTGCATCAAGGGCAACGTATCTTCGCAGCGGCGGGGCTTGCGCCCAACGATTTCATGAAGTTGGTTGACCAGAGCCCTTCCCCGGGTCACGCTTCATGGTCAGGCTGGATCCCTTTTACCGTTGACAGCAAGATATAAAACTTGGATATTGTTCAGTGGAAGGATGGACGGTTTTGTTTGAAGGGTGTTGGCTGCCATGCATATACACCGTTACCGTGCTCTAAATTACATGATATTCCAACACTTAAACACAGGTAGTGACAAATGAAAAATCTATATAAACTCCCTCTTACCATTATGGCTGTTGCGGTGATACTGGGAGGACTCGCGGGTTGTAACACCATGAAACATGAGCCGCCGCCACCAGCACCGGAGCCGACTGTTGAGCCAACACCCGAGCCGGCACCACCAGCCCCAGAGCCGGTTCTTGAGCCTAAACCCGATCGCGGTTGATAGTGCTTCGCTTCCCGGTTTCGATCGTATTCGATTCCGGGAAGTTTGACTCGACGCCAACATGACACTTTGAACTGATGCCTCTGCGCGTTGCCAAACCTCGTAGTAATTGAGTTCGACCTGCCATAATGGCAGGTATCAGCGAAGAGACCGGCTGGCCCAGCCGGTAAAAGGCCGCTTTGTCAGATCATGCCGAAACTCTCATTTGACAATGCGTTTACACCAAGCGATTTTGTCGTGCTTTAATTACCAGGCGACTTTATCGTAGTTGTCGCAGAAAAAACGGTTTTCATTTGCCGTGCATACCATATCTCGAGCAATTCCGACGCCTGTTTGCAGACCAAGATGCACATGTCGCCTGTATATGCTGCACGAGATCGATCGAATCGCCGCAAAAACCATGCTGCATGTAATGAGTTATGCCATAAAATCAAGGTCTTAAGGTTTACTATGGAGCAAACCTGGTACGCCATTGCAATGCCTGCCAAGCTCTCCCGAACCGTCGTAATCGTTTTATTCGTCATGCTCGCCGGTTACACCGGGATGGGTGGCGCCACCTCGTTGCACCCCGCTTCTCTTGATATCGCCAGCGGATCTGTTACGTCTCCACTTGCACCTGAGTACGTGATCGCCCCGGACGGATCCGTGACACTGCGTATCTGTTTTAACTGGTCGTGTGCGAGCAGACAGACCGTCACCTTCACAGCTGACGATATAGCTCTCGTGAAAAAACGCATGGCGATTTGCTCGGGCTCGAATATTTACGAAAGATTGCAACGCGTACGCATAGGCATCTGGCAAATGGAACGGTTGGCAGAAAAGTATCAGCCGTTGTTAGCCAACGATCTTTCCATTAATGATTTTGAAGAGGACGTTGAGGGGCGGACGGATTGTATCGATAATTCCAGCAACACCACGACTTATCTGCATATCCTCCGCGATACCGGGGAACTGCCCGGGTGGATGATCTCAAAGCCCAAAATGCGCCTTCCTTGGATTATCACCGAAGTTCACTGGACGGCCGTAATAACCGATACGGAAAGCAGGCTTCCCTGGAGCATTGACTCTTGGTATCGCCCGAACGGCCATCTGCCAATGGTCATCCCCTTGCAGAACTGGATAAACGAGGAAAATGCTTGGGAACCGCCTTTCGAACACATTAACCAAATCCCGCACTCGGCTTACGAGCTTTGTGACACGCAACGGCCTAACCCCCTTTAGCCTCTTGACGCCATTACCGCTCAAGGCAAGATCCATTTTCAGCTCTACCAAGGCGCCATGCAGGTCAAGCACCTGATTCGATTTCTGCGTGGACTGATAAAGAATACCAGCCCAAGTTTCGTCGTATTCCGGCATGACAAGAAACGCTATGCAGCCTAGGGCCTGTTAACACTAATCAAGGTATCAACGATCAGCGCGAACTGAATAAAAACAAAAATACGACATCCAATTTATCAAAGCGTGAAAAAATCCTTCTAAGCCTTTCAATCTCCGAAACAGCCTTTTTACCTCATTCCGTTTTTTGTACATGGCCTTATCATATTCCCATGGGGATATGCGATTGCTCTTTGGCGGT
>NZ_MPRJ01000092.1 GCF_002020805.1 Solemya velesiana gill symbiont | reverse complement strand
CTCCTGCAAAGCCTTGATGCAGGTAGAGTTGTACGTGGGTCAAAATTCGATGCAAATTATGGGGGTAGGTGGGTCAGTTTTGGGCGCAATTCAACAGAGTTGCCTTAAGTTATCAGATCTGCCTGACCTTGATATTCAGGGTCTGGATACGATAACCGATCTGGCGGGGGGTCATGCCCAGCAGGCGTGCCGCCTTGGCCTGTACCCATCCGGCCTGTTCCAACGCTGCGATAACTCGCTCGCGTTCATCAAGTTCTGGATCGTCGATATCAACACTGTTGACGGTGGAGAGTGTGACAGCCTGAGTAGGACCGCTCTGAAGCCCAGTGAGATTTATCGCATTCTTGTCGATCCTGCCGTCACCGCTCATAACTGCAGCGCGCTCTAGGCAGTTCTCCAGTTCACGCACATTTCCTGGCCAGTCGTAGCGCATGAGTGACCCCAGGGCAGAATCTTCAACCTCCAACCCGCGACCCTGGCTCTTTGCAATCTTGGTAACCAGGAAACGGGCCAGGTCCGGAATATCCTCGCTACGCTCCCTGAGCGGTGGTGTATTGATGGGCATCACGTTGAGACGGTAGTAGAGGTCTTCGCGAAAGCTTCCCTCCTGCACTTCCGTCTCCAGATCCTTGTTGGTGGCAGCCACAACACGTACGTCCACCGCCTGGGTCTTTACACCGCCTACCCTTTCGAACTCGCCCTCCTGCAATACACGCAACAGCTTTGCCTGAAAAGCAGGTGAGATCTCGCCGATCTCATCGAGGAAGATGGTGCCGCCATGTGCCTGCTCGAAGCGCCCCTTGCGCTGACTCACCGCGCCGGTAAATGCCCCTTTCTCGTGACCGAACAGTTCGGATTCAAGCAAGGTATCCGGCAGTGCGGCACAGTTGAGTTTGATAAAGGGACCATTCGATCGGGGGGAGTTGTAGTGGATTGCATTGGCAATGAGTTCCTTACCAGTACCGGACTCGCCGCGGATTAGTACCGTTGTGTTCCACTTGGCTACCTGGCGCACCTGGTCGAATACCAGGCGCATGCTTGGGGTGTGACCGACCATGTTTGAGAAACCGTGCTCACCGCGCACCTTGCGTCGCAGGGAGTCACACTCGCTCTTAAGGGCCAGTTGTTCGTCTTCGACCTTTTTCGCAAGGCGTACGCTCTGACCAACGAGATTGGCAACCATCTGCAGAAAACGCCGATGCATGGCCAAGGCACTGACTTCATCCGATGGCTGGGCTGCCAATACGCCTGTCGTCTGATCTCCGATCTGGATCGGCACACCGATGAATGGCAGGTCTGATTCATAGACACCCAGTCTGTCGAGAAACCGGTCCTCTTCAGAGATCCGCTCCACCACCAGGGGTTCGCCACTCTCCATGATGGCACCTACAACACCTTCACCAGGCTTATAACGGGTTGCATTGAGCGGCTCCGGATTCTCGTGCAGTGCCGTAACCAGCAAATCACCACTGGTTTCATCCAGCAGGCTGATCATGCCATGGCGCATGCTGCCCGCATCATTCAGAACGTTAAGCACTTCGCTAAGCGTCTCGCGGAAATTTAGAGAACGGCTTAGGATCTGGCTGACCAGATAGAGGCTTTCCAGTTCACTCTCCAGGAACGATCGGTGCCTGCTTTCCATATACACCATACTGTTTGCATCACTCGGGGTCATCTCATCGATCTCCTTCCGCGCCATTGACGGGAAGCCTGACGAATACGCGGCAGCCACCAAGGAAATCAGGGTCGATCTCGACACTACCGCCGTGACCGATTGCAACCTCCTGGGCCATGGTCAATCCCATCCCTGCGTGTTCACCTGTATGGGTCCATCCGCAGAAAAAGGGTTCGAACGCTTTGATGCGTTGGCTTTGCTGAACACCCGGGCCGTTGTCCATCACCTCAACGACCAGTTCTTGATTCTCTTCGCGGGTCTCGATACGTATCTCACGATAGGGTCTCCCGGCCTCGTTGACCGCCTCAACCGCATTGTCGATGAGATATTTAAACAGTCCACGCAGTACATTTTCCCTGCCCATAATCGACGGCAGCACCGCTGTCGGACGCCAATCGACAACAACGCCGGACGCCAACAGTTTCTCCGTGGTGAGCTTGATCACCTCGTGCACGATCTCGTTGATATTGACCGTATAGGTCTGCTCCATGGTGGGACTCGGCAATGAACTATGCAGACTGTCCATCGCCTCGTTACCGCTCTCGAGCGCCTGTCGAAGAACATCGCGCAGGCTGCTCTTTTCCCCACCACTATCCGGCATCGCCAATGCGGCCTTGATCACGTTAAGCGGGACCTGGAGTTTGAAGATTGCACCAGAGATGGCTTCCCGCATAGTCTGCACCATCTGCTGTTCCGCCATGTTGGCGCGAATCATGTTTAGCCGAGCTTCATTGATACGCCGACGGCTGGAGGTCACCTCGTTGGCGATCAGCAGCAGGCAGCAACGCGCCTTATTCGACCGCTTGAAGTAGTTGTTTGCCGCCTCGTCCAGTTCGGCAACCCGCACGCCAGAGCAGGAGAACCAGCGGGGGGATGCGCCTCCGGGCGGATCCAGTCGCACATCGATATTGCCGAAGCCCTCACCCACCTGGCATACATTGCTTAGATCGAAACCGAGTTGCTGCTCCAGGGCATTCAGAAAGAGCGTCGTGGGCTCAACACCCCTGAAGTCCCCAAGCAGGGCCTTGTAGGCGTGGTTGTCCATCAGCACCTTTCTGTCGGATCCAACCATGGCAACCACCATGGGAGCGGCATTCAGGGCGGCTTCGGTCAGCTCCTTCTGGAACTTGAGCCGCTGTTCAAGTTGGTGCATCTCTGTAATATCCCGGTGCATACCAAGGTAATAGGCGATCTGGCCCTTGGGATTGAGCACCGGAGAAATTACCAGTTCGGCCAAGTACTCCTCATGGCTCTTGCGGTGATTCACCAGGGTGCCGTGCCAGACACGCTGATTCTGGATGGTCTCCCACAGATCCTGGTAGACGGAAAGAGGGGTCGACTTGCTTGAGAGCACCGATTCGTTCTGACCGATCACATCGTCTCTCATGTAGCCGGTGAGCTGCTCAAATGCTGAATTTACATAGAGAATACGGGCAGTAGGGTCGGTAATTGAAATCGCCACGGGGGCCTGTTCCACCGTCTCCAGAAAAAGCTTGGGTGGCAAAAACTCCCGTGTACCGGCCATGTCGAAAGCCTCGATGATCTCTGCCGGCGTCCCTTCCGGCGGCGCCTCCAGAAAGCGGCTGATAGCATCGATTATTTCGCCATTGGCTAAGGTGGTATTGCGCTGAATCATTACCGACTAACTCCGATTGCAAATCGTAAAAAACAAAACATGCTTCCTAGTTGTGCAAAAGCCGTACCATGCACAGAGATGAACTGTTGTTGGGTTTAAAAAGAGGACAAAGCAAAATCTTGTAGTTAACGTGACAGACAGGAAGTAAAGGAATGTATTGAACCCTACAATTCCGTAGCATCCGGCACTTCGATCACTTCTCTCTCCCGGTAACCCACCCCCATTCCAGCTGTACTGTCCTGGAAAATTTCGTCTTTCATTTCAGTGCCATAGCCTCCCTGAACAGGAGAGTGAAGGGTTACATGGGAATAAACGCCCGCTGTTTGGCATATTTCTTGTTGAAAGGATTCCATCGAAACCGCAAACGATGGATCAAATGGAATATTTCCTCATCATCCTCTCCACCGCATTGACCAACAACGTGGTGCTGGTCAAGTTCCTGGGGCTCTGCCCCCTGATCGGCGTGTCCAACAAGCTGGACTCCGCGCTCGGCATGGGACTTGCCACCACCTTCGTTCTGACCCTGGCCGCTTTTGCAGGATGGCTGTTGGAGCACTACGTCCTCACTCCCCTTGACCTGGGATTCCTGCGCATCCTCACCTTTATCCTGGTGATTGCGGTGGTGGTGCAGTTCACCGAGATGGCAGTACGCAAAACATCCCCCGCCCTCTACCAGGTGCTGGGCATCTTCCTGCCCCTGATCACCACCAACTGCGCCGTGCTCGGTGTCGCGCTGCTCAATGTGCAACAGGAGAACAGTTTCCTTGAGAGCCTGCTCTACGGCTTCGGCTCCGCCATGGGTTTCACACTGGTACTGGTGATGTTCGCCGGCCTTAGAGAGCGGCTCGCCCTGGCTAACGTACCTGCCGCATTTGCAGGCGCACCCATCGCCTATGTCGTTGCGGGCCTGATGTCACTAGCCTTCATGGGCTTTGCAGGACTGACACCAAATTGAGGAGTGCTTGATAAATGACCGCCGCCATATTGATCATCACCGCATTGGGAATCGCCATGGGAACCATGCTGGGTGTTGCGGCCAAATACCTGGCCGTGGAGGGCAACCCGCTGGTTGCCGAGATCGAAGAACTGCTCCCCGGATCCCAATGCGGTCAATGCGGCTATCCCGGCTGCACACCTGCAGCCGAAGCGGTAGCCAACGGCGAGGCACCCGTCACCATGTGTCCTCCCGGCGGAAAGGCGCTGGTTGAGACACTTGCAGAGAAGCTCGGTGTGAGTGTCGATCTTTCCGGCGTGGAAGAGAAAACACCAATGATCGCCTACGTACATGAGAACCTTTGCATTGGTTGCACAAAGTGTTTCAAGCGCTGCCCAACCGACGCCATTCTCGGTGGCCCGAAACAGATCCACGCGGTATTTTCCGATGCCTGCACCGGTTGCGAGAAATGCTTCGACGTCTGTCCAACAGAATGTATAGAGATGCGCCCGGTGAAACACACCCTGCAAACCTGGTACTGGCCGGAACCGGCCAAAGCGGCCTGACATGAGTAGCGGGAAGTTGATCAAGCTGTTCAAGATTCGCGGTGGCGTTCATCCTGACGACCGCAAGTCGCTGAGTGCTGAGCAGCCCATAGAAAACCTACCCATGCCGGATTTGCTGCATATTCCATTGCAACAGCACATCGGCGCACCGGCCAATCCTCTGGTCAGACGCGGCGAACTGGTGAAAAAGGGACAACTGCTGGCCAGAAGCCAGGGTGCCATCTCCGCACCCGTACATGCACCTACTTCAGGGCGCATCATGGGCGTGGGCGGCTACCCGGCGCACCACGCCTCGGGCCTTTCAGTCAGGACCATCACCCTCAAGCCCGACGGCAACGACGAGTGGGGAGATATTCCTGAGCCGGCTACAGAACCGTTCACTTTATCACCGGAAGAGATCGCCCAACGAGTGGCACAGGCCGGTATCGTGGGCATGGGTGGCGCGACCTTTCCGTCTGCTGTGAAGCTCAACCTGCGCAAGCGCTACGAGCTAAATACGCTGATCATAAACGGTGCGGAGTGCGAGCCCTACCTGACCTGCGACGACCGTCTGATGCGTGAACAGCCTGAAGAGATACTCGACGGCGTGGCACTGATGGCATGCGCCCTGAGCGTAGAGAAGGTGCTGTTTGCCATCGAGAACAACAAGCCAATGGCCCAGGCAGCCATCAAGCAGGCATCCAGGGGCCACCCGAACATCACAATGGTAGGCCTACCGACCCGCTATCCCATGGGATCAGAAAAACACCTGGTACAGACACTGACCGGACAGGAGACACCGGCCAGGGGATTGACCGCCGACATCGGTATCGTGGTACACAACGTAGCTACGGCCCTCGCGGTACACGATGCCCTGCGTCATGGACGACCACTGATATCCCGTGTGATGACAGTCAGTGGCAACGCGATCTGCAATCCCCGCAACCTTCGCGTTCCCCTGGGAACGCCACTGGAGAGTCTCATCGAGTATTGCGGCGGATACAGGCAGGAACCCGCCAGGCTGATCAGTGGTGGTCCAATGATGGGCCAGCCTCTACCCAGCACAAGGGTTCCCGCAGTCAAGGGTAGCAACGGGCTTCTGGCGTTGACTGACATCGAGATCCAGGCTGCCCCCGAGATGCCCTGTATCCGCTGTGCAAGTTGCGTACAGGCCTGCCCCTGTGGACTGGTGCCCCTGGAGATGGCAGCCAACATCCGCGCTGGCGGCCTCGACAACTCGGTCTCCCTGGGCCTGCTCGACTGCATCGCGTGCGGCTCCTGCTCCTATGTATGCCCCTCCCACATACCCCTGGTGCAGTACTTCAACTTTGCGAAAGGCGAGCTCGCATCGAGACAGCGCACACAGCACAAACAGGGTGAGATCAAGCGCCTCGCAGAGGCACGCACGGTACGCATGGAAGCCACCAAGAAAGCAAAGCGCGAGGCGATGATGAAACGCAAAAAGGAGATGGAGGAAAAGAAGCAACGTGAAGCTGAGGCGGCGGCCGCAGCAGAGGCCCAGGCATGAGAGAAGACCCACTAATACCAGGACCCTATACCCATGCGCCCACGAGCGTCAGCCGCACCATGATACTGGTGATGCTCGCGCTACTGCCCGCCACGCTGCTCAGCCTCTACCTGTTCGGCTGGCCAGCGATCTTCCTTTTTACCGTAACGCTGCTCGCTGCGGTTCTTGCAGAGGCAGTCTCACTGCAAATTTCGGGGCGACCTCCCCGCCCCTTTCTTCTCGATGGCTCCGCGCTGCTCACCGGTTGGCTGCTGGCCCTTACACTCCCCCCCTGGGCTCCCTGGTGGATCGGCGTAGTGGGCGCACTGCTTGCCATTGTTATAGGCAAGCAGGTATTCGGAGGCATCGGACAGAACCTTTTCAACCCGGCCATGGTGGCGCGTGTGGCACTGCTGATCTCCTTTCCTCTGGAGATGACCCTGTTCAATCCTCCAGTGCCCCTATTCTCTGCCCAGGCCCCCGGGTTTCTGGAGAGCCTTTCCATCACCTTCGGCAGTTCAGGCCAACTCGACGCCATCAGCAGCGCAACCACGCTGGGCCATTACAAAACAGAACTGAGCCGTGGCCTGACCATAGACCAGGCCGCTGGCGATGCCGATACACTATGGCAACTCACCCTGGGCAACGCCGCCGGCAGCTTGGGTGAAACCTCGGCACTGCTGCTCCTGTTGAGTGGCCTGTTCCTGATCTACAAGCGTGTGATCACCTGGCACATCCCTCTCGCCATGCTGGGCACCCTCGCCCTTTGCGCAGGGATCTTTAACCTGGTTGATCCGGACACTTACGTGGGACCATTGACCCACCTGATGTCGGGTGCCGCCATTCTTGGCGCTTTCTTCATCGCCACCGAACTGGTCACTTCACCCGTCTCGGTCCGTGGGCAACTGATCTTTGGAGCCGGCTGCGGATTGCTGGTTTACGTAATCCGCACCTTTGCCGGCTACCCCGAGGGGGTGGCCTTCGCCGTGATGCTGATGAATGCCTGCACGCCGTTGATTGATCACTATTTCAAACCGCGCATCTATGGCCGCACCAGAAAGGGCGAACCCCTGAGTTACGCAGAAAAGGGAGGGGAAGCCTGATGGGTACACCGGTCGAACCCCAATACCGTAAACGCATCGGTTACCAGGCGATGCTCCTGGGCGGATTCTCCATCCTGGCCACCGTGATGCTGGTGGCGGGCAACATGGCCACCAAGGATGTGATCCTGGAGCGCCAGAAAGAGGACCTGCTGGCATCCCTGGAAGAGGTGGTACCCGCCGAACACTACGACAACAACCTGCTGGACAACCCCCTGCAACTGGAGAGGGCGACCGGTGACCCCATCACCATCTACCGGGGCACCCGGGGCAAGCAGGTCAGTGCCATGGCTTACGAGATGAGCAGCCAGGGTTATGCCGGCGAGATACGTTTGATCATGGGACTGGATGCCCAGGGCAAGGTGCTCGGCGTACGGGTGCTATCCCACGCCGAAACACCGGGCCTGGGCGACAAGATCGAGGTGAGGAAGGATGACTGGATTCTCGATTTCAACGGGCTCTCCCTGGGCAATCCTCCCCGGGAGAAGTGGAAGGTGAAGAAAGACGGCGGACAGTTCGATGCTTTCAGTGGCGCCACTATCACACCCCGTGCGGTATTGAAGGCGATCGAAAACGGACTGGTCTTCTACAAGGAGAACAGTGCAGCACTGCTCCAACCTCCCGTAACCAATACCGATACCGTGGCTCGCAGCGGGGTGAACAACGATGAGTAGTAACTACGGGCGCATTGCCAAAGACGGCATCTGGGACAACAACATCGTCTTTGCCCAGACCCTTGGACTCTGTCCGCTGCTGGCCGTTACCGGCACTGCCAGCAACGGGCTGGGTATGGGATTGGCCTCGACGGTGGTGATGATCGCTTCTGGCCTTCTGATCTCCCTGTTCAGGGGCATCATCACGCCACAGGTGCGCATTCCTGTCTTCGTGTTGATCATCGCAGTACTGGTCACCCTGGTGGATATGTTCATGAACGCCTGGGTTCACGACCTACACAAGGTGCTGGGACTGTTTATTCCATTGATCGTCACCAACTGCGCCATCCTGGGCCGCGCGGAATCCTTCGCATCGCGCAATAACATGCTCCCTTCCCTGTTCGACGGCTTGATGATGGGCGCTGGTTTCACCCTGGTGCTCGTGCTGCTGGGTGCGGCGAGAGAGGTGCTTGGCAGCGGCACCCTATTTGCCAACGCCGCCATGCTGCTCGGTTCATGGGCCTCTTTCATGGAGTTGATCCTGATCCAGGACTACAAGGGTTTCCTGCTGATCATCCTTCCGCCGGGCGGCTTTATCGTACTTGGCTTTCTGCTGGCTGGTAAACGGTTTGTGGACCGTGTTCTCGACGAACGTAAGAGGCTTGCTTCAAAACCGGAAGATTCGGCTGCAGCCGAACCCACCTAGAGGTTCGCTGACATGAATATTGGTGTGGCTTATGCAGACCGACTCAAACAGGTCTGGCTGAAACTGGAAGTACCAGATGGCAGTACTGTGCTCGAAGTGATCCAGCACTCCGGCATGCTGGAGCAATTCCCCGACATCGACCTGGAAAAACAGATGGTGGGCATCTTCGGCAAGGTGACGAAACTGGATGCACCTGTTGAAGAGGGCGCAAGAATCGAGATCTACCGTGAAATAACAGCCGACCCGGAACTGGTTGAAAGACGAGACGAGTAAACGAAGAGATATGGAGATTGATTGGCAGGCTGTTTGGCTGACACTGAGACTCGCCACAACGACAACAGCCATACTTCTCGTGGTGGGAACACCACTGGCCTGGTGGCTTGCAACCTCCAGATCCTGGTGGAAAGAACTGATCGGCAGCCTGGTCGCCCTCCCTCTGGTGCTGCCACCGACGGTCCTGGGATTCTACCTTCTGATCATGCTTGGACCTGACGGTCTCACTGGGCAGTTCACCAAGAGCCTGGGGCTGGGCACCCTGCCCTTCACATTTGCCGGATTGGTCGTGGGTTCCGTCATCTACTCACTGCCATTCGTAGTGCAGCCCATTCGCAACGCCTTCGAATCCATGGGTGAGCGTCCCCTGGAGGTAGCAGCGACCCTGCGATCATCATCTCTGAAGCGATTCTTCGATATCGCAATTCCGCTTGCACGCCCCGGATTTCTCACCGGCTCTGTTCTCGGATTTGCCCATACCGTGGGTGAATTCGGTGTCATCCTGATGATCGGCGGCAACATCCCCGGCGAGACCAAAGTGCTCTCCGTGGCCATTTACGACCATGTCGAGTCGCTTGAATACACCCAAGCGCACTGGCTGTCCGGTGGCATGCTGCTCTTCTCTTTCCTGGTAGTACTGTCCATGTATCTCATCGAGAAGCGGCTGAGGAGAGGCGGCCCATGAGTGACATCGAAGTCTCCCTCGCTCACAACCTGGGCGATTTCAGATTAGAGGTAATGTTCAGCACACCGGCAACGGGTGTGACCGCCCTGTTCGGCCACTCCGGTTCCGGCAAGACCAGTGTTCTTCGGTCCATCGCAGGACTCATAAGAGCGGATCACGGCACCGTGAAGATCAACGGTGAAGTCTGGCAGGAGGCAAAACGTTTCCTGCCGACACACAAGCGGCCACTTGGATATGTTTTTCAGGAGGCGAGTCTCTTTCCCCACCTGTCAGTGAAACAGAACCTGGAGTATGGATGGCGTCAGATCCCTGCCAGAGAACGCAAAATAAAGTTCGACAATGCAGTGGAACTGCTGAGTATAGACCCTTTGCTGGAGAGAGCCGCATCCAGATTGTCAGGAGGTGAACGACAGCGGGTGGCCATCGCACGCGCCCTGCTCACCTCTCCTAGATTGTTACTGATGGACGAGCCGCTCTCCGCCCTCGACCATGGAGCGAAACAAGCGATCCTGCCCTACCTGGATGAATCGCCCCGGGAAAACCGGAGGGTGTTTAGTTTGAGTCATGCCACCATGGCAGACCCATCCATATTGTCATAATACTGCTTTTCGTATTCCGCCG
>NZ_MPRJ01000091.1 GCF_002020805.1 Solemya velesiana gill symbiont | reverse complement strand
TTGTTAACTTTACGCGTGACCCACTAGCCTCGTTGTATCGCCCCAGGTTAGCCAATGCCCGACTTAATAAATGTTGAGCATCGAAATAGTCGGCATCATTTTTATTTATTACCTGAAGCAGGCTGATTGCTTCGGAATAACTTCTGTTCTGGAACAACCTGTCAGCCTTTTCGAATATCGATACTTCTGTTTCAGGCTTTTCCGTCACAGTTTTGCTTCTGGGCTGTGCTATGACGTCTTTGCTTAGGCCCGGTTTTTTGTGTACACAGGCTGAGTGATTGCAGGTCGGGTTACAGGTTTTCTTATCTCCGGTTCAGAGGTACGTTGATGTACAAACGAACCGGGGAGCCCTTTTATTTGCAGCCCCTCAACCGTTTGTCCCTGCAACTCATTATGCCCGGTCAACAGGTAGCCGTCTTTTCTGAGGGTCCCGGCAAACTCGGGCAACAACACGCCGGTGGTTTTACGTGAAAAATAGATGAAGACATTCCTGCAGATGATCAGGTCCATATCGTGCAGCATGCTTCCTCGATCCGGGAAATCGTCTGCCACAATGTTGTGATGAGCAAAAGAGACCATCTCCTTTATATCGTTTACGATATGCTAGGACCGGTGCTTGCGCCTGAAGTAACGCTGCTTCAGCAATGGATCTGTATTTCGAAAGGACCAGTCACCAAATATTCCGGATTCAGCCTTTTCCAATGCCCGGTGGTTGATGTTGGTTCCAAGCAGGAGAAGGAGCCAATCCTCTGGGGTTTGAAGGATCTGAGAAAGCAGAATGGCAATGGAATAAAGCTCTTCCCCGGTTGAGCATCCGGCGCTCCAGATACGCAGTTCGCGACGCAACCTGTTTCGGTCAATCAATTGCGGCAGGAGATGATCTTTAAGCAGGTCCGTCTGGCCCCTGTCGCGAAAAAAATAGGTTTCACCGATTATGAGTTGATGGAGCAACTCCAACCATTCCCTGTTATCGGGACGGATACCTTGCAGTAGCCGATCATAATCAGCTATGGAATCAAGACCATTTTTTCCAATGCGATCTTTGATAATGAGACAGAGCCATTGCCTCTCTCTGCTGGCTATCACAATGCCGCTTCTGGCAGTGATAAGCCCGGCAATGGAATCAAAAGCCGGGTTGCTTTCATCGCATATCAGGGATCTGTCCATCACAGCATGGCGCGCCTAAAACCGAAAACGACAAATAACTTTTGCCCCATACATCAGACTAGACAGGATTACGAACGCCAACAAGGTCGAGTTCATGGGCTTGATGATCTTTTAAGTGCCCATGTCGGGAATGGCGAGGTAAACAGCTTACCGGTTTCAGACAGGCCGCTTATTCAACCCAGTGCTGCCAGTGTTTAGCTGAACCAGCCAGGAAATGAACGCTCAAACGCTTGCACCAGGTCACCAAGACTGGATACATCCCAGTCCGGCCTGGGCAGGGCTGCCGGCCAGTCTTCTCCAGGAGCAAAGCGACCGGTACGTACCAGGGCTGTTTGCATCCCGAGTGCCGCCGCTCCAGCAATGTCGGTATCGGGCCGATCACCGATCATCAGGCACTCTTCTGCTGTAACGCCGAGTCGGCTCATGGCCATCTCGTAAAGCAAGGGCTGGGGCTTACCGATGGTTATTGGCTGTACCCCGGTGGACACGATGAAAGGGGCAACCAGCGCTCCACCACCGGGTAACACGCTATGGGAGCCGTTATGCGTAGCATCCA
This sequence comes from Solemya velesiana gill symbiont, assembly GCF_002020805.1. GTDB lineage: Bacteria > Pseudomonadota > Gammaproteobacteria > Chromatiales > Chromatiaceae > Sedimenticola_A. Next base: position 8,642 of record NZ_MPRJ01000091.1, on the reverse strand, counting down.
CATTGTTGTCGGGATTGGTGGAAACCAGTTTCGCCCCTTTTTTGAGTACAAGGTTGATGCCGCAGGTCAGGCTGTCGAAGTCCAGCCCCGGTCCTTCCCCGACCACCACGAAATCCGCATCTTCAGCATCGGGGCGACCGGTCTCCGACAGGGCCTGGTGCAAACCCTCAGCCCCTACGGCAAAAAAAAGAAATCCGGATTTTTTGGATGCCAGGTAGTGTGCCGTGGCTTCCGCGGATGTGAGTACTTGCTCCAGGGCAGGCCGGCGAAAACCGATCTGCTCCAGTTTATCCGCCACCTGCTCCGGGATCTTGATGGGATTGTTGGTCAGAAAGAGATGGGGGCGGTTTTCCACTGATCTCATGAAGTCGATCGCACCATCAATGGCACTGTCGCCGTGATAGAGCACGCCATCCATATCCAGAATCAGGGCTGAGGGGGGTGTTATGGCCATCTCTCTTCGGGTAACCGGTGCGCCTAGTCAGACGGTAATAATATGACAGCGCCCGGGATTCGTTTGGAGTGATAGGGTTCTATTGATACGCGTAGCGGCGATATCACTCCGGGCGGATATGCTCGATGTAGTGAGGCCTGTCCTCCATCACCAACTTGACCGCTTCTGCCTGGACAACCAGTTTTTTGTCACTGTCCCTGAATCGCAGATCGCAGTGCGCTCGACCCCTGCTCTCAAGTTGGACCGGGATCATATCGCGGTAGGTGTAGATATTCTCTCCCACGTCGCCGCCGTCACAGATTCCGGGCATATCGGGAAGATCGCCCTCCACTTCAGCGCCTTCGAAGATCAACTCGCCGGCCTGCCACCAGCGGGTGCGCTCCACGGAACCGGTCATGGTCTTGATGATAATGGCCCGGGAAAAACGCAATACCACGGTGTCCTGCTCTATCTTGATGCTCTCAACCTCGGAACCGGGCAGATCGATACTGCTACTGTCCATCCAGAAACTCCCATAGAATGAAATATTGAGTAAGGATTATACTGGCCCATATCGGGGCGGCATCCCGGAATCTCAAGCGAGGATCCGTGAAACCCAGCGAGCAGGGACCGACTGAAGCGCCAACACTCGGGAGCGTTAAACCATGTTGATAGAACTGTTCGTGCTGGTGGGATTGGTAGGAATCGTCATATTGGTAATGCAGCCCTGGAAGTGGCAGTAAGCGCTAACTACTCACCTCATCTTCCGCTTTTTCCAATCCCAGTTCCTTTATCTTTCTCGTCAGGGTATTTCGTCCCCAGCCCAGAAGCTTTGCCGCATCCTGCCGGCGCCCACCCGTATGCTCCAGGGCGACATCGATCATGATGCTCTCAAACGTGGGGGTTGCCTCGTCCAGGATCGCACTCTGGCCCTGCTGGATACGATGTCGGGCCCAGCTTCTCAGGAGAGCCTTCCAATCGCTGTCTCCCGTTTCCCGCGCCTCGGTTTCCCGCAGTTCCGGAGGCAGATCCTCCAGGTGAATCTGCTGACTTGAGGCCATCACCGTCAGCCAGCGTGCCGTGTTCTCCAACTGCCGGACATTGCCCGGCCACTCAAGCTGCTCCAGCTCCGCCAGGGTCTCCGGCAGCAGCGTCTTTGCCTCCACGTCCAGCTCCGTGGCGGCCTTCTGGAGAAAATAGCGCATCAAAAGGCCGATATCCTCCCGGCGTTCCCGAAGGGACGGTATGTGTATCCGGATGACATTCAGCCGGTGAAAGAGGTCTTCGCGAAACCAGCCCTCTTTCACCAGTTCCTCCAGGTTTTGATGGGTAGCAGCTATGATGCGCACATCCACCTTGACCGGCTCGTGGCCGCCAACACGGTAGAACTCACCGTCGGCCAGCACCCGCAACAAGCGGGTCTGGAGTTCCGCTGGCATATCGCCGATCTCATCCAGGAACAGCGTCCCGCCATCAGCCTGTTCGAATCGGCCGACACGGCGGTTCTGGGCACCGGTAAAGGCGCCCCGCTCGTGTCCGAAAAGTTCCGACTCCATCAGATCCTTTGGTATTGCCGCCATGTTCAAGGGGATGAAAGGCTGGTCTGCCCGTGGACTGTGCTTGTGTAATGCATGGGCCACCAGCTCTTTACCTGTCCCCGACTCGCCGTTGATGAGCACGGTGATCTTGGAGCGGGCCAATCGGCCGATGGCACGGAACACCTCCTGCATGGCAGGTGCTTCACCGATAATCTCGAGGCTTCCGGCCTCTGTTTCACCTCGACCCGTTCCCGTACCCGCTCTGTTTCGGCAGGCACGGCTGACCTGCTCTACCGCCTCCCCCAAGTCAAAGGGTTTGGGCAGATATTCGAACGCGCCACCGTGAAAAGCCGCAACGGCGCTGTCCAGGTCAGAGTGTGCTGTCATGATGATGACGAGCAATTCAGGGTAGGTCTCCTGGATTTTGGTCAAGAGTGAGAGCCCATCCATGCCCGGCATCCGGACATCCGAGATCACCACATCCGGCTGCTCCTTTGCCAGGGACTCCAGAACACCCTCGGCGCTGGAGAAGCAGGTGACCTCCATACCCGCCTTCTGCAAGGCTTTTTCTAGGACCCATCGTATGGAGCGGTCATCATCGATGACCCAGACACTGTTACTTCTTGGCATTTGGATTCTCCACCGGTAACAGCACATTGAACACCGTGCATCCCGGTTCACTGCGGCACTCGATGAGACCTCCGTGTTGATTGATAAGCGACTGGGCAATAGACAGGCCCAACCCCATCCCGCCTTCACTGGCGGTCACCATTGGATAGAAAAGTTTTTCCCTGATCTTGCCGGGTATCCCCGGTCCGTTGTCCTCTACACTGATCTCGGCAACCAGGCGGTGGCGGATATTGCCGATAGTGAACTGGCGCAGAATGCGGGTGCGCAGGGTGATATTGCCATCGCCCTGCTCGCCAACAGCCCTGGCGGCGTTGCGTACAATGTTCAGAAGCGCCTGGATGATACGGTCGTTGTCGAGGTAGAGATCTGGAATGCTGGGATCGTAATCCCGCTCAACCAGGATCTGATCCCCGAACTCTGCAATAACCAGGCTTCGCACCCGCTCCAGGACAGTATGTATATTGACCTCGGCATGACGGGGCAGCTTATTGGGCCCCAGCATCTGATCCACCAGTGTCTGCAGGCGATCCGCCTCGTCGATGATGACCTGGGTGTATTCGCTCAGCGAGGGGGCTTCCAACTCACCCTCGAGGAGCTGAGCCGCACCGCGCAATCCCCCCAGGGGATTCTTGATCTCATGGGCCAGTCCACGAATCAGATCGCGGGCAGCCTGGTGCTGGGACAACAGATGCTCTTCCCGGCTGATTCGCAGCTGCCTGTCGATCTGCTGGAGCTCCACCAGAACGCCCCCTTTACCTTCCCTTTCATAAAGGGGTATCACTGTGCAGTCGACGGTAGCGCTGCGCCTGTCAGACAGGGGGATGCTGAGCTCCCTTTCGGTAAAAGGGCGTCCCAGTTCCACCGCCCTGTTGAGATTGCTCTCCACCAGGTCTCCAGGACAGTGGAGCAGCTGACCTGCATCCAGGCCCACCATATGGCGATTGCTCACGGCAAACAGCATTTCAGCCGCGGGGTTCATGTACTGCAGCCTGAAATCATTGTCGAAGAGCAGTACTGCGCTATTCAGATTGTCGAGAATGCGCTGGCTGATGGCATTGAGTGGTGTGGCGTCTTTAATCATTGAGCTAGGAAATGCAAAAACCGAACCAGTTCCCTTAAATAAGGCATAGTCCCCCAAAACTGCGCAGTTACTGGGTTTCGGTAACAGAGAAACAGGGGTGTGAGATCAAAAGCGAGCTCCTCTATGCACCATTATAGTGCGTGAATACCTCTTCACTCCGGATCAGTTGATGTCAGTTGGTTTTGTAACCAGAGGTTGGCGGTGTATAGGCCGGACTGATTTTTTGTTTGGGCACCGGCTGGTACCCCGGATTTACGCTGTTGGGTGGCGGCTTTGGCGCTCCACGGTATTCCGGTTGCTCCTGGCCCTCGGGCAACTCAACAGGGCCTTTATACCCAGGTTGTTCCTGTTTCTTGGGCAACTCGGCAGGGCCTTCATACCCCGGCTGTTCCTGCCCTTTGGGCAATGGATCATCCCCTTTGTACTCATCCCTGTCTTCTCCCTTTTGCACAGGGGTTTGGGGCTCATAATGAGAAGCGTCTTCTTTTTGGTCCTTCTCTGTAAATTCCGATTCCAGCGGCTCCAGCTCACCTTCCAGCTCGGACTCTTTTTGCAGATAGAATCGTACATAGTTGGACCGGATGCGTTCCTTGCTCTCCTTGTCCACGACCAAAGCGGAGAGGGTGTGCCCGCCACGCTCGACGTTCTGTAATACGAGCTGCGTTGTGGTCAAGGCGGATGAGATCTCCTTGCCGTCGAGATAGACCCTGAACTTGTGGCCCTGCTGTAGTTCAGGCAACAGTTCCAGGGTCACGTTAACCTTCCCTTCGTTTGACCGAATCACCTGTTCATTTTTTGGGCTTGTGATAGCCAGCTTGCTATAACCACTAAAGACAGCTTCCGGCTCGACTCCCGGAACTTTGCCGTTGCCTGGAAGCCTGGGCTGGTAGATGGTGGGCTCAGGTAGTTCGATCTCTTCAGATCCTTTCTGGGGCACGTCTGAATAATGAACACTACCGTCTGGCCCCACCCACTTGTAGACAGCAGAGTAGAGTGAAAAAGGTAACAGCAAAAGAAGTAACAGGGCCGCTTTTTTCATATAGCTGAGCATAGTCCAGCCATGTGATCGCCACAAGCAATACCCGACTTGATAGCCTTGTTTGCCGATGAACGTAGCACCTTCGACCGAGCGGCAAATAGAGCCTGTTTCAGGTTCAGTGTTTTATTGTACTGCCGTAATCGGGCCGAGGGCGGCCCTCCCACATAAATAGCTGAGGTTGGTAGGCAATTGCTAACCCATCCCTATTGTGGGAGCCGCGACCACGCGGCGAGAGGGGCCTGTTTCAGATTCGGTGCTTGATTTCACTGCTGCTATCGGGCTGGGGCGGCTTTCCCACAGAAACAGAACCGCAGGGTAAAAAAAGCGCCCCTAAGGGCGCTTTTATCAGCATGTATTCAGCCGTGACTTACAGGCTGTAGTACATGTCGAATTCCACCGGATGGGTGGTCATACGCATGCGGGTGACCTCTTCCATCTTCAGATCGATGAAGCCATCGATCAGGTCGTCGGTGAAGACGCCGCCGGCGGTGAGGAACTCACGGTCTGCATCCAGCGCTTCCAGGGCCTGGTCCAGGCTGTGGCACACGGTGGGGATGCTGGCCGCTTCTTCAGCAGGCAGGTCGTAGAGATCCTTGTCCATGGCTTCGCCTGGGTGGATCTTGTTCAGGATACCGTCGACACCGGCCATCATCATGGCGGAGAAGGCGAGGTAGGGGTTGGCGGTGGGATCGGGGAAACGTACCTCGACGCGACGACCCTTGGGGTTGGTCACGTAGGGGATACGGATGGAAGCGGAACGGTTACGGGCGGAGTAGGCCAGCATAACAGGCGCTTCGAAGCCGGGCACCAGACGCTTGTAGGAGTTGGTGGAGCTGTTGGTGAAAGCGTTCAGGGCACGGGCGTGCTTGATGATACCGCCGATGTAGTAGAGCGCGGTTTCGGACAGGCCGCCGTACTGGTTGCCAGCGAAGATGTTCTCGCCGTCTTTGGCCAGGGACTGGTGAACGTGCATGCCGGAACCGTTGTCACCAACGATGGGTTTGGGCATGAAGGTTGCGGTCTTGCCGTAGGCGTGAGCGACATTCCAGGTCACATACTTCTGGATCTGAACCCAGTCGGCACGCTCTACCAGGGTGCTGAACTTGGTGCCGATCTCACACTGGCCGGCGGTGGCAACCTCGTGATGGTGCACTTCTGCAGGTACACCCATCTCTTCCATGGCCAGGCACATGGCGCCACGGATGTCGTGCAGGGAGTCAACCGGAGGAACGGGGAAGTAGCCGCCCTTGACGGTGGGACGGTGACCGATGTTGCCGTCTTCGTAGACGCGCTCAGAGTTCCAATCGGCCTCTTCGGAGTCGATCTTCACCATGCAGCCGCTCATGTCGGCGCTCCAGCGAACGTCGTCCAGAACGAAGAACTCGGGCTCGGGGCCGAAGAAAGCGGTGTCGGCGATACCGGTGGACTGCAGGTAGGCCTCGGCGCGCTTGGCGACGGAGCGGGGATCACGCTCGTAACCTTCCATGGTGGAGGGCTCGAGAATGTCGCAGGTGACATTCAGGGTCACTTCGTCGGAGAAGGGATCCAGAACAGCGGTGTTGGGATCGGGCATCAGGATCATGTCGGACTCATTGATACCCTTCCAGCCTGCGATGGAGGAGCCATCGAACATCTTGCCTTCAGTGAAGTCGTCTTCGCTGATCATTGTGGAAGGTACGGAAACGTGCTGTTCCTTACCGCGGGTATCGGTGAAGCGAAAGTCGACAAACTTCACTTCGTTGTCTTTGATCATCTTCAGGACTTTAGAGGCCATGATGTTCTCCAGCTCAATGTATTTGTTTGGCTACCGTCGGCAGCATTTCAAAATCGAAAAAAATGCACCAGTTTGCACAGGTGTCGAGAAAAAACTCTGCACTGCCTATAGCAGAAACCATGCCACAGGCAGAAAACCTGCTCCCCAAGGGTGAATCGTTAATTCTCCCCTTTATTAAGGGATAATTCGAGTATTTATAAAATACATGGAATATCAATAGGTTAATGTCCAGGAAAAATTAATGCTTCAGGCTCATGGATACCTGTAGCCAGGGACTTATGACCGAGGGGAGCAACCTCTCAAAAAACTATGCGCGCAATATTGGTGCGCTTTTATTGCATGGAGCACTGTATTAGTGCGTTCTGCCAAAAAAAACCTTGATGGTCCCGAATTCCGGCTTTCTCCCCAGGGCCGACTGCAAGGCTTCCTGTAGCGCCTTTGCCTGTTGCGGGTCCTGATAATCGGCATAGTCGAAATAGACATCCACGTCCACCTTGCCATCCAGGTAGTGAAGGATAGTCCGCTGGCGCCGGCCGGCCTGTTCGATATCGGCCCAACAGCTATCTAAATCCTCCTCGGCACGGTTTCTCAGCGGCAGGCCTTTGCTCGGGGCGGCCACCTCGTCGTCCTCTGGATCGATGTGCACGGTGACATCCACCACCTCTTCAATCTCCTCCATCAGCCGCTCCATCACCATCTGGCTGATCATGTGCCCCTCGGAAACGCTGAGCCAGGGATCCACCAGCACGTGAACATCAACCGAGGCCTGTCCACCCATCTTGCGGGTACGCAACATGTGAATCTCCTGGACACCGCCCACGTCGAAAATGGTTTTGCGTATGAGTGCAACACGCTCCTCTTCAAGCCCTGCATCCACCAGTTCCTGGAATGCAGGCCAGCCGATCTCCCAACCGACGTGGGCAATCATCAGGCCGACGCCGATGGCGGCAATGGCATCGAGGTAGGGCAGACCGGCCAACGTACCGCCAACGCCTACCACCACCACCACGGAGGAGACTGAATCCGAACGGTGGTGCCAGGCATTGGCACGCAGCATCTCCGAGTTGATGCGCTTGGCGACATGCATCGTGTAATGGTAGAGCAGCTCCTTTACCGCCACCGAAAGAATGGCGACATAGATCGCCAGGGTCGTTGGCTGCAGAAGCTCATCCGGTTCGAACAGCCTGTGCGCCGCATCCCAGCCGATGCCCACCGCGACCAGCAGTAGAATAATACCGAGTCCCATGGTGGCCGCCGTTTCGAATCGACCGTGGCCGTAGGGGTGATCGGAATCGGGGGCCTGGTGCGCGTGCTTGGCGGCGAAGTAGACCAGGGCATCGGAGAGCAGATCGGAAAGTGAGTGGATGCCATCGGCTATCAATGCATGGGACTGGGCAATAAAGCCAAACAATGTTTTGCCAATGGCCAGCAGAAAGTTTAGCGCGGCACCGATAACGGTGACCTTTTGGGTAGCCTGCAGCCGCTCCTGGCTGCTCTCGTCAATTTCCAGCATAGGCTCTACTTCTGCTCCACTTTGATGACCGCAATACACTCGTCATCTTTGATCCGGGTTTCCAACACTTTTGACCATTGATCCTGCACCAGGCGGGTATATCGTTCAAGACTTACGGGGCAGAATAGCCCCCTCGAGAATGGTTCCTGGCTCCAGCTCGGTGCCTGATGAATTTAGTGGAAAGGGGATTATACGATGCTGACACATCTCGTAGTGATAAAACATTGGAGCCATGCCTCACGACGGTTTCAAAAGATATCCGGTTAACGATGTCAGATCCAGCCATTGATTGGCAGATTTGACCATACAAAGCCGCTCGGCACGATATTCATATATATGTGTATTTTCGTGCTCTCCCCGGATGCAACCAAGATGACCAATGCCAGGGGGCCTCGGACACCTGGTAAGGTTTTTGTTATTTACCTAAATATCATGGCCCTGTTGTTTCAGAACTCTTCGAAAAGGCGTTTTACGTCATTGCGTGAAGGGGCATAACTGTGTGGTGTGGACAGTATAATGTCGATCCGGTCCTGCAAGGGCCTGTTCACGTTAATCACCGTGTCTGAGATGAGTGAAGCCAGGATAAAGAAGGTGAACATCACATCCAGTTTTTCGAATCTTGAAAAGATCCGCC
>NZ_MPRJ01000010.1 GCF_002020805.1 Solemya velesiana gill symbiont | reverse complement strand
CGCCTGGGTGGCCGGTAAGGACTGCTCCGCTTGCCCGCGATCGGACGCGGGGGAGATGCCGCTGGATCCGGAGCGCTGCCGCAGCGAGCAGCCGGAGCTTTGGGTTAACGGCATCAAGCCGTGCCACGAATGCCCGGCCAGATTGGTGCCTGCCCTGCCCTGGCCTGGCTGTTTCGTACCTGGAACTGGGCCGATCGCGGCTAGCTACCCAAACCGGGCGGCAGCCTCGATCAGCCCGCCTGGCTTATGGACGCCCTGGAGCTGATCACTGCAGCCGCAATCAAACAGAATGAACTGCAACGCGAGCAACCCTAATGCCTCTGCAGCTTAACAATGACAACCTGACCGTCGCCCTGGTGCTCAAGGCAAAAAACCTGGTATCCAAAGGAGTGAACGAGGCCAAAGGCGACATCAAAGATCTGGGCAAGACAGCAAAAAAGTCTGCCAAGGATATTGAGGCTGCCTATAAGAACCTCGGCATCCGCAGCCGCCGCGAGATCGATCGAGAGATCCGCAAGATGGAGGCCAGCTATAAACGCCTCCAGCGCTCTGGCAAGCTCTCGGCCGATGAACAGAAGCGTGCGTATAAGGCTCTTAAAGGTCAGATAAAAGCACTGCGTGACGAATCGCGTGGGGCCAGCAAAGAGATCAAGGGCATGGCCGGTGAGGTCAACGCCCTGGGCGGCCTGCTCACCGGCGCTGCCATCGTCGCCGGTGTGCGCAGTATTGTCGATGCCGGCCTGGAGATGGAGCGCATCAAGCAATCCCTAAAGGCCGCCGTGGGCAACGACCGCTTTGCCGAAGAGATGAAATTCGTGAGGGCCGAGGCCGATCGAGGGGCAGAAGACCCGCGACATCTTCAAGGCCGTGACCGAGGCCAGTGCGGTAATGGGCCTCAGCGCTGCGGATACCTCCGGTGCCATCCGCGCCGTTAACCAGATGATCAGCAAAGGCACCGTCTCGGCCGAAGAGCTGCGTGGTCAACTGGGCGAGCGCTTGCCCGGCGCCTTCCAGATCGCAGCCCGCGCCATGAAGGTCTCAACCGAGGACTTGGGCAAGATGCTGGAGCAGGGCGAGCTGATGGCCGACGAGTTCCTCCCCCGCTTCGGCCGCCAGATCCGCCAGGAGCTGGGCGGCCAGGTGGAGAGCGCAACAAAGCGTGCCGCCGCCTCGTTCCAGCGCATGGGCAATGCCTGGTTCGACGTAAAGGTGAACCTCGCCAAATCAGGACTACTGGAAAGCTTGGCCTATGTGGCCGAAGTGGGCTCCGAGTTTCTAAAGAACACAATGGCTGCGTTTGAGGGTTTGGGCTTGGGTATTGCCCATGCCAGCGAAAGCCTCTTCGCCTTTGGTAAGGACCAGGAGCGGCTTGATCGTGTATTTGAGAATCAGCGCCGACGCATCCAGGAGAAATACGGCCTTATCAAGAAAGAAGCTGAAGAGGCAGGCACAGCCGGTGCCGTTGCGGGCGAAAAGACCGCTGCCGGACTTGATAAGGCCACTCAATCAGCCGAAGGACTGGCCACGGAACTTCAGCGCATGGGCGATACAACAGCCAAGGCTCTCGACCCGGCACTGAAAGCACTTGGCGATCTCGACAAAGCCCTGGAGAGCCAGCACCAGAAACAAGCCAAGCTGCGCGAGAAGATCTTCAAAACCGTGGGCGGTGCTGCCGGTGGCTACTTCCGTGATCAGCTGCAGACCATCCGCAAAGAGGCCAAAGAGATGCTGGGCGCCAGCATCGCCGAGGCCGATGTCAGCGCCTATGTGGAACAGCAGCTAAACAAGTTGCGCCAGCAACTCGACCGGGCTGGGGCATGGAGCCAGTCATCCGAACTCGGCGGCATCCAGGCAGGCTCCATCGTCTCAGAGCTGTCGGCTGACTTGGATCAATCAAGCACCGAGGCCGACAAGCTCAAGCAACAGATGACCGAAGTCGCCCAGGCCATCAGCAAGGCGGCAGGTAACCTGCGCGAGATGCTGCCAGATGGTGAGGCTCAGCAAGTCATGGCCCGTTTGGATCTATTGCTCGAGCAGCTCCAGGCTGTCTCCAGCGAAGCTGACATCCAGGCCAATGTGGATACCCTGCAAGCCATGATGGCCGTGAAACGCATCCAGCATGAACTGGCCGGCATCCCCCGCGAGATCGTCACCATACATCGCATCGTCAGAATGGGCTCAGGCCCGGTGCCAGCACCACCCAAAGGCAGCCGCGCCGTGGGCGGCCTGATCCCCGACGACGGCTACTACCTCATGCACAAGGGCGAGCGTGTGGTTAGCAACAGCTACGGCGATTTCAACTTCAACTTCCCCTCCGGATCCATGTCTCAGGCCGAAGCCCGCGCCTTCGTGCGCGGCGTGGTGATCCCCGAACTGCAGGCGGCTGGCCGATGAGCATCGTTCTGGCGTATCCCACCTTGGTGGCACCCACCACCGAGATCACCCTGCCCGACATCGAGCAGCTGCCAAGCAGCCGCCCGGTGTGTAAATTTCAGAGCGTCTTCGAGACCGATGCAGGCGAAACAGTGGTCTATGACCTGGGCGACAATCGCAGCGTTTTCTCTCTCAATCTTTACCCGCTGAGCCAAAGCCAAGCCGATGCGATCAAAGCGTTCTACGAGACCATCGTCAACGGTCAGGCCATCAGCTGGCAACTGCGTGACAGCCTGGGCCGGGAGTACACCGTTCGCTTTGCGCAGGATGTGATCGAGCCGGTGCAGCAGGGTGTCAACGCCTATGCGCTATCCATCACCGTGAGAGTGATCTAATGCGTACATTGAGTGCGTCACTCAGCGCCGAGCTGGCCCGCAACGACGGCCCGCGCTTCCGTCTGCTGTTGCATATCGATGCACCGGACCTGGCCACCCGGCGGCTCTGCACCGACACGCGCACAATTGGCATCCATGACTACACCGGCAAACTGCTCAACGTATCACCGATCTATGAGGGCATCGACCAGGTGGGTGACCTCTCCATCGAGCTGGCCGATACCTGGCACAATCGCAACAGCGCGATGCTGGCCGCAACGGTTTGGCTGGGACTCTGGGCCGTGGGCTCCGATCTGGCCGATGCATCCACCGTATTCAAAGGTGAGATCTCCGACCCCGTCGACAGGTCCGGCGGTCGCATCCGCTTCGATGTCATCAGCCACGCCAACCGTCACGATCGCCGAATTGGCGCACCCCTCTCCGAAGCCGACTACCCAGGGGCCGACCCCGATGTGCTGGGTAAAATCATGCCCGAGTACTACGGCAGCCATACCGACGTGCCCTGCCTGCCGATTGATGCCGGCGCCCTCGACACTCTGGCCCTGGATATAGACGATATCGTCGACACCCTGCCGTTATCGGATGCCGTGCGCTTTCCCTCCTCTGGCACAATACAGATCGGTTACGAACAGATAACTTATGCAGGAATAGCCGACAACAACCTCACCGGCTGTACTCGTGGCGCCAACAGCACCACTGCAGCAGCTCACCAGAAAGGGGCTCAGGTGGGTGAGGTCAAAACCCAATACGACTATCTGGTCGCCAACCACCCGGCAACGGCGTTATCCAACGTCAAGGTCAACGGTGTGCTGCAGGAGGGGACAGATTTCACCCTGCTCACCGACGACAACGGCCAGGCCAAGATCCGCTTCACCACGCTGCCCAAGCTTGAGCGCTCGGTGGATATTGAAATCAGCGACGATATCGAATTCTCAGCATCTCAGGGGCCCCACGCGCACGCACTGTTTAATGCCACCTCAAACACCACGCAGTACACCACCGAGGTGAACCATGTCATTGATGACGGGCAGACTGGCAACTACCTCTGGCAGATCCCCTGGCCGGCAATGCCGGGCGGTGTGGTCGGGGGCAATACGACGCTGTCGATCTCATCCGATGCGTCGTTCGGCGCATGGGAGGTGCGTCACTACACCGGGCCGGGGCAATACCAGGTGGTGGCCAGCGGGTCAATCAGTGATACGGTTACATTCGGTGTCGTGAGTGACGATATCTGGATTGCTAACCTCTCCAACTACCACCGCGACATCACCATCACCGACGCCTACCGCGACATCGAATACAACGTGGACATGGACGACACCACCCCCGGCATCACCACCAACAAGACCAGCGGCGTCTCGGCCAACTCAGCTGCCGACATCGTCATCGGCGGCCTGGTCACCTGCGATATCGACGGCCACCTGGACGACGCCAGCGGCACCATTACCGGCACGGCCGACGCCCTCATCGAGCGGCCCGATCACATCGCCCGCCACCTGCTGCGCCACTACGGCCAGGCCACCGACGCCGAGACCGACGCGTCCGACTTCGACGTATTCACCGGCGACCGCCTCGCCATCCGCATCGCCAGCCAGACCAGCGTCCGCCCGCTGCTGCGGGAGATCGCCCGCCAGAGCAGGGGCATCGCCAACTACAGCGCCGGACGCTGGCGCTTCATCCGCCGACCGGATCCCGATGCAGCGCCTGCCATCACACTCAATGGCAGTGACCTCGTCCGTAACGAAGAGGGTGCCCCAACGGCACAAGAGGGTCGGGCTGGGGTGCGCTCGATCTACAACCGCCACACCTGGCGTGCCGGACTCCAGGCCGGAGGCGGCTGGGCTCACAACGCCACCCAGGACGACACCACCAGCCAGGACCGCTACGGCCTGCGCGACACCACCGTCGACCTGCCGTTCGTGCCCGACGCCGCCCAGGCCTAGGCGCTGATCGACTGGATGGCCACCCGCGATACCGACCCAGAGCGCAAGATCGTCAGCGTAACCGCCAAGCTCACCGCCCACGTTCTCGAGGTTGGCGACCTGGTCCGCCTCGACACCCTCAGAGCCAACATCGACATCAACGCCGAAGTGGTGGCCATCGGCCCGCGCATCCTCTCCGGCCAGGGCGCCGGCCGCCTGCAACTCACCCTGGAGACCATAAGAGACAACAACGCCCCCTTGGTCGACATGCCACTGCAGACCTCCCTGGTCATGCGCAAGGGCACCGGTGTAGCCACCTTCACCAACGCATCCACCACCCGCACCTACATCCAGGACGGCATACTCAAATATGCTGCTGTTAATGAGCCTCGGTTTGAAAAAAATGGCCTGCTGATGGAGGGTCCACGCACCAATTATCTGACATCCTCAAGCGATTTTGTCAATCCAGGATGGTCCAAAGTTGCTGGCGTCAATGTCACGCCATCTGATGCACTCGCCCCTGACGGAACGTTGTCAGCATCAAAAGTTGAAGACCTGAACTCAACCGATTGGTCATACATACAGAGAGTCGGCGCTGTCGTAGATGATACAGCACCCCGCACCGCATCTTTGTTTATAGAGAAGGATGATAACGAGGCCCGCTTCCCTCTTCTGCGCCTTGGATATTATGGTGGGGACATCACTTATGGAGATTTATCAGTCAACACAAAAACCGGGGAGATTTTTTCTAAACATAATACGATAAGAGCTAACATTAGTGATGAGAACCCAAACTATTGGCGGGTAGAATTCACGGTAGTCAACAATGGAACCGGCAACAACGGCTGCTATTTAGGCGTATTCCCCGCCGCCAGCGCAACACTGGGTGGAGCATACAGTACGACCATCAATGGATCGATTCACGCATGGGGTTCACAGGTGGAAGATGGAGACTTCGCCTCATCTTATATCCCAACGGACACAGCCCCTGCTACCCGATCCCAAGACCAGCTATGGATTCCACACACCGACAACATCTCTGAAACCGTAAACGGCCACTTCTCAATACTGGCCGATGTCAATCTATTGGGTTATGACGATGTCGCTCAGGCAGTTTACTGGGTGGAAGGTGAGCAATGGCGAGTCCTCTATGCCTCTGTAGCAGCAAGCGGATCTGGTGATGAGCCAACCATGTTCAAACAAAACGGTTTCCCAATTTCCGGCGAAGAGCGCATACCACTACACGAGGTACACCGGCTGGCCCATGTCTTCGATGGCACACAACAGCAAATGTACCTCGACGGAAGACTACTGATCTCCAATAACAACGTGGCCACCACAGGCACACCAAACAAGATCAGCATAGGTTGCGCCAATATCGGTAACAGAGAGCTGTTCGGACACCTGAAGAATTTTCGAATCTATGGCGAAGCACTGAGTCCCGAACAGATGAAGGTCTCCTGATGAGTGACTACATAACCTACTGCGCCGACACCCAGGCACTCATTACTGAGCTGCAGAGCAAGGCCCCTAAGCTGGTTCATAATGATGAACAGACCGGAGAGATTGCCTTTCTGATGCCCAAGACACCCACGCTCAGAAACGGGGCTGAAACCCTCGCCCTGGTCCGCGACATCGACGGCACCCTGCTCCAACTGGCCGCCCAGCTAGACCACCTGGAAGTGCTCGGCACCTACGAGGAAGTCTTCGCCGATCCGGCCAAAAAGAAGATCTACGACCGCGTCTACGACCAGTCACCCAGAACTGTCCACGGCCTCAAGGGTGAAACATTGACCTATACCCCACCCCAAGGCTTCCCCTACTCTGTACAGAGCAGGGACAGCCTATCACAACAACAAGAGAGGCTCGCATGAACCCGATCATTCCATGGATAGGAGGGAAGCGCCGGCTGGCAGGCGAACTGCTACCGATGTTTCCCGAGCACAGCTGCTACGTCGAGGCATTCGCCGGCGCAGCCGCCCTGTTCTTTAACAAGCAACCATCGGAAGTCGAGGTGCTCAACGACATCAACGGCGATCTGGTCAATCTTTATCGTGTGGTTAAACACTATTTGGAGGTGCTTTATAAGCAGTTCAAATGGGCGTTGACCAGTCGCCAGAATTGGGACTGGCTCCAGGCCACTCCCGTTGAAACCCTCACCGACGTCCAGCGTGCCGCCCGTTTTCTCTACCTGCAGAAGCTCTGCCTTCGGCGGTAAGGTCGAGGGCCAGAGCTTCGGTACCGCCACCACATCCCGCCCCAGGTTCAACATCTACACCCTGGAGCAGGATCTTGCCGACGCCCACTTTCGCTTGGCCAACACCTACATCGAGCACCTCTCCTGGGAGAAAGTCATCCGTAAATACGACCGCCCCCATACCCTCCATTATCTCGACCCGCCGTACTGGCAAACCGAGGGGTATGGGGTTGAATTCGGCTTCGAACACTACGAGCTTATGAGCCGGCTGGCCAGGGAGGTCCAGGGTGCGCTGATCATCAGCATCAACGACCACCCCGACATCCGCTGGGCGTTTGACGGACTTCACATTAAAGAGGTCGGGATCACATATACCGTCGGAGGTGGCTGCGGAAGCGAGGCCAAGGAGTTGATTATCTGGAACGAAAAATGCCAGAATCGGCAGATACCGAGTAGGAATTTATCTCTGTTTTGACAATGCAAGGACTGCATCATGCCCAAAAAGGAATCCAAAAACGAGTTTATAGGCACAAGCTCATTCATCCAGCTTGCAGGCGTAGTCGTCTGCTTTCTCTTCTTCCCCTTCGGCCTGATCAGCGGAATCATCCTCCTGATTATCGGTAGCCGGATGTCCCAAAAAAAACCGTCTGCAGCGAATGCAGGGCAGGTGTCGATAAAAAGGCCAAGCTCTGCCCTCACTGCAACGCCCAATTCGAGAGCTAATATGGCCAAAACCATCAGTGTCGATCAAGGCACCATAATCACCATAGCCAACCTCATCAAAATGACGGTTGAAGAAGTTAAAGACGGTCAAGTCCGCCTAACCTTCGATGCCCCCGAAGGAGTCAGCCACACCACCGATCTCGACGGTTCCATCCAGATTTACATCGACAGCGTCAGCTATACCTTCACTGACGGTTACCGTACCTCACAGCACCAATCTTTGGGTGAAGTATTGGGAGAAATCATCGACAACCTCCAGCTTGCCCCGGATCGCCCTATTTCAGTGGTCTCAAATGCCGCTAAATCACCCCGAGAAGACGCCTAAACCACTAATACGGACTATGAAATGGAAATGGAATCCCTCGGAACTCGGCTCAGGGCCTGCCGAACGGCGAAAAACATCACCCGAAAACAACTGGGTCAGCTATCAGGAACGGACCAGTCGGTAATCCAGAAAATCGAGAATGGAAGAACACAGATGCCCCGCCAAATCGAAGCGATCGCCGCAGCCGTAGACGTCAACCCCGCCTGGCTGCTATTCGGAGAGCCCTGGGCAAACCGAGAAAGACCCTAATTCCCCCTCTCCCTAACAATTCGCGAATCGCAGTTTAAGTGTCGGCGCATCGCAAACCAAGCGTCGCGCTACACGCATCGAGGGCACAATTTTGACACAGCCCACAACGAAAAACGGCCTACGAGTGATCGTAAGCCGTTGAGAAATATGGTGGCCAGGGACAGAATCGAACTGCCGACACGGGGATTTTCAGTCCCCTGCTCTACCGACTGAGCTACCTGGCCTCAGTTGGGAGGGCGTATTAAACCTGTAGCAGCGGCCGGAGTCAAGCCTGTGCGGTAAACCAGCCGTTCATGTCTCCGGGGTAAAGCCTTCAGGAGCATCAGATCCGTCGCCGAAGAAAAATTTCTCCATCTGCTCTTCCAGGAACTGCCGGGACTTCGGGTCCACCGGGGTGAGGCGGTATTCGTTGATCAGCATGGTCTGTTGCTGCATCCACATCTGCCAGGCTTCCTTGCTCACATTGTCATAGATGCGTTGACCCAGCTCACCAGGATAAGGGACACGATCGAGACCCTCGCCCTCCTTATTCAGCTTCACACAATTTACTACCCGGCTCATCAGCCACTCCTTTTAAATACGCTTGGAATTCATCTATCAGGCGAGAGACCGGCGCTGCCAGCCCCCGCGCATCGGGATTGGCTGTGTTATACCAGACACGTCTGTCATCATCCATCACACAATTTGCGCTGTTATTGTGCTTCAGCATGACCGGTGAGATGTCCAGGTGAAAGTGAGAAAAAGTGTGCCTGCGTGCCTCCAGGAGTCCGAGCTGACGACACCCAATGCCGAGACTGGACTCGACCCAGATCGCAGGATCCTGCTCCACCGGACACTCCGGCAACCCCCATAGACCTCCCCAAATACCACTTGGCGGGCGCTGTTCAAGCAGCAGTTCACCGGAGTCGCCGACAATCAGCAGCATCTGTATCTGCCTTACCGGCAGACTCCGACGGGGCTTGGCGTGGGAATAAGCCTCGGGGTTCGACTGATCCAGCGCGATGCAGCATTCACTCAACGGGCACTCCCCACACCGTGGTTTGCGTCGTGTACAGATACCCGCCCCAAGATCCATCATCGCCTGGTTATAGGGACCTACCCGGTGTTTGGGCGTGAGTTCCTCCGCCAGATGCCATAACCGCTTTTGTACCGCCGCACGTCCTGGCCAGCCCTCCACCGCGAAACAGCGACTGAGCACCCGTTTGACGTTTCCGTCCAGTATGGCATAGCGCTGCCCAAGAGAGAGGGAGAGGATGGCACCTGCTGTTGAACGCCCGATACCCGGCAGCGCCACCACCTGGTCATAATCCCGGGGAAAATCACCACCAAAATCAGCGCTGATCACCCCGGCAGCCCGGTGCAGATTACGGGCACGGGCGTAATAGCCCAATCCGGACCAATGGTGCAGCACCTCATCCAGAGGCGCATCAGCAAGGGCCTTGATGTCCTGAAAACGTGCCATGAACCGCTCAAAATAGGGAATGACGGTACTTACCTGGGTCTGCTGAAGCATGATCTCGGATACCCATACCCGGTAGGGCGTAGGTTTCTGCTGCCAGGGCAGGTGTTTGCGACCGTGCCGATCAAACCAACTCAAAACACGATTTGAGAACCCGTGCCTACCCATTATCCAGACAGCCCCCTCCCATTGTGAGACAATGCGGGCACTGTAAACGATTTTCTATTCTCATTGTGATCCATCGGCTGACACCTCTACTCACCCTATTGCTTTGGCTGCCTGCATTCAAGGTTATGGCCCTGAGCTTCCCGTTGCCCGAAAACGGTAATGACCTGGTGGGTGAAACCCGCACCGTAAAGACCGTTTACGAGGACACCTTCTCCGATATCGCCCGGCTTCATGACCTGGGCTATTTGGACCTCACCGATGCCAACCCCGAGGTTGACCCCTGGCTGCCCGGCGAAGGCACCGAGATCATACTGCCCACCCGCTTCATCCTGCCTCCAGAGCCCAGAGAGGGAATCGTCATCAACCTGGCCGAACTGCGGCTCTATTACTACCCCAAAGGCGAAAGCCGGGTCATCACACATCCCCTGGGCATTGGCCGGGAAGGCTGGAGTACCCCCACCGGCACAGGCCGGGTAATTCGCAAGCAGGCCAATCCCACCTGGTATCCCCCGGAATCCATCCGGGCAGAGCATGCCACAGACGGAGACCCTTTGCCGGCCGCTGTTAAGCCCGGGCCGGATAACCCCCTTGGGAAGTACGCCCTTTACCTGAGCCTGACAGGCTACCTGATCCATGGCACCCACAAGCCTTATGGCGTGGGCATGCGCGTCAGTCACGGCTGCATCCGACTCTACCCGGAAGACATCGACCGGCTCTTCAGCCAGGTTCCCGTAGGAACGCCGGTGCGCATCATCAACGAACCTTACAAGGCAGGCTGGAAAGATGGGCAGCTATACGTGGAAGCACACCCGCCCTTGAGCGAGCAACTCAAAGAGAAAGGCATCAACTTCACCCCAATGGTGCAGGCAATCATCAAGGCCCTTGGTGACAGCCCCATGAAACCCGACTGGGCAGGCATGAAAAACGCCGCCCTGAATCAGCGAGGTGTTCCGGTTCCGATCACCGCCATCCAGGCAGAGCCCAACCCATCCCAACAGGATAACATCGCACTCTCGGACGAAGCAGACTCGCCCGGTCGTTAACGCTCAACAACAAGCGCCAAAAGCACAAACTAAAAAGCCCGAAACCTTCCGGCATCGGGCTCTTCAATCTGCTTTGAAAAAACAGACTTACTTGGCCATCGCCTTGCCCATCATGCGATCGCAACGCTCAGCACACTCATCGGCGGAAGCCTGTGCAGCGTTGGCAGCATTCATGGCAGCGGTAGCCTTGTTGTTTGCGTCGTCAGCAGACAGCTGGGCTGCCTTGGCAGCGGACATGGCTGCATTTGCAGCATCCTGGGCTGCAGCGATATCAGCCTTCAGCGCATCAGTAGAGGCGCAACCGGTCACCAGACCCAGGGTCAGGGCCATAGCGGACAGCTTGATCATGGCGTTCTTAGTCATTATTACTTACTCCTGTCTTGGTGTGTTCTTGGCTTGAGGTGCTGTCCGGCATTTCCTGACAGGCCGCTCAATCCCTTAATAGTAGAAAATACCCACGCGCTTCTCAAATAGTAGAGTGTAACAGCGTTCACACTCTTTCCAAACAGCCGGCTCAGCGGAAAATGCCTTTGAGCTTATCCCCGAGCTTTTCCTTGATCTCGGTCTTCTTCTCCTCGACTTTCTTATCCACTTTCGCCTTTTGGGTACCCGTCAACACGGTCCCCCAGTCGATACTGAAATCCGGTGAGGCATATGGCCCGGTCAAGTGAACGGGAACAGGCACCCCCTGGAGATCCTCAAGGCCTTCGCCCCCCTGGCCTTTGGCCGTGCTTACAACCACCGCTTTGACCTTGTAATCCAGGGTTTCAGGTACCAGGCTCACCTTACCCGCACCTGTAACCCTGAGGTAGGGCGACTTGGCCAGCAGATCCTTGTTGGTCAGCACCCCTTTGTTGATGACGGCCGAACCGCTCAGCTCGGAGAAATCGGTCTGGGCTGGCTGATCGCTCTTGGGTGCCGGTTTCCCCTGGAACTTCGCCTTGGTCTCCCGGATGGTCTGCGCAAGATTGAAGCCCTTGACCGCGCCATCCTCAAAGCGAAAATCAAGATTCCCGCCAAGACTCTTCTTGATGGCATTAATGCTATTACCCTGGGTATTGAGCTTGGCGTTGAAACGCCCCTTTCCCGCCAACCTGTCCTCGCCAGTAAGTGCCAAAAGCAGGGGCCCGGCCTGCAGGCCCTGCAACGACTCGCTGACCTGCATCACAGGTTGCTTGCCCTTGACATCCACATTCACGCTACCGTCCAGGGTGCCTTCATAGAACTTCCCGATCTTCTTACCGAGGCTCAACTTACCGTTACTTGCCTTCACCGTTACCTCAATCTGCTCGGCCAACAACTTGTTGATGATCAGTTTACCAACCTTGAGCACGCCGTTTACGTTCAGGCCACGTAACGTCTCCACAGGCAGAAGCTGTTCGTCTCCCGTGGTCTCGGCCGCTGCCTCTTGCTCCTCCTTGACCGGCGGCAGATAGCGGTCAGCGTCGATGGCATCCACGTTAAGATTGAAGCCGATGGCCTCGCCCCTGACGCTGGCGCTACCGGTAACATTGGTATCGTCCAGTACCATTTTCAGATTACGGACCTGGGTGGTATCGCCTTCGGCATTGAGATCAAAACTTGCTCCCATCCGGGTCAGTGCCGTGGCATCCGACATTTCGGGCAGTGCCATCTTCTGGGCATCGAGCCAGGAACGCAGATTGAATTCCGCCAACGCGAGGGATCCACTGAAGACCGGCGTGGCATTCAGATTATTACCCTTCAGGTTACCGCTCAGGTTCAGGTCGCCGGCGCTGAGCTTGAGATCATTTACGGCCAGGGCCCGGCCATCCAACGCCATGCTGACAGCTGCCGCCAGTTCGGCGTGGAGCGCCCCGCCTGCAAGCATCTCGCCCTCGGCATCCACCACCACCTGCAGGCCACTCACATCGAGTTGCCCCTTCTCCTCATCGACAGAGACCGTACCTGCCAGCTTGAGGTTGAATTGATCGATTTGAAAATGCTGACCTGTACTGCGGTCATCCCAGCTCACCCTGGCATTGTTGATGTCGACACCGCCAATAGCCAAGCTGGCCAGACCCTCGCCACCGTCGTGACGCTCCTCGTGCTCCTCGTGCTTCTCTTCTTTTTCGGTGCCCTTGGCAAGGTCGTCCCAGTTGGTGCGCCCATCCTTATCCTTGGCCAGGTTCAGGGTCAAGCCATCCAGGCCTACGGTATCCACCTCCAGCTGTTTGCTCAGCAGGGGCATCAACTTGACCCTGACAGCGGCATGCTTGACCGCCGCAAAGGCCTGGTCACCAAAACCTTCGGCGTTGCTCAACTCCATGCCACCGATCTCAATACCCAACCAGGGGAAAACCGAAAGCTTGAGATCGCCATCTATCCGCAGCGTGCGTCCTGTCTGCTCCTGGACCCGGGACACGATCTCGTCTTTCACCATGGGCAGCACTACAATGGCCACTACTACCAGCAGCACCAGCACACCCAGCAGCGCGCCTAAAATCTTGAACAGCTTACCCATCACAGCCTCCGTGTCAGTCTTTGTTCGTTATTATACGAATTATTTTCTTATTGCGATTTTGAGATCATAAAGCCATAGCTCATAACATGAAAGTATAATTCGTTATGAACTTTTTTGATTACCGCAATTCCAGCAGATGTTGAACTGGGGCTCGACCAGCTCTCCGCATTTGCTGCACAGCCATGAACTGCCGCCACTCACTTCATCCCGCCCCAATGACCTGAACAGGTCGAGCAACTGGCGCCCACGGGCATAATCGTCCACCCACACCACCCACACCACCCACACCACCCACACCACCCACACCACGGGAAACTGTACAGCAGGAAGATCCCCTGCCGCACCGCTGAGATAGTCACCCAGCACGACACTTTCTATATAGTGATCCGCCAGGTAGTCCTTCAATAGCTGAGCCTCGATGCGATCCCTGGCCTCATAGAGTTTTTTCATAACGGGAAGCGGCGTGATTATGCCGCGATACGATTTAATTAATATGAACAAAAGCAGACGCAGGCACCAAGTCCGGCTTTTGCGTAGAGATAACAACAGGCATCGAATGAATTGGAGCGGGTAACGGGAGTCGAACCCGTCTCTCTGGCTTGGGAAGCCAGGGTAATACCGATATACGATACCCGCTTATACTGCCTGATTCTATGCGCCAAAACTGATCAGGTGCAAGCCTAGCGCCGGCTGCCGGCTGCCCGCTGCAGGCCCGCCCTTGTACATGCCATCCACCTCTTTCTCAAAACGCTCCAGCACCTTGGCACGCTTAACCTTCAGTGTTGGCGTCGATAGACCGTTATCCACACTCCAGGGCTCCAGCAACAACGTCACCCGCCTGATCTTGGCATAACCGGGAAAGTCTCTCAGCGCATCATTGATATGACGCATCACGCTGTTGAGTACCTTTTGGTCCATCATGCTCTCCGGACTCATGGGATCGACACCGCAATCCTGCGCTAGGCCCGGCCAAAAATCGCCGGCCAGCACCACCAGGGCGGTCAGGTAGGGACGCCCTTCACCCACTACCATCACCTGCTCGAAAAGCGGGTTCAGGGCAATGGCCATCTCCATGTCGCCGGGAGGTACCTTCTCGCCGTTGGAGAGCACCAGGATATCCTTGAGCCGGCCCGTGATAAAAATGTGCTCATCTTCAAATCGGGCCTGGTCACCGGTATGCAGCCAACCATCAGGATCGATTATCTGCTTGGTGGCGGCATGGTTGTTCCAATAGCCCAACATCACGCCCGGACTTCTGACTTGCAACTCGTCGTTCTCGCCAATCCGGACTTCAACCCCCCTAAGGGGCAGGCCGACACTGACCGGTTCATTGTTGTCCAGCGGGTTGACACTGATAACCGGACTGGTCTCGGTCAGACCATAGCCCTGGATAATAGGGATAGCCAGGCCGATGAATACCTGGGCGATCTCCGGCGTCAGGGGGGCCCCTCCACTGACCGCAACCCTCAGGTTACCACCCAACTTGCTGGTGATTTTGGAGGCAACCAGCTTGTTGAGCAGGGGCCAGAAAAGCAACTTGGGACGCCAGCCGGCTTTGCCCTGCTGTACCAGGAAACGGTGCCAGCCAACGTTGACTGCAGAGTTGAATAACCACCTCGCGATGGCCGAACCCTTGGACATCTTGTCCTTCACCTTGCCATATACCCTCTCAAAGATGCGAGGTACGGAGATCAACACCGTCGGGCGAACCTGTTGCAAATCATCTGCAAGCTGGGCAATGGAGCGGGAATAGGCCACCATGGAACCGGTCATGACCGGAATGTAATAACCTGCAGTGCGTTCCAAGGTATGTGACAGGGGGAGGAAAGAGAGAAACACATCCTCAAGATAGCAGTCCAGCACGGTCAGCGATGCGTGAGCAATGGAGAGCATGTTGTAGTGGCTCAGCATTACCCCTTTCGATCGCCCGGTGGTACCGGATGTGTAGACAATGGAAGCCAGCTCATGGGGGTCACCCTGGCGCTGCCTCAGCCTGCCACCCTTTTCCGGAAGCCACTCCTGCACCATGCGGACCCTGGCGTCCTGCACGCCTGCATTTTGATCCCCGTTTCCGCTTTCGAGAATCAGAACACGTTCCAGCGCACCCTCTTCATGCAGCGCAGGTGCCAACTTGCGCCAGCGCCCTGCATCCTGCACCAGCAACAGACTGACGGCAGCGTCCTCGAGAATATAAGCAATGTTATCAGGCCGGTCATCGGTATAGAGCGGCACCAGTACCAACCCCAGGCCGAGACAGGCCTGGTCGAAGATCACCCACTCCGGGCAATTGCACAATAGCAAGGCCACCCGATCGCCGGGCTGCAACCCCTCCTTGCTCAATGCATCCTGCCAGCGCGCCACCATGGCGCCCATGTCATCCCAGGTATAGGTATTCCAATCATCAAGGCCGCGGTCGAAATAACGATACGCATCCTGCGTACCGGATCGTTTCACACGCTGCACAAACAAACCGTCCAACGTCCCCGCACTTTCAACCGAGATCAGGTCTTCAGTCCACTGATGCAAGCCAGCCTCCTCTCTCCGAGCCTCCGACAAAAACGCTCAACGGGATCATGTATTGGACCGGGGCTTCTTTAATTCTAGTTGTGCTTGTATGTGCCAGTTTAGTGTAGAATCCGCCAAGAATACATCCATTAGCACCCAGTAGGATCAGAATGCAGATATTTGTCAACGGCGAAGAGAAACAGGTCCCTGACGGATGCAGCATGGCTGCACTTATTTCAAGCCTCGATCTCGCCGGCCAACGTATTGCCGTGGAGGTAAACGAGGAACTGGTGCCCCGCAGTACACTCGAAAACCATGCGCTGCAGCCTGGCGATAGAGTAGAGATCGTCAACGCCATAGGAGGCGGGTAAACACCCCCTTGCCCGGCAAAAAGCAAACACTCATCATTACAGAATACCCCGAGAATTGACCACTATGTCCAACGAAAGCAAAGATACCCTGTCTATCGCCGGAAAAGAGTACAACTCCCGACTGCTCGTCGGCACCGGCAAATACAAAGACATGGATGAGACAAAGCGCGCCATTGAAACCAGCGGTGCCGAGGTCATCACCATCGCTGTACGCCGCACCAACATCGGACAGAATGCCGACGAGCCCAATGTTCTGGACATTCTGCCACCAGACCGGCACACCATCCTGCCCAACACCGCCGGCTGCTTAGACAAGCAAACCGCCGTGCGCACATGCAAACTGGCCCGGGAACTGCTCGACGGGCACAACCTGGTTAAGCTCGAAGTCCTGGGGGACGAGAAGACCCTATTCCCGGACGTGATGCAGACCCTTGCCGCAGCCGAAGAGCTGATCAAGGACGGTTTTGACGTGATGGTCTATACCAACGATGATCCCATTATTGCCCGCGAACTGGAAAACATGGGCTGTGTAGCGGTGATGCCCCTTGCCGCGCCCATCGGCTCCGGTCTTGGCATCCGCAACAAGCTCAACATCCAGACCATCGTGGAGAATGCGAATGTGCCGATTCTGGTGGACGCCGGCGTGGGTACCGCATCGGATGCCGCCGTTGCCATGGAACTGGGGTGTGATGGTGTACTCATGAATACCGCCATTGCAGCAGCGCAGAACCCTGTTCTGATGGCCTCAGCCATGAAGAAGGCCATCGAAGCGGGACGTGAGGCCTATCTCGCAGGGCGCATGCCGGCAAAACGGTTCGCCTCGGCCTCCTCCCCGGTGGATGGCCTCTTTTTCTGATCCATAAACGTACCCTGGAGACCTCTCCTCCAGGGATAACATCCAGCGACAACCCTCTATACTTTACAATCCATGAACAACGAGCCGACCAAGCACCACCGCCACATCCGCAGTTTTGTGCTTAGGGAGGGTCGCCTCACTGCAGGCCAGCAAAGGGCATTCGAGACCGTGTGGCCGGAGTACGGTATCGACTTCCTGGGCAATCGGATTGATCTCCCTGCGCTTTTTGGCAACCACAATCCGATCTTCCTGGAGATCGGCTTCGGAAACGGCGAATCCCTGGCCGAAATGGCTGCCGCCAACCCCCAGAACAACTACCTCGGCATCGAGGTCCACCGCCCGGGTGTCGGCCACTTGCTGATCAAGATAGAAGAGCTTGGCCTGACCAACCTAAGGGTGATTCGCCACGATGCGGTGGAGGTGCTCAAGAAAAGCATAGCCGATTCTTCCCTGGACGGCGTCTTCCTGTTCTTCCCCGATCCCTGGCACAAGAAACGCCATCACAAACGGCGCATACTGCAACAGGAGTTCGTGCAACGACTGGCCAGGGTCATAAGACCGGGCGGTTTCTTCCATGCGGCAACGGACTGGGAGCACTATGCCGAGCACATGATGACTGTGCTGAGCCATGAGACTGAATACTTCGAAAACAGTGCAGGGGGTGGAAATTACACCCCCCGCCCGGACTACCGTCCTTTGACCAAATTCGAGCGCAGAGGACAGCGACTCGGACACGGTGTTTGGGACCTGGTCTTCAGACGCAGGTAAAAGGAAAAAGCCGATGGGTGGGCTGGAACTGCATCAATTCAAGAGCCCGGGCTTGAGTGCCATCGACCTCACCCTGTCACCGGGAGAGTGCGTATCCCTCACCGGCCCCTCCGGTTGTGGCAAGACCCGTTTACTGAGGGCAATCGCCGATCTCGATCCCAATGAAGGGACTGCAACGCTCGATGAGATTCCACGAAGCGAGATTCCACCCACAGACTGGCGCAGCCAGGTGGGCTACCTGCCTACCGAGAGCCACTGGTGGGCATCCAGGGTCGGCCATCACTTTCCGGACGGCGAAGAGAAGGCATTCACCACCCTGGGATTTTCAATGGAGTGCCTCGAGTGGGAAGTCACGCGACTCTCCAGCGGCGAACGCCAGCGCCTCGCACTGGTGAGGCTGCTCGCCCACTCGCCACGAATCCTGCTGCTGGACGAACCCACAGCCAACCTGGACCAGGAGAATATCAGCCGAGTGGAATCACTGATCAGTCAATTCATCGAGGAACAAGGGGCTGCCGTGCTCTGGGTTAGCCATGATCCGGCTCAACGCAAGCGGGTCGCCCAACGGCACATGAAAATCGAAAACGGAAAGCTGGAGACCGAAGCGTGGAACTGATCCGCCTCAGTCCATTCGATCTCTTCATAGCCGCCCTGCTGGTTATCGGCCTCTCTCTCATCTCCTGGCGACTTCAGTTGGGAGTTGAGAAACGCCTTCTGTGGGCTTCGCTTCGCACGGTGCTCCAGCTGACCCTGCTGGGCCTAGTCCTCAAGACCCTGTTTGCCCAGGACAACCCCTACCTCATCGGGCTGTTGGCCCTGTTCATGCTCACCGTAGCCGGCTACGAGGTAATGGCACGGCAGCAGAAACGTTTCACGGGGGTATGGGGCATGGGCATCGGCACCCTGTCGATGTTCATTTCCTCCTTCAGCATCACCCTGCTCGCCCTGCACCTGGTCATCGGTGTCGAGCCCTGGTATACCCCCCAGTACCTGATTCCCCTGCTCGGGATGATGCTGGGCAACACCATGTCAGGAATGGCCATCGCCCTCGACAACCTGACCCAGAACGCCGCTCAGCAGCGAGGCGTCATCGAGGCCAGGCTGATCCTGGGAGAGAGCTGGGAAACCGCCATTGGCGAGATCAGGCGCAACGCCCTGCGCTCGGGTCTCATCCCCATCATCAATGCCATGGCCGCCGCTGGCGTGGTCAGCCTTCCCGGCATGATGACAGGCCAGATCCTTGGCGGCAGCCCGCCCCTGGAGGCCGCCAAGTATCAGATCATGATCATGTTGCTGATTACCGCAGGCACCGGACTGGGTGCCATTGTTGCGGTCTGGATAGGTTCCTACCGGCTGTTCGACGAGCGCCAGCGACTACGCCTGGACCGGCTCAAGAACTAGCCATCGAAAGCATGGGGATTCAGCCCTGCTCCTTTAGCCTCATCAACTTCAGTATCAACACAACCACAGGTGCCGAATGGAGAAAAAGATCGAATATATCGATCGGCTTCACAAGGGTTCCTTCAGCCAGCATTCTCAGTTTTTCAACCACATGAGGCTCAGGCACGAAAGGCGCAAGCCCCAGAAACACTGCCGCTATGACAACAAACGGCATCGGCAGCTCATCTAACCACTTCATTACAACGCAACTCCAACTGCTGGAATTATTGACAAGTATCGCAAAGCGATCGATAGAGATCTGCATCCTGACTGCTGAAACAGCAGGCGATGATCTCATCAAAATCTTCTGCATTACGCATTGCATCCAGGGCAATCAGGGCAGCATCCTTCCACTTGGCCGGCAACCTGAATCTGGGAGTAATCCGTGCCTCCCCCGCGGGGCAGCCACCCTGCGGCCTGCAGGCTTCAACCAGTTCCGGACCGGCGGCCCGGTGAATGGCACCGTCCACACCACCACCACCAAGCAGGCTTGAATTGACCGCGTTCACGATGGCCTCCACGGCCAGTTTCGTAATGTCACCCTGAATAATCCTGATTACACCCACGACCTCCTCCTTTTATTTGAATGTGCGATATAGGGTTACCGGGTTAATATAGGCGATCATCCGAGCAACCTGACCACCACCACCCATGCCCACAATCAGCAGTATCCTTCTTATCGCACTGATCATCTGGTTCTGGTTGGACAGCGCCCGGGCCAGGGAGATCGCAACAGGCATCTGTGCGGCGGCTTGCGCCGAGCGAAATCTGCAATTCCTCGATCAAACCGTCGCGCTTCGGCGTCTCGGTCTGCGCTGGACTCAACAGGGTATCAGAATAAGAAGACGCTTTGCTTTCGACTGCAGTGAAGAGGGCGAAGGCCGCCACGTCGGCCATATCACCCTGGTAGGCATCCAGTTGAAAGAGTTCAGCCTCGGACTGCCCAGCAGTGAAGACAGCGCCATATCCCCCAGGCGTCCACCGGATGGTCCGTCAACCTGATCGGGGAATCTCTATTTAACGACCTTGAGGGTAGGCCTCTCCCGCGGCGGCGTGGGCCCTGGATCATCGTCCGGCGAACCGTCCTCCGACTCCAGCATCTCCTCCTCGGGAAACAGCATCCCGCGACCGTTCTCCCGTGCGTAGATACCGAGCACCGCCACAGGCGGGACCATCACATCCATGGGGGAACCGCCGAAACGGGCATTGAACGAGATCATTTCATTGGCGAGCTCGAGACCGCGTACTGCCGTGGGGCTGATGTTGAGTACGATCTTGCCGTCCTCGACATACTGCGTAGGCACTACAACGCCCTCCCTGTCCGCCTCGACCAGCAGATGAGGAGTCAAACCGTTATCCACCAGCCAATCGTAGAGGGCACGAATGAGGTAGGGCCTGTTGGAACTGAGCGCCATGGTGCAAACCCTGAGCGGTTACTCGCGCATCTCCCGCTCTGATTCGGTCAGGCACTCCTTGAAGGAGTCACGCTCGAACATGCGCTCGGCATATTCGTTAACAGCCTTGGCAGAAGCAGGCAACTCAATTCCCATCATCGGCAGACGCCACAGCATGGGAGCTATGGAACAATCCACCAGGGTGAAATCGCCACTCATGAAAAAGGGCTTGGCGGCGAAGATCGAGGCACTCACGATCAGGCTTTCGCGCAGCTCTTTGCGCGCCTTGGCGGCACCTTTCCCACCAGCAAGAACCTCGTCCATCAGAGTGTACCAGTCGCGATCCACCCGATGCATGAAGAGCCGCGAACTTGCCCTGGCAACAGGGTCAACCGGCAGCAGCGGCGGGTGGGGGAAACGCTCATCGAGATATTCCATGATGATCCGCGACTCAAAGAGAGTCAGATCGCGATCGACCAGTGTAGGCAGTGTTCCGTAAGGATTGAGATCCATGATGTCTTCCGAGAGATTCACGGGATCGGTGTCAATAATCTCAACCGTTATGCTTTTTTCAGCCAGCACCAGGCGCACACGATGACTGTAGGGGCTCTTGCCATCAGAGTACAAGGTCATCACAGACCGCTTGTTCGCTACAACTGCCATTTACGACTCTCCAAATTCACAAAAGGGCAATAAATTCATAAGACCCCGAACAGGTTACTGGAAAAGACGCTTACGAATATGCGAGGTTTTCCCGCTAGCCTGTAAAAAAAACAAAGGGGCGCACAGTATACCTTAACTGTGCGCCCCCGTGTTGCTGTTTCGGTCAGTGCTTAGGCACGTCCTTCCAGTACTCCTTCTTCAGGAGATAGGAAAGCACGAAGAAGATGGCAATGAAAATCAGCACGTAGGTACCGATGCGCTTGCGCTCAACCGCGATGGGCTCCCCGACATAGGCCATGAAGGCAGTCAGGTCACGCATATCCGAATCGAACTTCTCAACGGCCTGGTCCTTCTGCAGTTTCCACAGTACATGCGGCATACCCACATCGGGGAAGACCTTGTTGTTCACGCCGAACGGACGGGATTCGTCTGGCTCGAAGCCGCGCAGGTAGGTGTAAACCCAGTCAACGCCACGGGCGCGGGTGATCACGCTCAGGTCGGGCGGTGCGGCACCGAACCATGCTGCCGCATCCTCTGGATCCATGGCAATGTTCATGGTATCACCGATCTTGTCGGTGGTGAACATCAGGTTCTGCTTCACTTCGTCCTCGGTCATATCCAGGTCACGGGCCATGCGGTTGTAACGCTGGTATTTGGCCGAGTGGCAGCTCAGGCAGTAGTTCATGAACAGCTTTGCGCCGCGCTGCAGAGACTCTTTGTCGGTCAGATCGATGTTGGCATCGTCCAGTTGGACATTACCACCGGCAGCCATACCGAGAACGGGCGCTGCAGCCAACAGAAACGCAAGTATCAGCTTTTTCATTTGGTCACCCTCTCAGGAACAGGCTTGGTCTTGTCCATCTTGCTGTAGATCGGCATCAGCAGGAAGAACGCGAAGTAGTAAATCGTACCGATCTGGGCCATCAGCTTGTAGTGGTCTGCGATGGGTTTGACACCCAGGTAGCCAAGAACGATAAAGTCGATTACAAACAGCCAGAGCATGGTCTTGTAGAGCGCACCCTTGTAGCGGATGGACTTGACCGGGCTCCTGTCCAGCCAGGGCAGGAAGAACATGATCAGGATGGATGCGAACATCGCAACCACAGCCGGGAAGGCAGAACCCGCAATCGAGGGGACCGCACGCAGGATCGCGTAGAACGGCGTGAAGTACCAGACCGGAGCGATATG
The DNA here is from genome assembly GCF_002020805.1 of Solemya velesiana gill symbiont. Taxonomy (GTDB): domain Bacteria; phylum Pseudomonadota; class Gammaproteobacteria; order Chromatiales; family Chromatiaceae; genus Sedimenticola_A. Next base: position 25,432 of record NZ_MPRJ01000010.1, on the reverse strand, counting down.
CTCAGGGGTCTTCAGCGGGTTGGCCGGTTCAAAGTTGGGGTGCTCGATGAAAAAGCCACCCATCTCGGGAGCGAAGAAGACGACCACCGAGAACAGGAACAGGAAGCCCGCAACACCCGCGATATCCTTGACGGAGTAGTAAGGGTGGAAGGGGATGCCGTCAGCAGGTGCGCTGTCGCTCCAGCGGTTACCCTTGGGACCCTTCTTGATCTCGATGCCGTCGGGGTTGTTGGAACCCACCTTGTGCAGGGCAACGATGTGCACGAACACCAGCGCCACCAGAATAAAAGGCAGCAGGAAGTGCAGTGCGAAGAAGCGGTTCAGGGTCGCATCGGAAATGACGTAGTCGCCGCGAATCCAGACACCCAGTTCAGGGCCGATCCACGGTACAGCGGAGAACAGGTTCACGATAACCTGGGCACCCCAGTAGGACATCTGGCCCCAGGGCAGCAGGTAGCCCATGAAGGCAGTGGCCATCATAGCCAGGTAAACCAGCACACCAATGATCCAGAGCAGTTCGCGGGGCTTACGGTAGGAGCCGTACATCAGGCCGCGGAACATGTGCAGGTAGACCACGACGAAGAAGGCCGAGGCTCCGGTTGAGTGCATGTAGCGAATCAGCCAACCCCAGTCCACATCACGCATGATGAACTCAACAGAACCGAAGGCCAGTTCCGCATCGGGTTTGTAGCTCATTGCCAGCCAGACACCGGTGAGGATCTGGATAACCAGGACCAGCATGGCCAGGGAACCGAAGAAGTACCAGAAGTTGAAGTTCTTCGGTGCGTAATATTCAGCCAGATGCTCGTTCCAGACCTTGGTCAGGGGGAAACGATCGTCGATCCAGCCAACGAAATTCTTCATGGCATTCATCAGGCTGCACCTCCGTCTTCACTCACCAGAATCAGGGTATCGGAGAGATACTGGTGCGGGGGGATTTCAAGGTTACTGGGAGCCGGCGCGCCAGCATAAACGCGGCCAGCCAGGTCGAACTTGGAACCGTGACAGGGGCAGGAGAAACCACCGCGCCACGCATCACCACCCAGATCGGCAGCGCCGACATCGGGACGGTAGGTGGGAGAGCAACCCAGGTGAGTACAGATACCCACTGCCACCAGATACTTCTCCTTGATGGAGCGGGTGGGATTCTGGCAGTAGCCTGGCTGCTGCGGCAGTTCGGACTTGGGATCCGCAAGGGTTCCCTCCAGCGCCGACAGATCCTTCAGGTTCTCTTCGGTGCGATGCACGATCCACACGGGCTTACCGCGCCACTTCACGCGCAGCATCTGGCCCGACTCGAGCTTGCTGATATCAGCCTCGACCGGCGCACCCGCTGCCTTTGCACGCTCACTGGGAGCCCAGGCCGCCAGAAAAGGATAAACCACGTAGCCGGCGCCGATGGCACCCACTACACTCGTTGCGGCGGTTAACATCCGCCTTTTTTTCAAATCCACGCCATCTGCGCTCATTATTAAAGACTCCCGGAGTAGGCTGGAGAATCCTGATATGTGGGCGAGTCTCAATCCCCGTTATAGAGACACTTCAGAATATACTGAATTTCAACCCCACAAAACTGACCGCGAATTGTCTTACAGGCAGCCCCCTAGGTCAAGATAGGCTTATTTTTTAATGGTTATCAACTGGTTTTATCGCGGCGCCGCAAATTCTTCACCACCGAATCACACCGGGTTGGATATATCGATAAAACTGCACTGCAGCCCGAACCTCTCGGATAGGTGCTCTCCAAGTGCCAGTATCCCGTAGCGTTCGGTGGCGTGATGACCCGCCGAAAAATAGTGGATCCCAAGTTCGCGAGCCAGATGGGCGGTCTGCTCAGACACCTCGCCACTGATAAATGCGTCCATCCCTGCCGCCGCAGCCCGTTCGATGTAACCCTGGGCACCCCCGGTGCACCAACAGACCTTGCTTATATCCTCCCTACCGCCATCGAGATACAGCGGGTTTCTCTGGAGTGATGCATCAATTCGCGCAATCATGTTCTGGGCACTCTCCGGCTCACCCAAACAGGCCGACCAGAGCAGCCCTTCCTCGTCCAGGGGCTCTGGATCTTGAAAACCCAACCGATCAGCCAACTGGCGATTGTTTCCGATTTCAGCATGAGCATCGAGCGGCAGGTGATAAGCCATGAGACTGATCCCGTTCTGCATGAGGGTGCGCACCCGCCTGCCCTTCATACCTGTCAGGGCCGGTGATTCACCCTTCCAGAAATAGCCATGATGCACCAGCAGCAGATCCGCCCCGGCCTCCACTGCAGCATCCAGCAGCGCCTGGCTCGCAGTCACCCCTGTCACCACGCTGCTTATCTCCGGGTTGCCCCCATCCACCTGCAGACCATTCGGGCAATAATCATTGAATGAATCCACCGCCAACAACTGATTACAGTAAGCCTCGAGTTCGCCCAAATTCACCATGGCTGTATAGATCCCCTATCGACTGGCAAAAGGAAATGGTAGTTTATCGTCTTTCATTGGGACAACACCGCCCAAGCCATCGATTTGCTGGACATGCTGAAAACAACAAAACCAATCGGTTTCATTCTGGTCTCTGTCATCGCCGGGCTGGCTGCCGCGTACATTGCCCTGAAGATCATGCAGGAGCCTACCGTCACATTTCGGGAAGCCCCACCCAGCCCTGCACCCGCGAACGCCCAAAGCGGCCCCTTCTCATATGCACAAGCCGTACAGCAGGCGCGGCCCTCGGTGGTCAACGTCTTTACATCCAAGATCACCATCCAGAGAAGAAGCAGCCTGCTGGACGACCCCATTTTCCAGCGTTTCTTCGGGAATCGCTTTCACAGGGAGCCCAAAAAGCGGCTGCAGACCAGCCTCGGTTCCGGCGTCATCATCAACAAAGACGGGTACATACTGACCAATCACCACGTCATCGCATCGGCGGATGAGATCAAAGTGGTTCTATCCAGCGGCAGAACCCTTCAGGCCAAGGTCGTCGGCACCGACCCGGACACCGACCTGGCAGTAGTCAAAACAGAGACGGATGATCTCCCGGAAATCACGGTAGGCAACTCGGAAACATTACAGGTGGGCGACGTAGTGCTTGCCATCGGCAACCCGTTCGGGGTTGGCCAGACGGTAACCATGGGCATCGTCAGCGCCACTGGCAGAAACCAGCTCGGCATCAACACCTTTGAAAACTTCATTCAAACCGATGCGGCCATCAATCCCGGAAATTCAGGCGGCGCGCTGATCAATGCACGTGGTGAACTGGTCGGCATCAACACCGCCATTTTTTCCAAGACCGGCGGCTCCCAGGGCATCGGATTCGCCATTCCCGTAGACCTGGCCAAGGGCATCATGAACGAGATACTGAAACAGGGACGGGTGGTTCGAGGCTGGCTGGGAATTACAGGACAGGACATCACCCCCGAACTCGCCGAATCATTCGACCTGCAGGAACAGAGCGGCGTCCTGGTTTCAAGGGTTATCGAAGGGGGGGCGGCAGACGATGCTGGCATTGAGCTGGGCGATGTCATCACCCGAATAGACAACAGGATTCCCTCGGACTCCCGGGAGTTCCTCAATATCATCTCCGCTCAGAAACCCGGAACGGAGATCCAAATCGAAGGCTGGCGGGGCAAAAAACGCTTCACCACCGAGGCAACCATTTCGGAGCGACCCAGGGTCAGCGAAGGCATCAGGCCCCGTTAGGGGCCTGATCCGGGATGCCAGAGCGCGTTATTTCTCGAAGCGGTATTCGGCAGAACGGGCGTGGGCGGTCAGCCCCTCCCCTCGGGCCAGCACCGATGCGGTGCGCCCCAGGGTTTCGGCACCCTGCTCGGAGACCAAGATCAGGCTCGAGCGTTTCTGGAAATCATAGACACCAAGAGGCGAAGAGAAGCGCACCGTGCGCGAAGTCGGCAGCACGTGATTGGGACCCGCACAGTAGTCGCCCAGGGGCTCTGAAGTGTAACGCCCCATGAAGATGGCGCCGGCGTGCCGGATCCTTGAGGCCATCTGCACCGGGTCTTCCACCGACAGTTCAAGGTGCTCAGGTGCAATGTAGTTGGCCACTTCACAGGCTTCGTCCATATCACGACAGACGATGAGCGCCCCCCTGCCCTTTAGGGCTGTGGCAATAATCGGCTCACGTTCCATGGTCGGCAGCAGTTTCTCGATGCTCGCCTCAACCTGGGCAACAAACTCCGCATCAGGGCAGACCAGAATGGACTGGGCGTCCTCGTCGTGCTCTGCCTGGGAGAAGAGGTCCATGGCCACCCAGTCGGGATTGGTCTTACCGTCGCAGACCACCAGGATCTCCGAGGGACCGGCGACCATATCGATACCCACCTGGCCGAATACCGCACGCTTGGCGGTAGCCACGTAGATGTTGCCAGGGCCGACGATCTTATCCACCGGCGGGACAGACTTGGTACCGTAAGCAAGCGCAGCCACCGCCTGGGCGCCGCCCACAGCAAATACCCTGTCCACACCACAGACGCGTGCTGCCGCCAGGACCAACTCGTTGAGCTCGCCGCCGGGTGTCGGCACCACCATGATCAGTTCGGAAACACCCGCCACCTTGGCAGGCAGCGCATTCATCAGTACAGACGAGGGATAGGCTGCCTTGCCCCCTGGCACGTAGAGTCCCACGCGATCAAGGGGAGTCACCTGCTGACCCAGCATGGTCCCGTCATCCTCGGTATAGGTCCAGGACTCCACTTTCTGCTTCTCGTGGTAGACGCGAACCCGCTCTGCTGCATGCTCCAGGGCATCGCGCTGATCCTGGGGGATGGTGTTCCAGGCCTGCTCGAGGCGGGCAAGGGGTATCTCGAGATCGCCTGCTGTCTCCGCCTGCCAACCATCAAAACGGTTGGTGTACTCGAGCAGGGCCTCGTCACCACGGGAACGAATATTGTCGATGATGTCGTTGACGGTGTTGTTGACCGCACCGTCGGACACCGACTCCCATGCCAGCAATTGTTCCAACTGTGCGTCGAAGCCGTCATCGGTGGTATTCATCAAGCGAATAAGGGACATGTCGTGTCTATCCTCAAAAAAAGGAAATTACCAGTTCAATCAATGCCGGATACTACGGCGATCAGTCCTCGCCCACCGCTTCGCGCAGGGCGTCGAGCAGTGAGGTCACGGTAGCGTGCTTCATCTTCCAGGACGCCTTGTTGACCACCACCCGGGAACTAATGTCGGCAATATGCTCCAGGGGAACCAGTCCATTGGCCTTCAGGGTATTACCACTCTCAACCAGGTCGACAATCAGGTCTGCCAGCCCAACCAGGGGGGCAAGCTCCATGGAGCCGTAGAGCTTGATCAGGTCAACCTGCTGTCCCCGGGCCGCAAAATAGTGCTTGGCGGAATTGACGTACTTGGTCGCGATACGCAGGCGGTTGCCCGAGAGTTCTGCATCCTTGAAACCGGCCACCATCATCTGGCAGCGGGCAATCCGAAGATCGAGGGGCTCGTACAGTCCTTCACCACCATGCTCCATCAGCACATCCTTGCCTGCCACACCCAGGTCGGCAGCGCCCCATTGAACATAAGTGGGTACATCCGTTGCCCGAATCAGCACCAGTTTCACCTGGGAATGGCTGGTATCCAGGATCAGCTTGCGGCTGGTCTCCGGATCGCCCACGGGCTCAATGCCTGCATGAGCCAACAGCGGCAGGGTCTGCTTGAAGATGCGCCCCTTGGAGAGGGCAATGGTAATCGGCGAGTCAAAATTCATCGTACTACTCCGGCACCCGGCGGATCTCGGCACCCAGCCCAGACAGTTTCTCTTCAATATTCTCGTAGCCGCGGTCAATGTGGTAGATACGCTGCACCACCGTCTCCCCATCGGCTACCAGGCCGGCCAATACCAGGCTGGCGGAGGCTCTGAGATCTGTAGCCATCACCGGCGCGCCCTGAAGCCGTCCGACGCCGGAACAGATCGCCGTATTGCCCTCGAGCTTGATGTCCGCACCCATGCGCTGCATCTCCTGCACATGCATGAAACGGTTCTCGAAGACAGTTTCAGTGATGGTACCCACACCCTCCGCCACTGCGTTGAGGGCAGTGAACTGGGCCTGCATGTCGGTGGGAAATGCCGGATAGGGCGCGGTATGCACATTCACCGCCTTGGGGCGCTTGCCCTTCATATCCAGGGTGATCCAGTCCTCACCACACTCGATTTCGGCACCGGCGTCGCGCAGTTTCTGGAGCACGGAATCAACCAGGTCGGGCTTGGTATCGCGCACCTTGATGCTACCACCGGTCATCGCCGCCGCAACCAGATAGGTACCGGTCTCGATGCGGTCTGGCAGCACGTTGTAATGAGTCCCGTAGAGACGCTCTACACCTTCAATAGTAATGGTGTCGGTACCCGCGCCACTGATCTTGCCGCCCATCTCGTTGATACAGTTGGCCAGGTCCACCACTTCAGGCTCCCGCGCAGCATTCTCGATCACCGACTCACCATCCGCCAGGGCGGCTGCCATCATCAGGTTCTCAGTACCGGTCACGGTCACCAGGTCCATCACCAGGCGGGCACCCTTCAGCCGCTCAGCGCTTGCCCTGATATACCCACCCTCCACGTCGATATCCGCACCCATTGCACGCAGGCCATCGATATGAAGATTCACCGGGCGTGAGCCAATGGCACAACCGCCAGGCAGGGAGACCTCCGCGTGACCGAACCGGGCAAGCAGCGGACCGAGCACCAGGATGGAGGCGCGCATGGTCTTTACCAACTCGTAGGGCGCCGAAAAATTCTTGATCGTGCTGGTATCGGTCTCGATATTGAGGCGCTCATCCACCACCAGTTGGACACCCATATTCCCCAGCAACTCCATGGTTGTGGTGATGTCGTGAAGATGCGGGACATTTCCCACCGTCATCTTCCCATCGGCCAACAGGGTGGCGGCGAGAATCGGGAGGGCCGCATTTTTTGCGCCGGCGATTTTGACCTCACCTGACAGAGAGGTGACGCCATTGATAATCAGTTTATCCATTAATTGGCCGTGATTGAGGGTAATTAAACGCCTGTTATCGGTAGTCCAGGGCCTGCCAAAAAGCCCCAGCGCCCGGAGAAACTGCCTATCATAAGAAAAACCGGGCAAAACCGAAAGGCGCAATGAGAAAAGAGGGCTTTGCAGTGCTTATGCGAGCAACCCTTCGACGTTGCTGAGTCTCGCGATGCGCACAAGGGAATCGGGGATATTTCGAAACCTCAGCATCACACCCGCAGCCTCCGCCCTGTCCAGCCACTCCAGCAACAGCGCAAGGCCGGCGCTATCCGAGTGTCGAACATCCGACAGATCAAAAACCAGTTCACTACCCGTCGAGAACAGGGACTCCCCCTCATGCAACAGGTCGCGGACCGTGGTAAAGAGCAGATCTCCCGAAACTCGAAAAACCGCCCCGTCACGGGTAATGGCGGCATCCGTCACTTACTTGTCCCGCTGATTGCGCTTTTCCAGCTTCTTGATCAGGCCGGCAAGCTTATACCGACGGATCTGGGAAGCGAAGCTTGTGCGGTAATTGGAAACCAGGCTGACGCCGTCGATCACGACGTCATACACCAGCCAGGTATCGCCATTCTGGTACAAGCTGTAATTAATGGGGATGGCAGGGGCACCCGGCTCACTGACCTCGGTATTGACCGTTACCTCTTCAGCGCCATCCACCATGCGCGAGGGGAGATACTTGATCTCCTGATCTGAATAGTTGAGCAGGGCGGTGGCATAGGTGCGCACCAGCAGCTCGCGAAATGCCGAGGTAAACTGCACCTGCTCCGCTTCGGTAGCCCGACGCCAGTATTTACCCAGCACCTGCCTGGACATGCGTATGAAGTCGAACTTGGGCAGTACGATCTCGTCCACCAGGCCGTAGATCCGTCCTGGAAATTCCGTCAATTCATCCTTGCGGGATGCCACCTCGGCGAGGATCTTCTCCGAAGTCTCCTTGACCAGATCCGTCGGTGTGTTTGCCTGAACCGCCGGCATACCACCGAACAGAAGAACCAGGCACAACCATCCATATTTAACTATCTTGTTCACTCTACGCCCTCTTCAGCCTTGCTGAACAGAAATTGCCCGATGATCTCTTCCAACACCAGGGCAGACTGGGTCAGGGCCAGTTGATCACCGTGCTTGAGGTACTCCTCACTGCCCCCGGGATCCAGCCCGACATATTGCTCACCCAGCAAACCGGCCGTGAAAATCTTGGCAAAGGTATCGTCGGGTATCGTGACATACTTGGGATCAATGCTCAGGGTAACCACCGCCTCGTACGTTGCCTGATCGAAGCCTATCGCCGACACCCTGCCGACCCTGACACCTGCCATCGTCACCGGTGCTTTCTCTTTTAGACTCCCGATGTTGTCAAAACGTGCCGTAACCAGGTAACCCTCACCATTGGTTGAGGCACTCAGATTGCCGACCTGCATGGCAAGAAAAAAAAGCGCCACCAATCCGGCAGCCATGAAGACACCAACCAGTAGCTCAACCGACCTGTTCTGTACCATTTGACTCAGTCTCCGAACATAAGTGCCGTTAATACGAAATCGAGTCCCAATACCGCCAGTGATGAATGCACCACCGTGCGTGTTGTTGCCCGACTCACGCCTTCAGATGTCGGTGTTGCATCGTAGCCCTGAAACAGGGCAATCCAAGTACACACCACACCGAACACCAGGCTCTTGATGACACCATTATATACATCTTCATGCAGATCGATCTTCGCCTGCATCTGTGACCAGAAAGCGCCCTCGTCCACCCCAAGGAGGCCGACCCCCACAAAGAAGCCCCCCAAAACACCGAGCGCACTGAAAAGCGCTGCCAGCAGGGGCATGGATATAAATCCCGCCAGGAACCGCGGCGTCAGTACCCGTTTAACCGGATTGACTGCCATCATTTCAAGCCCGGAAAGCTGCTCCGTCGCCTTCATCAGGCCGATCTCTGCGGTCAATGCCGAACCGACCCGGCCGGCAAAGAGCAAGGCTGCCACCACCGGGCCCAACTCACGCACCAGCGAGGCGGCCACCATCACACCGAGGGTCTGCTCTGCACCGAACTGGGAGAGTATGTAAAAACCCTGCAGTGCGAGCACCATGCCCACGAATGTGCCGGACACGCCGACAATCAGCATGGAGTGCACACCAACCGAATAGATCTGGCGAATCAGCAGGCCAGGCCTGACTGACAGCGCACCAAGCCCCCCCAGTATATGCCATAGAAGGAGATGCCCCCTGCCCAGGCGCTCAATAATACCGATACCGGCACGACCCAGCCGTACAACCTGCTCTAGCATCGCTTCTCCATCAGGTCCTGTTCCAGGTGATCCGCAGGATAGTGGAAATGCACCGGCCCATCCGCCAGTCCATGCATGAACTGCCGGGTCCATTCCTCCCCGGAATCCATCATCACTTTCGGCTCACCATGCTCCATCACCTGGCCGTGGGCGATCACGTAGATTTCATCAGCAATGGCAGCCGTCTCATGCACATCATGGGATACAACGATACTGGTCAGCCGGCTGGCGTCATTAAGGGAGCGGATCAACTGTACCAGCACCCCCATGGAGATCGGATCCTGCCCGGTAAAAGGTTCGTCGTACATGATCATCATGGGATCAAGCGCCACCGCACGGGCCAGCGCCACCCGCCTCGCCATCCCGCCTGAGAGTTCGCTGGGCATCAGGTGCCGCGCGCCACGCAGACCCACCGCCTCGAGCTTGAGAAGAACGATCTTGCGGATCATCGCCTCTGGCAGCTTGGTGTGCTCTCTCAGTGGATAGGCGACATTGTCATAGACGTTGATATCGGTCAGCAGCGCGCCGCTCTGGAAGAGCATACCCATACGCATGCGTAAACGATAAAGGTCCCGCGTACCAAGCTTGTGAACATCCTGCCCATCCACGTGAATGGTTCCGGCTTGTGGGCGCAGTTGGCCGCCAATCAATTTCAGCAGGGTGGTCTTGCCCGTACCGCTGGGCCCCATGATCGCGGTCACTTTGCCACGCTGGATATCAATATCGACGCCATCGAAGATTGCGCGATCTCCCCTGAAAAACTTCAGGCCGCGAATTTTAATTAATGGCTCATCGCTAGTTTCAGGCATGGCGAGCGTTTTCTTTAGTCCTTTAAACCGTCATGGGGGAGCGGCTGCTCCGGGGAGCAAAATGCGCATCAATTCTCCCTGCAAAGCAGGCGCCAATCAAGTAATTCCCAACAATTGGTTTAGGGTGACGATATTCCGAATGGGCTCCACGTTCAGTAATGTTCCCGTAACAAACACACCACCCCTGCATCCCGCATTCTGCCCCGTATTCAGAGTCTCCAGCAATGCCCTTAGTCCCCGCAAATCCTCGCAGACTGAACGGTCAATCAACAGCAGATCGGGCCAGCCTCAGGCTCAGTGCCGTGACAACTGAATGCCTGTACACCTTCCCGCTCCCGGGCCAGGGATACAGGCAGATAGCACGCAATCCCCTTCAAGCCCAAGCGCTCGATGTGTAGCCGTTCATCCTCTTTCTGCCGAGAGCACACTACACCGGCCAACGCATCGCCCATCATCGACCCCAACCGTTGCAGGTGATCCTCCAGATCGCTTCCAACCTGCCCAGAGGAAGGAAGTTCGAGAAAGAAACCGAACGCCTCGTGAACATCATTGCACCAAGCCTCGATCTCTTCATCACCGGCATCGACCCAGCGCTCCGGGGGCACCAGGACAGCACGAAACTCGTTGGCATAATAGGTGAGCCGCCACTCCCCCGGCATATCATCCGGATAGAATGCCTTAACCCACCCTTCATGCTCCCAATCCCTGATGCCGACCACCATCTCCCCCACCCCTTTTTTACTCATTTCAACCACCGTCAGACAGCCTGCCAAAGCGTATAGAGGCCAAACAGGCTCACCATTACCCCGGCTAGTTTCCGCGCCATATTTGACTGGGAAAGCCGGGCCGCCGCACCTGCCAACATGCCCATCACCAGAAGGTTCGGCAAGGTACCCAGGGCAAAGGCCAGCATCAATGCCGCACCGTTCAATGTCCCGCCGGAGGAGACCGCATTGATCAGCATGCTGTAGACAAGGCCGCAGGGTATCCAGCCCCAGGCCGCCCCCACCAGAAATGCCTGGACAGGGGTACGCACCGGCAACAGCCTGCGGCCCAGCGGTTCGATCCGTTTCCACAGCAGGCCGCCAAGACGCTCCACGCGATTCAACACCATCCACCAGCCAGACAGATAGAGACCAAGCAGAATCATGAACAGGCCTGCCAACCCCATGAGCACGCGCTGGGCGTAATACACCGGCATCAACTGCGCCAGCAACACACCCACGCCCCCCATGATGGCACCTGCTACCACGTAACTCCCCACCCGCCCCAGGTTGTAGGCCAGCTGAAAGGGCAGCATGAATGCAAGACTGTCCCGTTTATTCTCCGGCAGACCAAAGGTCATGGCCCCCACGATGCCGCCGCACATGCCTACGCAGTGGACACCACCGAGCAGCCCCACAACAAAAGCACTGATATATGGCAATAGACTATCCACTTGATTCAACAGCCCTCATACCACTACTTCTCGCCCTGTAGACCAGGTAGATCACCGGCAACCCGAGCAGCGTGGTAATAACAAAGAATGTATCGTATCCCACCGCATCGACGATCGAACCCGAGTACCCACCCAACAGTTTGGGAAAAAGCGTCATCAAAGAGCTGAACATCGCATACTGAAAAGCGGTAAATGATATATGCGTCAACCCGGATAAATAGGCCACAAAGGCAGCACTTGCCAGCCCGGCACTGAGATTGTCGGCGGTTATCACCAAAATCAACAAATAGAGGTCTGCCCCTGCCTGAGATAGCAACAGAAACAGCAGATTCGTTCCGGCTGAGAGTAGTGCACCCAGCATAAGGATACGCATTACACCGTAACGCAGGGCCAGCGCACCACCCAGAAAACCACCGACGATGGTCATAATCAGGCCAAACGTTTTGGTAATGTCGGCGATTTGATCCTTACTGAATCCGAGATCCTGGTAAAAAACATTGGAGATCACCCCGAGCACGATATCCGAAATCCGGTAAACCCCGATCAGCACCAAGATCAACAGCGCCGCTTTTCCGTATCGGCGAAAAAAGTTCGTCAGGGGGGCCACGTAGGTTTCGCGCAGCATATCCCTGTTACCTATACCCAGGCGAACCGCCAAACGCGCAACATAATAGGCCCCTGCCAACGCCAACAGAAGGCGCAACGACTCAACCAGGAAACCGGTCAGCAGGCTGTTTATCATTACGAGCCCGGACAGCGCTCGCTTAATCTCCTCTCCCTGCTCTCCCAGATGGACAAACAGTCCAACGAAAACCGTCACCGCCATAAGAAACAGCACCAGGAAGCGCAAATAGTGATCCAGACTATTGAAGTAGCGACTGGGCTCCGGCTCTCCCGCCGGCTCACGGATAACAAGCGTGGTCAACACACCCACACCCATGGCCGCAGCCATGCATAGGTAGGCCCACTGCCAAGCCTGGTAATCGTATCCCCCGTCAGCACCGAAATAGGATGCCAATTTCAGTGCACCAGCGCCCGCAACCAACATACCGATACGGTAACCGGCGATATAGCTGGATGACATCAGCGTCTGCAAGCGTTGATCCGCCGACTCGATACGATAGGCATCGATAACGATGTCTTGCGTTGCACCGGAAAAACCCAACAACACAGCACCGAGGGCCATGGCCGTCAAATTGGACGAAGGATCCGTGAACGCCATCCAGGTAATCGCTGCAATCACCATCAACTGGGCAGCAAGCAGCCAAGCTCGCCTGCGCCCTATCAAAGCGCTGAGTACAGGCAAAGGCATTTTGTCGATTATCGGCGCCCATATAAATTTAAACGAATAGCCGAGAGCCGCCCAACTGAAATAGGTCACTGTAGTGCGGCTCACCTCAGCATCACGGAGCCAGAGTGATAGCGTCGAAAAGATCAACAGCAGCGGCAACCCTGCTGAAAAGCCAAGGAACAGCATGGTCACCACTCTGGGATGGCCATACGCCTTTAGCGTTCCCCCCCAGCTCAGATTATTGCCATCTTCTTCCCTGCTCACCATCGAGCTTGAACCCCGAAGATCAAAATATAAAGTGTGGGATTGTACCTGCCAGGAGCACAATTCTCTACTTCCCCCTTGCATAGAGCATCAGGGCCACGGAAAATGCCTCTCAACACAATCCTGGAGTTGCACATGCAAGACTATCAACGCGAGTTTCTCGATTTCGCCCTCGATGTAGGCGTTCTGCGGTTTGGCGAGTTCACCCTTAAGTCCGGGCGCGTCAGCCCCTATTTCTTCAACGCCGGACTGTTCAACACCGGTGCCTCCCTGGCCCGCCTCGGTCGTTTTTACGCCCAGGCCATCGTCGACTCCGGCATTGAATTCGATGTGCTCTACGGCCCAGCCTACAAGGGCATACCCCTGGCCGCGGTGACTGCCGCCGCCCTTTATGATCAGCACAATATTGATGTTCCCTACGCCTTCAACCGGAAAGAGGCCAAAACCCACGGTGAAGGCGGCAACATCGTCGGCCACCCCCTGGAAGAGCGTATCCTGATCATTGACGACGTGATCACAGCAGGAACGGCCATTCGTGAATCCATGGATATCATTGAGGCCCAGAGCGCCTCTCCCGCAGGCGTGGTCATTGCCCTGGACCGGCAGGAGCGGGGTAAAGGGGAACGCTCGGCCATACAGGAGGTCGAAATGGATTATGGGATCCCTGTTGCCGCCATTGCGCGACTGGAGAACCTGGTCTCCTACCTGGAAATCAAGAGCGATGCAGGCGATGCACTGCAGAAAATCCAGGATTACAGAAAAGGGTATGGCGTTTGACAAAAAACGCTCATACTAGGACATATGGATTAGCCACTGACCTGATAAAGCCATGCACCTACGTCGACACACTGCTACCCTGCTGATCGCCCTTTTGCTGTTCGGAGTTGCCGGCATGAGTAATGCCGCCAAGCTCTACAAGTGGGTTGACGAAGAGGGCAATGTGTACTTTTCGGACAAAAAACCACCCGAACACGCCAAAGCTGCCCACAGCGAGCTTGATAAGCAGGGCATGGAAGTCAAACGGGTAGAAGCCGCAAAAACCCCGGAAGAGATGGAGAAGGAGCGTGAACTAAAGCGCCTGAGGGCCGAGCAGGAGCGTCTGATCAAGGAGCAGGAAGCGAAGGACAGGGTACTGCTGCGAACCTTCCGCACCGAAGACGACATACTGATGGCCAGGAACGGCAAGCTGGCAGCCATCGATGTAATCATACAGGTCGCCCGCAGCAACATCCGCCGCATGAAAATCAAGCTTGGCGAGATGCAGAACAATGCGGCCAACCTCGAGCGCCAGGGTAAACCGTTTCCGAAAAACCTGCTGAAAAATATCGAGGGTACCCGCAACCAGCTCAAGGACGGCTATCGGTCAATCATCAAGGAAGAGCAGAAAAAGGAACAGATCTGGGAAAAGTACGCCCAGGATGTTGCCCGCTTCAGGTCACTGAAAAAACTCCACGGAGAAACCGATGAGACACTGGCGGATCGGGACAGGGCATCCACCCTGCTCGAGACAGTGGTGATCTGCGACAACGATACCAACTGCGCACATGCCTGGCTGCTTGCTGAAAAGTACATCCGCAGCAACGCCACCACCCGCATCCAGATGCTTGGGGACAGCATCATCATGGCTGGCACTCCGACCAAGGACAGCGACATATCGCTCACGGTTTCACGTATTCAAAAGCCCGGCGACAGCACCTCGGAACTGTTCATGGACCTGCAATGCAAGAATTCACCCAAGGGCAGGGAGCTTTGCCAATCCCAGCAGGTCGCCAATATTCGCAGCGGATTCCGTGAATCACTGCAAACTGTGACCGGAAAGGTGCAGCTACCGGAACAGGAAAGCGACGCTTCAGGCCAGGAATAAAACCCTGTCCAGCATCTCCCACTGACCCTCCCAGTCATCCAGAGGAGAGACCCGGAAACGGGTGCGCAGGAACTGGTGCATGCGCCCCTCTACCAGGGCCAGCATCAAACCCGCCCCAGTCTCCGCATCCCCACCCGAATCACTTTCATCACGCATACGAGCTTCACGCAGAATCTGGCGAAACTGGGTCTCCAGCCGGGAGAAGAACTGCTCTACACGCACATGCAGCCGCTCTGTCTCTCCCACAAGCGCATCGCCGAGAAGCACGCGGGTTATTCCGGGATTTCGGGCTGAAAAAGCAAGAAGCAGGTAGAGCACTTTGGCGCATCGGCTGCGGGTGTTCTTATCCTCTTCCAGGATCTGGTTGATACGGGCAAAAACGATCTCTTCCGCAAACCCGATCAATCCTTCGAACATCTTTGCCTTGCTGGCAAAATGGCGGTACAGGGCCGCCTCGGAGATTCCGCAGGCCTGGGCAAGGCTAGCCGTGGTTATACGAACACCGGGGTTCTTCTCCAACTCCGATGCCAGCGCTTCGAGAATCAGCTGTTTTCTTGGTGTTTTAGCGCTCATACCAGGGCAGCTCAACGCCGGCGAATGAGGGTACCGATTCCCTCATCGGTGAACAGCTCAAGCAATACGGCATGCTTGACTCGCCCGTCCACGATCACAGACGAATTCACTCCGCCCTTAACCGCCTCCAGCGAACAACGGATTTTTGGCAACATACCACCATAGATCGTGCCATCCGCAATCAACTCATCGACCCGCTCCGTACTGAGGCCGGTTAAAAGATTGTCATCCTTATCCAGCAGTCCTTTCGTATTGGTCAGCAACACCAGCTTTTCAGCCTGCAATACCTCGGCCACCTTTCCTGCAACAAGGTCTGCATTGATATTGTAGGAGTGCCCGTCATGACCTACACCAATAGGCGCAATGACCGGGATAAAGTTGCCCTTGATGAGCATGTTGACCACCGAAGTATCGATACTCTCGACCTCTCCCACATGACCTATGTCGATAATCTCGGGCACGTCGAGTTCAGGGGTTTTCTGGTGCACCACCATCTTTCTGGCATGAATCAGGTCACCATCCTTGCCGGTCAGTCCAACCGCAGATCCGCCATGCCGGTTGATCAGGTTCACGATCTCCTTGTTGACCAGGCCACCAAGCACCATCTCCACCACATCCATGGTTTCGCGATCAGTCACCCGCATACCCTGAATGAATTCGCTCTCCTTACCCAACCGGTCGAGCAGATTGCCGATCTGGGGACCACCACCGTGAACCACCACCGGATTGATGCCGACGGTTTTCATCAAAACCACATCCCGGGCGAAGCCGTTCTTCAATGCCTCGTCGACCATGGCGTTTCCACCATACTTGATGACCACAGTCTTGCCCCGGAACCGCTGGATATAGGGGAGGGCTTCAGTCAGCACATGGGCGACATTATGTGCCGCATCAGGGGTTAAACTCATAATTTGCTCTTAATTTAGTCTTATCTATTTATTCGCAGACAGCTAGGTCATCAAGACATCATGGGGCCTGCGACTCGGCTCAGAACGGCAAGGATAGCGAGGGGTCCAGTGCCAGCATGCGCTCCCGAAACATCCCCTGAATCCTCTCAAGGACATCCGGATTGTCGCCTTCGAATCGAAACACCATGACGGGCGTTGTATTTGAGGCCCGGGCGAGTCCCCATCCGTCCCGGAATTCGGCCCGCACGCCATCCATCGTAACCAGTTTCGCGTCGGGGAAGGGACGCTCCTTTGCAAGCCCCACCAGCAACTCCATACATTTTTCCCGGGGCAACTCCAAATGCAACTCGGGCGTGGAAACGCTCTCCGGCAGTTCAGAAAAGACCTCTGCTGAAGATAACGGCTCTGTAGAAAGAATCTCCAGCAAACGGGCGCAGGAGTATAACGCATCATCGAAGCCGTACCAGCGTTCCCGGAAGAAAATGTGTCCACTCATCTCGCCGGCCAGCAAGGCCCCTGTCTCTTTCATTTTCGCCTTGATCAGGGAGTGGCCTGTTTTCGACATGATCGGCCTGCCACCGTACGCCAACACCTCGGTGGCCAAATGACGCGTGGATTTCACATCAAAGATGACATCCGAGCCGGGCTGTCTCGCCAGCACGTCTTTTGCCAACAGCATCAGCAACCGATCGGGCCAGATGACTTTCCCATTGCTATCGACTACGCCCAGGCGATCACCATCGCCATCAAAAGCAAGACCGATATCCGCATTGCGCTCCTGAACCATACCCACCAGGGCTTGCAGATTCTCGGGCTGGCTAGGGTCGGGACGATGGTTTGGAAAGCTGCCGTCCACCTCGCTGAACAACTCAACCACTTCGCAGCCCAGTGCACGAAGCAGTTCCGGCGCCACAACACCCGCAACACCATTACCTGAATCCACAACCACCTTGAGCGGACGGGCCAACTGCACATCCTCGGTTACCCTGGCGATGTAATCCCGAATGATTTCCTGATCCTGGTCCATGCCGCTGCCCTGAAGCAGGTTTCCACTCTCCACGCGCTCACGCAGCGCCTGTATGGATTCGCCTTCCAGGGTTTCTCCGCCGATCACGATCTTGAGGCCGCTGTATTCCGGTGGGTTATGACTGCCGGTAATCATCACGCCGGTATTGCTACCGAGAAAATGAGTGGCAAAATAGAGCAGCGGGGTCGGTACCATGCCTACGCGAACCACATCGCGCCCGCTATCCATCAAACCCCGACACAACGCCTCGGACAACGTGGGCCCTGAATCCCTGCCGTCCCAGCCGACGATTACCTCCTGCTCCCCTCGGTCGTATGCCTCGCTGCCGATTGCCCTTCCAAGCTCGAAGGCCACATTGGTAGTGAGCGTATCGCCCACTACGCCACGAATGTCGAAAGTAAGAAATATACCCCTGGGCAGACTTCCCCCCGCCACAGGTGCCGTTTCAACCATCGCGGAGTCAGTGACCAGGCTGCTGTCGATTTCCAGTTCATAACCCACCACATCAGTGGGCGGCTTCTTGGCTGTTGCAGCTGTCTTTGAAGCAGCCGCCACGGTCGCAGAAACAGGCTTCGCCCGGGCGAGTAGTTTGAAAACGGACTGAAACTCAGCCAGTTTTGGATTCGGCAGACGCCCCGCGCGCGCCTCTCCCATGGTATTGAGCAAGCCTGTAATTGTCGCCTCATCTGATTTCAATGCCCGGCTCAACTTGGCAGAAAGAAAGTACAGAATCATGCCAACAAGCAGCGCAACCACCAACAACACAGCCATAAACAACAGGGTCGGACCTGATGCCGGGGGCATATTCCAGTAGGCTACACGCCAAATGGTGCCGGCGACGGCCACACTCCCATCGGCACTCTCCTTCTCGGTATCACCCGTCTGCTGGAGAACCAGCGAGTTTTCACCACTCCCCTGCAATACCGACAACATGCCATCCAGCGAGTCGATGTCATCGAAAACCCGCCCGATGACATGGAACGAAAACGCAAGGTGTGCGACACCCGCAAGTGGCGCATCCCCCGACTCACGGATAGGCACTGCGAAGGCAATGCTCTGTTTTTTACTACCGTATTGATGGACTTCGGCAGACGACACCACTCCGCTTTTCTCAACCGCCTTTACCTGTGCAAGTGCCGCAAAGCTGAGAAGAAGCGATGAACCTCCGTCTTTCTCGTCAGCCTCCAGTGGTAAAAAATGTACTTCAACAAGCGAGGGCATCAATGCCCGAAGATCCGCACCCTCCTGTCGCAAAGCACCCTGATCTTCTCTGCGAATCAAGCTTACGAAGCGCTCATTCTGTATGAAACTGGAGGCAACTGAAGTACGCTGCACCACCGCGTCAGCAAGCCGACCTGCCAACATCTCTGCAGCTGGACGCAAACCCTGTTCCTCGACACTGCTTTCAGCCTGGCTCTGCAGAAAGGCGATTGCACCAGCAGCCAAAACCAACACCACCAGGACAGCAATCAGTGATTGCATGACCAACCCGGAGACTGTCACGGCTCCGGGTACTGCCGCGGATTTAGCCTTGTCTGCAGATTTGGATATTTTTATTTTCATGCTCCCTGTCCCTGCCCTCGTGTCCATGACGTCGTCAATCAGTGCCTGCCAGAATGGCCAAAACCACCCTCACCCCTGCGACTCTCCTCGAACTCATCCACAATTTCAAACGCCGCTTTGAGGACCGGAATAATAACCAATTGGGCGATTCGCTCACCCACCTCAACCCTGAATGATGTTTTCCCCCGATTCCAGCAGGAGACGAACAACTGCCCCTGGTAATCGGAATCGATCAGACCGACCAGGTTCCCCAGAACAATACCGTGCTTATGACCAAGCCCCGACCTGGGCAGGATCACCGCCGCCAGATAGGGGTCTTCGATATGGATAGCCATACCTGTCGGAATAAGCTGGGTATCACCGGGCTGAAGCTCCAGGGGCTGATTCAACATTGCCCGAAGATCCATGCCGGCAGCCCCCTCGGTGGCATAATCCGGCAGCGGAAACTCATTACCCAACCGGTTATCAAGTATTTTCAGTTCTATTTGTTTTTCCATAGTTCTCTGCAATAAGTGCAACCAGTTGACGCCCGAGCTCCTGCTTTCCGGTCATCGCCAGTTCCTGGCTGCCCCCTTCCCATAAGACTGTCAATGCATTCTGGTCCCGACCGAAGCCGCCTTCCTCGCCGCCGACATGGTTGGCAGCAATCATATCTAACCCCTTCTTGATGCGCTTGGCGTCGGCATAGGCCACCACATCCTGGGTTTCAGCTGCGAAACCCACGGTATACGGCGGCTCAGGCCGTGCCGCGATACCCGCCAGGATATCCGGATTGCGAATCAGCTCGACGGACAGGGCCTCCTGCGCTTTTTTGATCTTCTGACCAGCAGCGGCCACAGGCCGATAGTCCGCAACCGCTGCGCAGGCGACAAAGATATCGCAATTCCCTACCCTGGCTGATACCTCAGCCTCCATCTCCAATGCCGTTTCGACATCAACCCGCTCAACACCGGCAGGTGTATCCAGGGACACAGGCCCACTCACCAGCACCACATCGGCCCCAGCCGAGATGAAAGCCCTCGCCAGGGCGTAGCCCATTTTCCCCGAGCTTCTATTGCCGATATAGCGGACCGGATCCAGGGGTTCCTGGGTCGGTCCGGCCGTCATCAGTACACGCACACCACTGAGCGGACCTTTGGATAATGCATGAACAGTCTGACGAAGAAGCTCCTGGGGCTCCAGCATGCGCCCCGGACCGGAATCCCCACAGGCCTGATCCCCTTCTGCCGGCCCCCAGAGATGCATACCCCGAGCCGCTAGAAGCCGTGCATTGTCCCGGGTTGCCGGGTTCAGCCACATCGCCTGGTTCATCGCGGGGGCCAGGGCAATGGGTGACCTGGCAGCAAGGCAAAGGGTGGCAAGAAGATCATCCGCCATACCGCTGCTGATGCGCGCCATGAAGTCTGCAGTGGCAGGGGCCATCAGAATCAGATCAGCCCACCGTGCAAGCTCGATGTGCCCCATTGCCGCTTCATGTGCCTCATCGAACAGCGAATCCCGAACCGGATGGCCCGACAGGGCCTGCAGCGTCATCGATGTGATGAAACGACCGGCAGCTTCAGTCATCACAACACGTACATCCGCCCCTACCTTGGTCAGCAACCTGACCAGCTCAGCAGACTTGTACGCAGCGATACCTCCAGTAATTCCGAGCAGTATGCGCTTGCCTACCAGTTCAGACATATTCCCGCTTTTGGTAATTAGTAATAGTTATTGCTTGACCTGTGAAGGGTAACTGAATACGCGTGTGTCGGGAAGCAATTACCCACCCAACGCAAAAAGTTAGCAGTCATTCACTATCGCCACATGCACTTATAACAAAGGAGTTTAGTAAATTAAAAAACCGCCAGGAATGACATCTTCCCTAGTCTTGTTTCTAAGGCTGTAATAATATAGGAACTTTATTCGCATGGACACATGGAATGACCATTACCGACTGGCCCCTGGAAGAGAGACCCAGGGAAAAACTCATCGCCCGGGGCGCAGCGGCACTCTCTAATGCCGAACTGCTGGCCATCTTCCTGCGCACAGGAATGAAAGGGAAAAGTGCCGTCGATCTGGCCAGGAGCCTGCTCACTGAGTACCACGGCCTGCACGCCCTGCTTGGCGCCGATTGCGACCGCTTCTGCAGAAGCCCCGGCCTCGGTGCAGCAAAATACGCACAACTGCAGGCCGCACTGGAAATGAGCAGACGCTACCTCCGGGAGGAACTGGAGCAGGGAGATGCACTGACAAATCCAGCCCAAACACGCCGCTACCTGGAAGCACGCCTGAGAGGTTATCCTCATGAAGTCTTTGCCTGCCTGTTCCTGGACAACCGCCACAAGATCATCGAGTACGAAGAGCTGTTCCGGGGAACCATCGACGGTGCCAGCGTCCATCCAAGGGAGGTCGTCAAACGTGCACTGACCCATAACGCAGCCGCCCTGATCATGGCCCACAATCACCCCTCCGGTGTCGCGGAACCGAGCCGCAGCGACGAACAGATAACCCGACAGCTCAAAAGCGCTCTCGAACTGGTGGGCATTCGGGTTATCGACCACATCATCGTCGGTGCGGGCCATTCAAGTTCCCTGGCAGAGATGGGCCTCCTCTGATACGTCGAAAAAACTTGCCACCACCCTTAATTTCTGATATAAATCCGCCTCTTTTACGCCCATTGAGGGCCGTAAACAGTTTTCCCGGGGCACCCTGAGGGGTGTTTCAAACAGAAATTTCTGAGGATTTGACAATGTCCAAAGTATGCCAGGTTACGGGCAAACGTCCGGTGGCTGGGAACAACGTATCCCACGCCCACAACAAGACAAGGCGCCGTTTTCTGCCCAACCTCCACAACCATCGCTTTTGGGTGGAGAGCGAGAACCGCTGGGTTCGCCTGCGTGTCTCCTCCAATGGCATGCGCATTATTGACAAGAAGGGTATCGACGCGGTTCTGGCCGAGATGCGTGCCCGCGGTGAAAAGGTCTAACTGGAGCAAGAGCCATGCGTGACAAAATCAAACTCGTATCCAGCGCCGGTACCGGCCACTTCTACACCACGACCAAGAACAAGCGTAATATGCCGGGCAAAATGGAGATCAAGAAATTTGATCCCAAGGTCCGCAAGCACGTGATGTACAAGGAATCGAAGATCAAATAAGATCCCGCATTCCCGAAAAAACCCGCCCACCGTGGCGGGTTTTTTTATGCCCAGGATGGGCGGACAGGAAATTGCTCCTGCATTTCCTGCACTTCCGCCATCCATGGCGGTCGTATGCCGCGAGTGCAGGGATGCCGGGAGCGACGAAATAAATAAATCGTATCCACGCCGACTACAATAGGGGATTAAAACAGAAACCAAATCACCGGTACGGCAGGAAATATGGAAAATTTCTTCATCGGCCGACAGGCGATCTTCGACCGTGGTATGAAGGTCTTCGCCTACGAGCTGCTCTACAGGGACAACCAGGGACGATCCGTCGAATCACTGGACGGGGACCAGGCCTCCTCACTGGTCATTCTCAACAGCTTCGCCGAAATCGGCCTGGAACGGATGGTGGGCAGCGCCAGGGCCTTCATCAACCTCACGCGCAACTTCTTCGTCGAAGAGCCACCCATACCTTTTGATAAATCCCGAATCCTACTCGAGATACTCGAAGACATCCCTGTCGATGACTCCTTGATTGCCTGCTGCCAAACACTTTCCGAACAGGGCTTCACCCTGGCCCTGGACGACTTCGCTTTCGAGGAGAAGTGGGATCCGTTGTTACCCATCGTCGACATCATCAAGGTAGAGGTCCCCCAGGTCGACCTTGCCACCCTTGAACAGCGGGTCCACGCCCTCCGCGACCACCAGCTGGAATTCCTGGCCGAGAAACAAGCGAGTCTTCGACCTCTAGCGTGCTGCGCACACGACGGGCAAGCAGTGCGGCCTCACGGCTACCGGGGACTAACCGCCTCGGCTTTCAGCCTTCCATGGCGGTCAGCGATGGAAACCGTTTCCGAATATCGCCAGCTGCACGATATGGGATTTGACTATTTTCAAGGCTACTTCTTCGAAAAGCCGACCCTGGTGTCGGGGAAGCGCCTGGGAGAAAACCGGCAGGTCGCCCTCTCCCTGCTGTCGAAAATGAATGACCCCATGGCCACCACCAAGGAGATCGAGCAGGTCATTACCCAGGATCCAGGCTTCAGCTACAAGATCCTGCGCTACCTCAACTCCGCAGCCATGGGCATGCCCAAAAAAGTAGACTCCATCAAGCAGGCGGTGATCTATCTCGGCCTGCGCCAGATCCAGTCCTGGGCCAACCTGATCGTCCTATCCGGCATTGACGCAGGCCCAAAAGAGCTGCTCAACCTGGCCCTTACAAGGGCACACATGTGTTCGCATCTACTTGGCCGCGCTGATCAACAGCACCTGGAAGGGACAGCTTTCACCGCGGGCCTGCTCTCGACCCTGGACATGCTCATGGGCCAGGAACTGCCACAGATCATCACCGCCCTGCCGCTGTCCAATGAAATCAGGCACGCATTGCTGAGCCACGAAGGCCCCATCGGCAAGGCCGTTGCCTGCACTCTCGCCTACGAGCACCAAGCGTGGCCAAAAGTGAGTTTTCCGGGACTGGATTCCCAGCAGATCAGCGAATGCTACCTGGAGGCCACAGAGGCAGCCATAAAGGAGTTTACCGCGCTGATCGAACAGGACTAACCCAGGCAAGCCACGAAAAAGGCTCTAGTCTTCCTGTCGCCTGTATTCCGTTGCATGGCACTTTGGACAGGGCGGAATGTGGCCTGCCTTGTGGAAGTGGAGCTCCTTGCCACACTGGGTACATACCAGCGTGCCAGGGCCCGTGATTTCACCCGTATGATAACGCGATGCCTCCTTGGCCTGCTCCGCAAACCGGTCCAATTCCAGCTTGGTTCTGTCCGCCACCTTGGCGAACATCTCCATCATGCGCCCCTCGATCAGCTGCATATCGAAACGAAACCAGTTGCGAAAATCCTCACCGGTTTCAGACAGAAAGTGCGCCGCGTCCTTCATGTCCCTTTCCAGGCAGCCAGCGATCTTTTCCGCCTCCTCGCGAGCCAACTCATCCAGCTCAACCGCCTTCTCCCGAGCCGTATCCAGGCTCTTTTTCAAAACCGGCAGGGTGGTCTTCTCGGCTGCCTCCAGCATCTCATCCACCCGTTCCAGCATACTCTCATAGGCATCGACCATACGGTCTACAGGATCTCGATTTTCTTTGGGAGCCATAATTCCACCCTCGCATCTACACTCGCACCCGGCACCAACCTCTCATTACTAAGTTTGAACCATAGCGCCAGGATAGCAAGGTACGCCGGATCTCAGCCCCCACCTCCAATCAATGAGCTTTTCCAAACCGGGTTTTCCCATTGTTTACCAGCAACCAGCGTCAGCGTTTTGTGAATTGCATCGGGCGCTGCCATCAACTTGGAAAAGCCGTGGTCCCCTGTCATCCTCAAATCCGGAAAATCCACGGCAATGCGAAAACGCGGCGCCAGGGCCATTACCCGACCTCCCTGCACAACCACTTCGTAAGGCAGATGCGCCGTTTGTTTCATGGCTTGAAAATCCACCACATCCATCACGGTGGAATCACTGCCCATACCACTGCCGATACCAACACCGAATACGGCCAATTGAGACCCTGGCAAATCAATGCCGTAGACATAATTGCTGTCACCGATCCCTTCCTTCAGCGAATTTACAACCACATCCACCGCACGCTGAAAAGAGTCATACTCGGCAAGAACCAGGAAGTCATCAAAATACTCCATGCCGAAACTATAATGGTATCTGGAAAGCTTGCCGGAAGATAAACCCCGTGCTCCAAAAGTTTCAACACGCCCCAGGGTTGATTCCAAAGCAGAGTTTACTGGCTCAATATCTGCTTTCACGCGATAAGCCGCGCTGAAATAGCGTGGATTCGTATAGGCCACCTGAACCGTGCCATCACCACTCTCCGTTATCGAAATCCGCTGCCCTGCCAGGAAGATGGCATTGGCTTCGGATTCCGCCACTCTCCTCAGGTAATCATTGGTGGCAACGACAACATGAGCACCCGCATAGGGTGCGTATTCACCTACGATCTCAAAATCGCCTTTCGATAAAGCGATCTTGACCTTCTCCACCACCGTTGAAACGTCTTCTCTTGATTCACTGGCCAGTACGAAGGGTTTCAGTAGCTGCCCGGAAATACCCACCGACTGATAAGAGAGGCAAAAAAGAAAACAAAAAGACCTGTAACGAATCTAAAGCCGGAAAACCACACGTCCACAGGCACCCCCAATGCAAAACAGAATAACGGTGAAATTCTATTAGGGCCTGTTCACGTAAAAGTCAGTAAAATGCCACTCTATGGAACTAACGAAAGAGCAGTACAAAATCATTGAGCCGTTGTTCCCCAAACCAAGG
>NZ_MPRJ01000090.1 GCF_002020805.1 Solemya velesiana gill symbiont | reverse complement strand
GCGAAACCATTCAAGTGGACCAAGCCGGCAGCTCATATTATTGCTGCCGTAGGTCGCGCTAAGAATGCGTTACATAATTAACCGCATGGCCCACTAGTGTGGATTTGTACTGTTAGGCCACTGCATCGGATAGTTTTAGCAATTGCCGTTTTAGTTGGCGGGTTTTACGTCGCTGGCGCGCTTAAAGCTCAAAAATCAGAAATAATCTCTGTCAGTTCGGCAATTTTTGCCAGTGCTTTGTTGATACCAAACCCACAAATTGAAGATGTTTATCTTTATCTTGTTTTCCCATCAGGTGAAGCGGCAAATCCGTTTGATGAGGGGTTGGCGCATTACGTTGAACATCTTGCTTGGCTGAGCGCTTTTGGCGGTTCTAACAATAATCACGAACGCCATTCTAATGCATGGACCAATCAATTCAGTACCGGATATTGGCAAATAGCAGATGGGGATGATCTGCGTAATGCTTTAGGGCGGCTGATCGCTGTTTCCGAACCGCTCAGCGTCAACAGCGATTTTGCGCTTCAGGAACGAAGCATCGTTTTGCGCGAATATGATTATAGGGTCGCTGAGCGTCTTTTATATCCTGTGTATCGCGATATGGATAAGATTCTTTACGGTGATGGCACCTTGGCACGTTCTGTTATTGGCGAACCATCGGTTATAGCCCGATATTCGCTAGATGATGCAAAAAACCTGCACAGACAAAGCCATATTCTGCGCTCAGCAACCTTGCTGGTTTATGGTAATGTAGATAAATCTCAGCTTGAAGCGGCTTTGAGCGCATTGCCAATTGAACAAAGGCCTAAACCTATCATGAATTCAACCTCGAATGGCTGGGTTGAAGATGGCTTGATAAAAGACAAAACCTCTTTGTCTATTTCTGAACTGAACGAAGATACGTTCCTGTATCGCAAATTAGTTCCACTTAGTATCTGTAATTCACCTGCATATTGTGAAACTGTCCGAGAAATTTCAGAAGATGCGCTGAACTCTGCGCTTCTAGGTGGTCTGGCTGGCCCGCTTGAGTTTGACCAGTTCGTTACGCGAGACTTTTCGCTCGACATCAATCTTATCAAAGATGCTTATGTTGAAATTAGTTTCACAGCGCATCCCGATAGTAATATTTCACTAGAAGAGGTAGAGCTTGCTTTTCAGGATAGCTACCGAACGACATTACAAAATGGTCTAACACCTAAGACATTTGAGCGCATCAAATCACGATTGAGTGGTGAATTGGATAGTATTTTGACTCGAGATCGCCCTCGTTACATTCGTGATCTGACCCTTGATCAACTTATGTCTGCACAGCCAGTATTTTCTTTGTCAGATAAAACGGGGACTCTTGAATCAATACAGCTTGAGGATGTAAACCAGTTCTTGAGGTCATTGTTAGCTAATGGTCGGGAAGTAACCCGCTTTGTGATGGCAGAAAGGTAGCCTTATGACTAAGATAAAAGAGATCTTGATTTATGCCGTGATGCTGATCTCCTTAACGGCATGCGGAGAAGACGATGAAAATCGGAAGGTCGTTCTGGCCGAAACCCCTAATGGCCACCCGTTCTACTTCATGCCGATTTATGAAAAAGAGGTTACCGATATAACCATCACCATTGCATGGCCAATGGGCTGGGCTTATGATGCAAATAATAATCCAGCGGTGCCTTATGTAGCGGCAGAAGCAATTTTGAGTGGAGGAACTAAAGAACTCGCGCCACAAGATGTGCTAGAATTATTCAATGACAAAAACGCATCAGGGCAACTTTATGTAAGCGCCAACCACGCTATCGGCGAACTGAGTTTCCCAAAGGAACATATCGAAGATGTCATCTCGATAACCAGCGAGATGCTTACTGCGCCTCAATTCGATCAGGCGTGGGTTGAGCGTATCAAACAAGGGTTCTTGGCAAACCAAACTCAATCGCATGCACAAACCGCAAATAAAATGTGGGCTGCAGCCAGACTTGCTATCCTAGGGGAAGGGCCTCTCAATGATTTTTTAAGCCTTCCTGATCTTGGTGCTATCGAAAGCGTTAGCCTTGACAATTTGCGCCGTTGGCATAGTGAAACTATTGTGAGAGATGGGGTAACGATTGCGGTTACAGGGGCGATCAACCGCAAAGACGCGGGCAAAACTGTTGATCAGCTACTCTCTGGTCTGCCAAAGGGGAAAAACCTAGATGTTGCAGATACGCGGCCGAATATTAAACCAAGAACTATTTTGCTTCATCTGCCTGATGCCGAAAAAACCACCCTTGGATTTATCGGGCAATTGCCGCCCACATTTGAAGGCAACGATTTAACCGATTTACTCGCCTTAAATTTCTTTTCTCGACCAAGCAATGGCCCGCTTTTCGATGCGATCCGTACCGAGTTAAGAGCGAGCTATGGTTTTCAAGCTGGCTTCGCGAATTTTGACCGCGCAACCCGGATCATGTTCATAGCAGGAGAAGTTGAAACTGCAAGACTAATACAGTCAAAAGATGTAATAAGCATCGCATATGAAGCTTATCGTTCTACGCCTGATCTTACCAACCTCAGTGAATTTCAGCAAAGGATGGCGGATGGGACAGCGCAAAACATACTCTATGTCGATATAGCGGCAAGAACGATATTACAGTTGGCATTAGATGGTCGCGATCCTAGCGATGCGCCTCGTTTAGATGAACTGCTGGCAGCGATAACGGCAAAAGATGTAAAAGAGCGTCTCATATCGGTTTTTCCACAAAGCAATAACCTGATTGTTGTCGCCGCGAGCCCGGATGTTGATGCCCTTCCGGGTGCTTGCGTCATTACACAAATTAAACAGGTGACGCAGTGTCCATAGAAGATGATAATAATGGGCGAGAAATACCGCTCTCATGGTTTACTCAACCCCTTTGGAAATACGCACCACTTTACATTGAGTTGGTTTTCCTTGCGATTTGTATACGCCTTATCGGTTTAGTCGAGCCATTCATTTTCCAAGTGATTATCGACCGTATTCTTCCTTTTCAACGGGAAGCATCCCTCATTGTGGTTGTTGCGGTTTTCGTGGCTGTGAGCTTGTTTCAGATGGGGTTTGAGGTACTGTCGAGCCTGCTTAGCATACTGACAGCCAATCAGGTCACGCGCGAATTCGGATCACGCATATTCGACCATCTGTTCAAGCTACCTTTCAGCCATTTCCGTAAATGGTCCGTTGGTGAAACAATCGCGCGAGTTAGTGAGACTGATACGATCCGTAACTTTCTCGTTGGAACTACGACGGGGGTATTCCTCGACCTCTTGTTCATGGTGATCTACATAGGCGTGCTCCTATCTCTATCTGTTCCGCTCACAATGATCGTGCTCGTAGCCCTTCCATTGCAATTTTTGGTTTATTTTGGCTTTGGCCCATTCTTACGTCGACGGTTACGCGTTCAGTTTGATGCAGGTGCAAAGCACCAAACCCAGATGGTTGAAAACATCTCTGGCATCGCAGCAGTGAAAGCTCTGAGCGCCGAAAGAAAGATGCTGGAAGGGTTGAACAAAACTCTGAACAACAGCCTTTTTGCGAGTTACCGGGTTGGCACTCTTAACATTTTCAGCGATAAACTCACGTTCGTTATAGAGCGCGGCGTGACGATCTCGATTATCTATTTTGGAGCAAATCTGGTTTTTGCTGGTGAAATCTCTCTTGGACAGCTTATTGCTTTTCATCTGCTCGCAGAAAAGGTCACAGACCCAATAGCCAATTTTTCCCAGCTTTGGGAAAACTGGCAAAACATCAAAGTTTCCCGCCAGAGGCTTGGTGATATCATTAACTCCGATGTAGAACCCTTCGATGCTCGCCCAAAACTATTACCCGACGTCAAACCACGTCTGACATTTGAAAATGTGGATTTTTCTTACGTAGAAGGCCGTCCAATCTTGAAAAAATTTAACTTTGAGGCCGCTCCGAACTCTCTGACATTGGTTGTAGGGCCGTCAGGTATAGGTAAATCTACATTTGGGCGATTGGCTTCGGGTATTGATGTGCCATCAGATGGACGAGTTCTCTTGGAGGGTGAAAATATCGCAAATCATGAACCACATGATGTGCGTACAAAAATCGCCTATATTCCGCAGGAGCCATATCTTTTTTCGGGAACGATCCGAGATAACCTACTCATCGGCGACGAGGCAGTAGCAGAAACGGAAATTGAAGAGGCACTCAAAATCTCAGCCGCGGATATATTTGTTTCTCGTTTACCAATGGGGCTTGATACCGATATTGGAGAGCGTGGGTCGGCATTGTCCGGTGGACAGAGGCAACGTATTGCCATTGCCCGATCCTTGATCAAGAAGCCCAAGGTTATCATTTTTGATGAACCAACAAGTGCGCTAGACGATCTCTTGCAAAGCAGGATGGCAGAGGAGTTCAAGCGGCTGAAGGCGACAACAACGCTAATCATCATCACGCACAGACCAGATGCGTTTGGACAGCCGGATCAGATCATTGATTTCGAGAAATTGTCATGATCGAAACAACTAAACAAATAAAAATCACCTCTCCGACCCTTCATGTAACTATCTGGTTCACAATTTTTGTTTTCGTTACCATCGTTGTTATGGCGTACTTCTTTAAGGTAGAGGTTGTCGCGCGGGGGCAGGGAAAGGTTGTACCATTAAGCCGGGTTCAAGTTGTACAACCTGAATTTGACGGTAAGATTACCGCAATCCACGTACGAAATGGGTCAAAAGTACACCAAGGCGATATACTTGTTGAACTAGACATAACTGATGCTGAGGCAGAGTTAAATACTATCACCGCTGAAATCTCGCAACTTCGGATTGAGCAAACGCGAATTGCAGCTTTAGTTTCAAGCATTGATGGAAGAGATATTCAAACAGAAAGTTTCTCTAGGGAAACCCTCCTTGCCTTCGAAGAAAGTGCCAATACGAAGAATGAATTCTATGTAGAACAAACCAGGTTGCTTGCCGCTGAGGTTGACAACTTGCAGGCAATGCTGTCTGAAATCACAGCAAGAGTAATCACGAACGAACGCTCGATTTCTGTAACACAGGCAAACATTGATCGGACCGAAGCCGCTATAGTCATTCAAACTGAGCGTTTGAAAATGGCGCAGGAGTTACTTGGTCAGGGAGTATCTAGCCGGTCAGTTTTTCTTGATGTTCAGGAAGCGTTTACCGCCTTGGAGGCAGAACGCGAAGTGTATCTTCGTGAACTTAGTCAAAAACGTAGCCAAGAGACTGGCCTTCGATCTGAACGGCGCAGCATTATAAGTGCACAGCGAAGCCGCCTTTTACAGCGTAAATCCGATATTGAAGCTCGTCTGATGACATTACAAGAGCAGTCGCGCATCGCAGAACGGCGAATAATTGCGGCACAGTTGACAGCACCGATGGATGGTGTCGTGGATCAGTTGAAAGTGTTTACGATTGGAGCCGTAGTAAAGGGCAATGAACAGGTGATGGGCATTGTGCCAGAAGATCAGGATGTTGAAATTGAAGCAGTTTTTACCAATGATGATATCGGGTTTGTTGAGATTGGGCAGCTCGCCAATATCAATCTTGATGCTTATCCGTCCGAACGTTTCGGTTTTGTTGTGGGTGTTGTGTCTGATATAGCGGCAGACTCAGCCGAAATAGCAGAAGGTGTTTGGGCTTTTCAAGTGCGTGTAACGCCGAAGGCAAGCAAATTAACAAATGGTCCAACACAGTTTGCTCTACGTCCTGGTATGACAGCTGTTGTTGATATTACCACGGACAAACGCCGACTGATTAGTTATTTCTTCGCGCCTATTGTAGATACCATCCATTCTGCACTTGGTGAGAGATAACTTTACAAGATATGGCCTTGGGCAATTGATCTGCTCCTGAATTTTCGTCTATTTTTGAGTGTAGACCTTAGACAAGACCGCTGCATAATAGCAAAATACATTCAAATGATTCCACTTATATTTTTTGTCCCCTTTGTGTGATGCACTGAGCATTCGAATTATGCAAAAGTCTTAAGGCTGAAATCGTATTAGGACGCTTCCGAAATGTGTGGCTTCATGAATCAAGAAATATAGGTCGTAGCTTCAGCAGCGCGTCGTCGAACCAGCCCTTTGAGCTTACGTCCGCCCGCCCAGACCCAGCGCATGAATTGCTCTGGTACTTCGGCGTGTTCTTCGCGGTTGATTTTACGGCGCAGTGTTGAACGCTGGAGCGCACCACCGCCCAGATTATAGGTGAATGACACCAGCGCATCGAACTGACCGTCTGTCAGCGGTACGTTAATCAGGCGAAGGACAGCACGCTCTGCGATCTGGGCATCTTGGCGCAAAAGCTCTTCTCCCTTCGTCTCATCAATGCCTGACGAAAAGTCCTCGTCGTCTTTGACAACATGACCATAGCCGATTGTGGGATAACCAGCTGGGCAAAAATAAACGGTCCGAGAGAAGCCCTCGAACCGTTTGATCAGGTCCAGTCCCTTATCGCTAACGGCGCGACGTTTAGTCGCCCCGTTCGGGCGCTCAAAGTGTGTGATATGTCTCATTTTTCCAGTATTCCTATAACTTTCAGGTTCTTGCTGCCATATTCAAAAACGCCATGCCATTGCTCTTGCCCGAGGACTTCTTTGCGCTCGATCATCACCGTAAAGCGGTCAATGCCGTATTGTTTGGCAGTGGCGTAATCTTCCAGCGCGTACCAAGCTTTACGGGCCAGTGTGGTGGCCATTTTTTGACCGTATATTCAAAAGCATTGAGCAGTGCTTCCAGCTCTGCATCGGTGCATTTTTCGTTTTGAACATCCTCAATCATGGCTTTGTAAAATA
The DNA here is from genome assembly GCF_002020805.1 of Solemya velesiana gill symbiont. Taxonomy (GTDB): domain Bacteria; phylum Pseudomonadota; class Gammaproteobacteria; order Chromatiales; family Chromatiaceae; genus Sedimenticola_A. Next base: position 3,625 of record NZ_MPRJ01000090.1, on the reverse strand, counting down.
GTTTGCTCATGGCGTTATTTCCTTGTTTTCAATTGCTTTTTACACTTACAGTAACGCTTCATTCTGGGCGCTTATCAAGTGAATAAGATCATGTTTTTCAAGGGTTTGAGCGGAACTTGGCCAAGGCGCGTTGACCGAACCAAAAGGACATGACAGCGGCAAATAACGCCTGTGTTTCGCTGTCCCACACCGCAATCAGTCCGTCGGTAATTCCGACACCCTGATCCAATAGCTTGAACAGTGCAGCGGTTTTGACGGTGGCAAACAGAATAAAAAACGCGTAGGTGATAATCGGGCGCACAGAGGCACGCAAAGCCTCAACCCATTTCACACCGCTGGGCTGGCTGGCTGGCTGGCTGGCTGGCTGGCATGAGCATAGAGCGCCTTGCTTTCAGCCACCTCGGCCTGCACCTGTATTTCTTCAAGACGTTGTGTGTGGCCTTGGCGTTGCGCTTCCATCTGCCGATCCAGAATGGCCAACTCATGTTTACGGTCGGCATGATCACGCCAAAGTTTCAAAAAATCCGGGAATGCGGATGATAAAAAGCCCAGCAGGCTTCCAAGTAATGTCAGCATAGTTTTTCTCCTGTTTATTTGGGGGTGAAGGGTCCAAGTTTTGCAGCCACGCCTGCGACCAAGAGCGCCAGCACACCAATGGTGATCCAGCGCACAACGGTTTGCAGAAAGGTGCGTTGCATGGTTTTGATTGAGCCTGCCAAATCGCGCAGTGTGCGGATGTCGTTGGCGGCTTCTTCATCGGCCAAGCCAACTTCTTTCAGGGCTTTTCTGGCCCCTCGGCAGGCAGCTTGCTCCAGCAGAGCTTCAAATTCTGTACGCGGCAGGCACACCATATCGTCCTGCCGCTGATGGTTATCAGCGGTCATGATTACTCTTCCTGTTTTTAAAGGTTATTGGTCGGCGGTATGGACGACCGGATTTTCAGCAACGGCGCTGATTTCAACCAGCTCACCGCGAGGCCGGACAGCCGTGACGCGTGCTAGCGTGCTCCATTTCTCACCAGCGCCAAAGGCAATATGCGTGCGCTCTTGCAGCTCTCCGGTGTAGGGCGTGAAGTCGAGTTCATCCTGCAAAACCACCTGATTGGGTGTTTCACCGGGTAGCACAAGCCACGGACCAGAAACGCTGCCATCTGCTTTACGCAGACTGATGAAATGATCCCCAAGCTCCTCAGACCATTCCAATGGCTCCGATAGGCTCAGAACATTGTCATCAACCGCAGTAACCTCGGCACCTTGGCCCCAGCTCGGCATATCATGGGCAATTGCAATCAGATCACCGTAAGTGGGGATCAAGCCTTCCAACTCGGTTTGAAAGGTCACCAAACGCCTGCGGTAGCGATTGGCGGCGGCCATATATTTGCCTTCTCGGATAGCTTGGGCTTTTTCAGTGCAGCCAAACAATCGTACCCGGGCAGGTTGATCGCTGGTGCTATCCGGCAGGCTGACGGTTTCTTCTGCCGTTTGCCATGTCTCCTTTGAGAAATACTCCACCGTAACGCTGTCAGCCGTATCATCACTGGCCAGCAGATATTGGATTTTGAGGCTGTTCTTCACAATGTTGCGCGGGCTGAATAACGCGACTGGGATTGAGCGTTGCTCATCTCTGACAAAGCGAACAGTGCCACTTTGCATGAAACTTACGGCGCGACCACAACGTGCTGTGCGGCTCAATGCTTCCCATACCGTGACTGTTTGATCAAAAACGGCATCGAAATAATCACCGCGAGATTGCCAATTGGCATCCAGCGCCTTGAGCTGTGTAAGATCAATCCGGCTATCATCCAGTTTGCCGCCATATTGACTGCGGGCAATATCTGCGAGAGCCCATGCAATGGAGCGTGTAGTTTGTGGCGCTGACCATCCGGTGACTTCATCCCAAACAGGCAATTTGCGCGTGACAAGGCAGTTCACCATCCGTGAAGAGCGTTGCGATAAATTATCCGTAGCCCGCATTTTCATGGCGATGAGTGTGACGTTTCCAAAATCAGGCGTTTGATCCAAGACAGCTTTTAAGCCGCCCCAGCGAAGCTCATGCCCGGCTCTGGCAGATGTATCCTTGGCATCGGTTCTCAAAGCTCGCACTTCATAACGCCCCACCACCACCGCATAATCAAACGTCATGCGTTGCGGTGTATTGGTGGCCGCTGTGAGGGTTTCACTTCCCAATGTTTGCCATGCGCCAATGGCTGTACCGTCATCATCGATCTGACGCGCTTCAAATTGCCATGTGATCGTGCGGTTGTTCAGGCCGCCACTGTCATTGGCGTAATAGACCCCACGCGGCATGACAATATCGACACTGATCTGATGACAGTTGGTTTGTGCAGGATTGACCACAAAAGGCCCAACCCAATCACCGCCATCGCCTGTGCTGAGTAATTCCTGTCCTGCGACCTCGGGTGCGGTGACCACATCAGTATCAAATAGCGTAACGGCATCACCGGGCTGCACGATTTCATAGTCAATTTCTTCAAAGGAGCTGATTGGTGTATCTTCAATACGGATCTGCTCCAGATCATATTCACCCTGACCAATGCAGTGCAGCTGATGCAAATATTGCTCGTTATTCTGATAGAGCGAATATGGCGTTGCGGCCAGATCGGGATAGACAATGTGCCGACCATAAACCACCGGGATGGGTTGACTTAAGCGTGCCTGATTGCCTTGCGCCTGCAATGAATAGGTCGGGCTGGCTGCAGGCGTATTCCCAAAGCCACTATTTAGACTGGTGGATGGCACAGGTGGTGGTACCAAGACATTCAACAGCGCACTCCCGGCAAAGGCCACACCAGCGGTGACCAATGCAATTCCTACAGTGCTGGTGACACCAATCGCCCCCGCAAGCGCAGCTCCGGCATAAGGGGCTGCAACCATGACAGCAATGGTCAGGACGGATCGTAAAATCTTGCCACCCCCACCGCCGCCACCTTGGGGTAGCGTGATAAAGGTGACGATGTCAGACAGACCAATGATGATTTTATGCCATTGTTCCCGTAACACCGCTTCGCCATTGAATAGGCAGATGGTAGGACGTTCAAATTCTGTGATGCCCGCTTCATCCAGCCATTCACGAATGGTGATGGGATGATCAACCGCAAAAATGTCGCGTCCGCGTGCTGGCATAAAAGGATTGTGAAGCATGTGGACGCAAGCAAACATGGGAACCTCGTTATTTGTTAGTCTGGTTTAGCGGGTATCCCCCTGAAACCGATAAAACCCTTCAATCTGCCAGCCTGCGAGTTTGAGACTGGCCATATTCTGGAAGACCACACCATTGCCCTTCACGCAGTGAAGAACACCTTGTTCGCTAGGGCTGATGGTGATCCATATGCCCACATGGATGGGGTGGCGGGATTGGCGCATCAACACTGCATCACCTTGTTCTGGTGTATCGGTGAGTTGCCAGCGTTTGCGCTCTGGGTGATCTCGAAAGGTCAAAGCCAAGCGCTTTAAATTTCCCTCTGCGACAGGAATATCGGGCAGGTTTCGGCCAAAATGATGCTTTTGTGTTGATTTGCAGTTAAAACTGACCCAGGTTTTGCATCTAATATTGACCCGCCTAGATAGCCGGATTATGGCCTGAGATTACTTTCTTTTTCCAGTTT
>NZ_MPRJ01000089.1 GCF_002020805.1 Solemya velesiana gill symbiont | reverse complement strand
CCAAGCCATTCCAGTGGACCAAGAGTGCTGAGAAAATTATTGCCTCGGTGAATAGGGCAAAGAATGCGTTGCCGAATTAACCGCATGGCCCACTAGGGTTGACATAAGACATCAGGAAAAAGGACATACGAGCTGGTCTTATGCAGTTTCGACTCCCTGGCCAAACCCATAACAAAGAATGGGCCATTGCAGCATATGCACCATTGCCTGTTCACCTGGAAAACCAAGTCTGAAGAAGAAAAACAGAAACTGCTGTCCGCTTGAAACTTGAGCACTGGCAAAATGAAAAGGGCCCGACGTGTCGGGCCCTTGGATTGGAAAATACCTGGGGATGGCTGTCCGCTAAACTATCTCCAGCACTTATTCATGCCTTCTCCTCCCGAGCGTCCACGAACGCCTGCACTGGTCAAGGTCAGGTTACCGCAGGCGTCCCCTGCCATCTTCCCCTTGGGCGCAGCCTGCAACGTGAAGTCGGTACCATATACCCCATCCATCGTCACCGCCGAGATCGTGAGATCATAGTACTTGTCTACTGCGTCCAACGGAGCTTCATCAGGAAAGACAGACGCATCAGGGGCACCTGTATTTCCTCCCCCGTTGGCCGCGCCGGCATAACCGGTTGCAGGATTGGTTGCCGCATGCTGCTCCATGGCATTGGCAAAACCATAAAGGGCGCCTTGCGCATCAGCACGGCGGGCTTTTCTTACCTGCTCTGCATAGAGTGGATAGCCAACCCCGGCAAGTACGCCAATGATAGCCACAACAATTACCAATTCGATCAGTGTTATGCCTGATTGCCATTTACCAAAATGTACGTTTTTCACCTTCAGGCTCCCAATACTGTTAATTCGCAAGGATCATGATCTGTTGATTACGCAGCGCAGTAACACTGGACATGGTCACAGACGGCACATCCACCACGCCATCCACATTCGTCTCGATTTCAATCTTCACTGAAACGACATTAGCCCAATCCGTCCCGCCATCGGCAGGCGCATAATAGTCAGAAGCAGTAGGCAACGCATCGTCATCCCCTTCTGCATACTCCAACTGCAAATCCGTGATTTCAGGAATCAACTGGGCTGTTGCCCTGGCCCCACCGGTCACGAGACTTTCACACCACAATGCGGTCTTGCTTGCATCGCTCGCGTCAGCTGCAATAAAAAACTTCTGGGTAACATCCGTAACAGCGGTGTATGCGAGTTCACGGCCCGTGCAATCGGTAACCCCATCACCTGGGATCTGGTAACGAACCACGAGAATATCGGAATCAACACCGGTACCTGAACCATTTACCGGAAGCTGGGTATCTACGGTAAAACTCAAGCCGGCTTCATACTCCCCGAATCCGTGCAAAACCCCGAAATCCTTTCCCGCAAAATCGGCGGAATAGTTTGCGCGCCTGAGATGACTCTCGAGAATGTAGAGCGCTGCGCGTGCATTCTCCTGGGCTATCGCGACGCCCTCCTGCAATTTATAACTCGTCTTTCCCTGGATGAATATCTGAGAAATGCCTCCGACCAGGAACAGTGACACGACCAGTGCCACCAAAAGTTCCATCAGGGTCACTCCAGTTTGTCGCAAATGTTTTTTCATCACACAAACCACCCTTAAGGCATAAAGTCCACGGTATAGGAGACCTCTCGATCATCTCCCGTGCCTGCAAGTTCATCCCAGGTAATCGTAATGGTGTAGAAACCACCTGCAGGACAGTCGGCAACGGCGCATTCACCAATACTCAACAGTTTGAACCGGCCGATTCGATCTTCCTTTATGTCGGGTATTGCATCGCCATCGGAATCCTTCATCACAAGCCGGCACAGGTCCTGAACCGCAACGTCAGCAGTGTTCAGACTGCCATATGCAGGGCACTCGCTCGACAGGTAGGCATCAGTACCCAACCCCAGTTCGCCAGCAAAATTGTCGCGGTTGAGGTGTATACGCTCTACCAGTTCATTGGTGATAATCGCCGCCTGGGAGTGATTCGCCGAAACAGCGATATTGCGCAAACCGTGCACCTGTAGCCCCGCCAGGCCAAGCAGGCCTACTGCAAGGATAACAACCGCAACAAGCACCTCTATCAGGGTCAATCCCTGCTGTCGCGCTTTCTGATATGTACTCTTAAATCTCACAAGGATACCCTCCAAAAGGCATCATCCTTACGGGCAATCCACAACGGATGCACGCCCGGATACCGCAACCGCAATACAGCGCTTCTTTCCGCGAGCGTCTGCAAGCTCCATGGCGACGGCTGCTCCACCATCCGTCATGCCGGACGCTGTAAAGACAACCTGCGTCGCACCGCTCCAGGTCTGCCCTGAAGGTGAACCTGCATCCGAAGGACCCTTCTCCTGTCGAAGCATGGTGTCGGCATCATCGAAATCGTCATCATCGCCTTCATCATTTACAACGACGACGATATCCGTATTCGTCCATGTACCGGCACAGACTGCCGCCCCGGAGGTGAGACAGACAGCAACATCCAGCTGTCGCTTCACGGCCTCGCTCCGGGCAAGCATCAAGTTCCCGAGCATTCGATTGGTCTCGGTGGTCAGGCGGTTGTTCTGAGTCATATTCTGAAGGGCCGGCACACCGACCGTGAGGATTGTCACAATCACTGCCAGGGCAATCATCAACTCAACCAGCGTGACGCCTTCCTGCATACGACGTTTCATGTTGCTGCCTTGAACCAGGGAGACCATATTGCAAACCTTATTTTGCATCGAGCCACCACTTTTTGCTGAACAGATCACTATCGAGCAGCCCCTCGGGGATCAACTCGGTGGTTACGATCACCCGCGGCCCTTCATCCGTGAGGATGATCTGCGGTGTCGTGGGAATACCCTTGCGCCCAAGGTTCATATAGCGATCCGCTTCGGAAAAATCGGAGCGTGCCGTATCCTCGGTGAAGAAAACACCCTGGTTGATATCACCCACGGGCAAACCATTGAACGCATTGACCGCATAGAACCGCCCGGATCCGAGCGATGGCTCACATACGTTCGCTTCGTCCTCGCTGCTCCGGATATAGGTGGTAAACAGGATCAGTCCGTTGAAGGTCACCGAATCACTCAGAACTTTCTCATGGGACGTCACTGTTCCACCGGCATCGGTCGTGAGTTCAAGATTGAAATACCAGCCGTGCTTGTTTCCCAGGGCTGTTTCCGCAGCAGTCTGCGCACCGCTGTAGTCAGAGACATCACCCGGAATGTCGGTGAGGTTGGCGAGATCGCTGTCTTCGGTCCAGTGATACTGCTCACCGGCCCCAGTGCCATAAACGCTGGACAACAGGGGATCGATCACGTTCTCATCGAACAGCACGTAGAAGCGATCCTGTATGCCGCTCACCGAAGCGGGCCATGCACGGTAGCCTGAACCCACTGCCACCTGGACATAGGGTGCCGCCGGGTAGCCTACCATCACCGCCACGTCAGGCTTGTTGTAGAAGCGCCTGTGGCAGGCATCCGCAACACCATCCGTAGGGGCTTCTTCGTCACAGCTGGAGTCATTGAGAGCGGCAACCATCCCACCACCATACATCTGGGTACTGGTACTATCACCGTTGGGGAGGATGTCGAAATCGATCCTGAAGACCCGGCCAACCACGTCCACTGCATAGATGCGGTCCAGGTAACCGTCACTGTCGATATCGGCAGGCTGCACTTCAGCGGGGATACTGTTATCCATCTCGGGAATCAGCATGGTTCCGCTTGCCCCCCCACTCGGCTGTGTAGGCGTAGTGCTGGCAGCCTCACCACTAACAGTCCAGAGCGGCTCGCCCGTGTAGGCATCAACAACGTATATCGCCCTGCCCTGTGTGTCAGAGAAACTGTAGGCATCATCCTGGTCCGGGTCGTAGCCACCGCCAAAGACGAGGACGCCGCGGTCGTACTCACCATCCTTGATCTTCGTCAGCTTCGGAGTCGACCAGGTCTGGCCCAGTTCGCTGTAAACGTCTGCAGCGGATGTGCCGTTGACACTGGTCAGATCGCCATCCCACACTTTCCACATCAACTCCGGACTTGTCGGATTGGTAATATCCAGTGCCCAGATACCCTTGCCGCCACGGCGCTGGGTAAGGAAGAGATAGACGAAATCTTCATCGGAATCGGCACCGTAGTTGATCACGCCGTCCCGGGCGGTGCCATCACCGGCATCCGCATCGTAACGCCAGACCACGGGAGAACCGTCAAGGCCGTAGGTATTGAAGCGGGTCTGCCCGGTGCCTTCCACCGTGATCGGGCCGTTCACCTGCTTCAGCTGAGGCAGCAGCTCTTCAGGCATGAAGGAGACAACCTCTGTACCACCCACGTTGGCATCGTTGTCGGTGCATCCGCTGTCACCACCGGCGTCGATCAGGTGGAACTGCCCCTCGTTGGTGGTCATGGCGATCCTGAGATCCGGGCATGCACCCTGGTTGCTCAGGTCAGCGTCGTACTCGATAACCGCCGGCCGTGCATGGATGGGATCGCCCATGTTCTGTAATACTTCGCCGGTTTCGGGATCGTAGGAGCGTGCAATCTGCAGCAGATCCTCCCTCAGCAGGTCGTGATCGGTGGAATCGGCATCACCGTCGCCGTCCATGTCGACGCACTCAAAGTCACCATCACTGTCGCCGTCCACGTCACAGATATCATCCCCGGCATGAACGCTTGTCTCATCCAGCGAGACATTCAGCATCTCGTGGGTGATTTGACTCGTATCCTCGTGTACCGCATAGCGATCGGTACCGATGTAGGTGTAGAGAGTGCGTGACAGGGTAATCTCCTCTGCAGCTCCACCCCACTCGACGATATCACCATCTGCATCAGCAGTGCCGTCATTGTCCCTGTCGATACTGCAGTTGGACCAGAAGCTGCAGGTGGTTGCCTTGAAAACACCGTCGGACTGGTTAACCGCCTCGTTGTCGTTCTGATCCACGAGACGTTGCACGGGTTCCGTAACACACTCACCCGGATCGGTCGTGTCGCCATCACCGTTCAGATCGGTGCAGACCTCGGTTGTGATCTCACCCAGCTTGTACTTCTTCAGGTTACCGGGCCAGTTCTGGTGCTCCTCCTGGCTGAACAGTGCGAAGAAGAGCTCGTCGCGGTGAGTCAGGCGGTTGTAGGAGTTTACCGTCACCGCCGGCGCCTCGAAGGTGGTGTTCTGTCGCAGGATCTCCTTGAAGATATTGGTGATGGTATCCACCATCGCCTTGGGATCGTCCAGCACCTCGTAGGCCTGGCCGGAACCACCGCTGACGGCGTAGCCGTTCATGGTGTTCTGAACGTTGCCCTTGTACATGAAGTAGGAGGTGACGTTCTGAACCCCTGCCAGGTCCGAGAGGTCTCGCGGACTACCGTCAGAACCCTCGTAGAGCCATTCGATTAGCGTGCCGAACTCGTTTCTGTTTCCACTGATGTCGATGGGGTCGCTGCCGTCCAGCTCGACCATGCCGGCACTTTCAGCGCTGATCTGACCGGCATCATCGTCCTCGATCTCGTTGTCCGAGTCATTGTCCTGGTTGGAAACACCAAACATGAAGTTGATGGCATAGACGCCGCTGCAGATGAGGCTCTGATCCTCGAACGGGGAGTAGTATTCCGTATTACCGGCTTCTTCAACCGGGTAGTCAGGAGCCGTGGCACCTATCCCTACATCACCCACCGTTGTGGCGTCCCAGGCGATTGCGGGGTAATCATCGTCGTCTTCCGGATTTCCACGCCGATCGAAACAACTCGGCATGGTGTCGTCGTCGAGATTGTCCTCATCACAACGGTCGTCGTAATCGGCATAGCCCACATGGCCATTGTAGATATCCCAACCCCTCAGGTAGCGGTAGAGCTCGAAATAGAGCTCCTTGCCCTGGTTGGAGTGGGCACCTGCACCGGTTCCCAGGTCAAGAATGGATGCCAGCTTGCCGTCGAGGATATTGAGCCCGGTAGAAGGGTCATCGCCGGCATCAACGTCATGGACACCGTCACCATCGTTGTCCAGCCAGGTGGTATACCAGCCACCGCTGTTGTCCACCGCATCGATGGGCAGCAAGCCCATGGCGATATAGCCACCGTTGCTGCAGCCGGCCGTGCCACTGGCCCCTTCGCAGTTGTTGATCTGGGCATGGTTGAGCATCAGGCCGATGCGCACATCGTCCAGTTCACCCAGTACGTAGCGCAGGCTGGCGCGCAGTACTTCCAGAAACGAGAGACTGCCGTCGGCCACGTCTTCATTGGTGAACACGTTGTAGTAGGCGGCGTAGAAATCGTCATCATCCGTGGTGGTCGGATCGTCCCAGCCACAGTTCTGAACCTCCGCCAGGGTGGCCGCGTTGCACAAGTTGGCGTTGATGACATTGGGCCGATAGTCGAGGCCGAACATCACCAAGGGGTCACCAATGTCCTCACCACTGACATTGGAGGTATTGAAAAAGATCTCCACGTCGTCGGCGAATGCCGGCGTGGCAATGTAAAGCGCGGCACAGACAACGATGCCGCACTTTTTCATAATTTCGCGCACTTTAATATTCATAACACTACCCTTAACCACCCTGCTGGTGACTCCAGCCGCCTATCTCATTGCCACCTGCGTCTGTTTCAAGTTCAGGCTCGACCAGCGTCTGCTCATCACCCGGCTGTGTAGGAACAATACCCATCCTGTGGATCGACCTCGCATGGCTACCCTCGCGGTACACATCCGAGGTAACAATTCGGGCTACACCGGAGAAATCACCCACGGAATAGCCTTCGACCAGGGCAGCCGCTTCATCCAGTACCGTGAAGCTCACCGTACCTGTAGTCGTACTCGTAATACCGAACTCGCTGTCAATGTCGTAGCTCGTCACCGCATCGGGGGCGAATATATTGGCCACCCCCTGGTTGCTGATCTCATTCTCGAACCAAGACAGTCCGCTCTCCGCCAGGTGAAAGCTTGTTACCTTTTCCTTGAGACTGCCTGAAACCCGCATATCCAGCATGCTGGTCTGCAGTGCACTCAATCCTATCAGCGTCATAATAAGCAGGATCAGAAGCGCCGTTATCAGTGCCGCTCCCGCCTGTCCGCTCTTTGTCTGTAATCGTGAAATCATGGACTCGTAAACCATCTGGATTGTTCAGCCACATTCGTGAGTTCCCCCTATGCTTAATAATAGTCCCTGAAACGAAGAAATGTCAGCATTAACACCCGTTTGCATGATAAAGTGACATGATTTTCCGATAACAGGTAACGACCACACACGCCCAACTGGATATGCACCAAATTCTTATCATCGGCGGCGGCGCCATCGGCATGCTCACGGCCCGCGAACTCAGTATGGCCGGCTACAGGGTGGCCATCTTCGATCGCCTCAAGACAGGTCGCGAATCGTCCTGGGCAGGGGGTGGCATCATCTCCCCCCTCTACCCCTGGCGCTACGCTGACTCTGTCACCGCCCTGGCATGCTGGGGACAGGAGCACTACCGGGAACTTGCCGAACAGCTTTCCTTGGACACCGGAATCGACCCGGAATGGACCCAAAGCGGTCTGCTTGTTCTCTCCCCGGAAGAGGAAGAGACCGCACGGCAATGGGCAGCCCGGTCCGGCAGCCGGATAGAGATTCTGGACCGGGAGGGCATCGCCTCGCGTGAACCCGCCATTGATAACACACCGGACTCCGGCATCTGGCTGCCTGACGTGGCCCAGGTGCGCAACCCACGCCTGGTAAAGGCACTGCACAAGGACCTGGCCCAACGTGGCGTGGAGATCCACGAGGAGACCACGGTAGAGCGGCTGTTGATAGAAAACGGCAGGATTTGCGGCATCGAAACCGACGAGGGCACCTATCGCAGCGACAAAGTCCTGATCTGCGCCGGCGCCTGGACAAAACAGCTGCTGGGGGAGCTGGGGACAACCATGGAAATCACCCCGGTACGTGGCCAGATGATCCTTTTCAAGGCAGAGCCCGGCGTAATCAACCGCATCACCCTGGAAAACGACCGCTACATCATTCCCAGGCGGGACGGACACATCCTCTTCGGCAGCACCCTGGAACACGAAGGATTCGACAAAAGAACCACCGAAGAGGCCGGCGAGGAGCTTTATCGTATCGCAACCAGCCGCTTACCGGCATTAAAGTCCTACTCCATCGAAAAGCAGTGGGCCGGGCTCCGGCCGGGTTCCCCGGCGGGAATCCCGTATATCGGCCCACACCCCGACGTCGCCGGCCTGTTTGTCAATTCAGGGCATTTTCGCAACGGCGTCGTACTCGGCCCGGCCTCGAGCCGCCTGATTACTGACATCATGCTGGAACGGGAGCCCATCCTCCCACCCGCACCATACGCGCTGAACGCCCCGCGCGAGGAAATAGACGCTTAGGCTCTTTTCTGCATATAATTCAACGCTATGAACGAATCGACCAGCAACAACACGGACCAGCAGCGGGAAACTACGCGCCTCCTGCGTTCCCGTGGCATCACCCCAACGGCCCAGCGGGTCAAGATTGCCTCGGCAATGTTCGCCCGCCCGCAGCACCTGACGGCCGAGCAGGTTCTCGACCTTACCAACGAGAGTGGACGCAAGGTCTCCAAGGCCACCATCTACAACACCCTGGGGCTGTTTTCCCGCAAGGGCCTGATTCGTGAACTGATTGTGGATTCGAGCCGTTCTTTCTACGATTCGAGTACCCACAGGCATCACCACTTTTACAATCCTGAAACCCAGGAACTCAGCGATATCCCTGAACAGGAGATCGGCATCCCGATGCCTGAACACCTGCCCGAGGGAACCGAAGTGGATCGCGTGGAAGTGGTCATCCATCTCAAGAGCAAAAACAACAGCTAGGCTCAAGTTGTTGTCTAGCGAGATTCTGTTCTTTATACTCGCCGCTCCTTCCTCAGGCCACTGTAGCTCAGTCGGTAGAGCAACTGATTCGTAATCAGTAGGTCAGCGGTTCGATTCCGCTCAGTGGCTCCATGTTTTTCAACAAGTTACATCAAATTTGATTACTTTTATTCTGGACAAAAGATCCAAAACAAAGTCATAATAAATATACTCCAGCACTGAAAGTAAGCGCTCATCTACTTTTTCTTATCACAGGGTATATAATTAAACGTTGATGAGCGTACGGATACGTATCAAACAGTTGAGATACTCACACTGAGTTTGAGAAGAGGATTCTCCATGCCTTCCATACATGATGTTGCACAGTACTTTGTAGCAAAGGGGATTGACTCCGAAGACTGCGGCATGTCAAACCTCAAGCTTCAAAAACTTGTCTACTACGCCCAAGGTTTCCACCTTGCACTGTATGACCAACCCCTGTTCGAAGAAAGAATTTTCGCTTGGACGCATGGTCCTGTTTCACCGGACCTCTATCACAAGTACAAAGAGCACGGTAAGTCCCCCATAACTGATGTCGAGTACAACCCCTCAGACCGATTCACTGACGAGCAGATTGACTTCTTAGAAGAGATCTATGAGGTATTTGGACAATTCAGCGCGTGGAAACTGCGCAACATGACGCATAGCGAACCCCCGTGGCAAGCGCATGAAGAATACGCGAGTGAGATACCCATTGAGGCCATGAAGGAGTATTTTCAAACGAGGGTCAAATAGATGGCAGCAAGGGATAGAATTAAAAAGCCAAGGAAGAATAAAGGCGCCCGAATATCAGCAGAAGATATTCCAAACTATGACGACAACCCTCCCATTTTCTCCCTTGAACGACTACAACCTGGTGATTATTGCCTTTCGAATTTAAATCAAGAAGAAAAGGCAAATTTCGCTGAGGCAATTTTTAGGCGACGTTCACTACCATGGAGAGATTAAAAAGCAGGATCGTCACGGCCTCGGTTTTGAAAAGATCGACAAGGACTCCATAAAAGCTGCATCCCCTGCTTTTATTACTGAAGACAAGCACAACCTATTAGCTTTCCGGTTCTGCGGTATGAAACCTATGGTTGGTTATCGCGTTCGGGATATATTCTTTGTTCTATGGTTTGATGGGTCATTTTCTCTATACGATCATTAACCAGCAGCACGTACAGAACAAACACAAAAGGGGAAACTATGGGCATCGGTGGCATCAGCATTTGGCAAATACTGACCTTATTGATCTTATTGTTTGTTTTCCTCTTACCAACATACATCGCCAGTAAGAAAAACCACCCTTACAAAGTAGCAATCATCCTGGTAAATATCCTTGGTGGCATCTTCTGGGGTATCGGCTGGTTAATCGCTCTCGTATGGTGCTTCATAGAACCCAAACAGGCGAATAACAATCAAGCACCCCAAATTACTGCCACAGATGATATTGAAAAACTGCATGAACTGAAAGAGAAAGGCGCTATAACTCAGGAGGAGTTTGATTCTAGAAAAAAAGTCTTTACTGGAGATATAGACAACGCCACCGAACCGAGGGATTTGGAACAACCGGCAGAAAACATGAAACCAGAAGAACGTATCCAGTTTTTGGCGGGAGTTTCGAAGAGACTCTTCATGGCCCTCTCTGATTTGAGAGGGGAACCGCCACAAGTTGAGAGCGCCCTATTCCAACTCGCCTCAGTCATTGACTCAACCTCCAAGAAGTACTATCCAGACGAAGGCTCCTCAAAAAAAAGATTTTGCCAATATTTGAAAGCGCGAATTCAATTTCCAAGTGCAACTCGACAGAGTTGGTTAGAGGGTAAGCTGCGGTAGCATAGGTAGCTTCTCTCACCGACCAAAGTTTGAGGA
>NZ_MPRJ01000088.1 GCF_002020805.1 Solemya velesiana gill symbiont | reverse complement strand
ACCGACCGCTACGCGATAACATCGCAAGCTCGTTACCGCTCCACAGTCGCCTCCCAATGACTACACGCAGTGTTCGGATGCCTACTTTGCTTCCCCTCTAGCGTGCTGCGCACACGACGGGCAAGCAGTGCGACCTCACGGCTACCGGGGACTAACCGCCTCGGCTTTCAGCCTTCCATGGCGGTCAGCGACTGTTCCTACTTCTTACGTTTGACGAATTTCTTCAACCGCTGTCGCTTCTGCACTTGCCGCTTGGTGAGCTTGTTCTTGCGTCCCTCGTAGGGATTCTCACCGGAGCGGAACTCCAGGCGGATGGGGGTGCCGTCCAGCTTCAGCGCCTCTCGAAAGCGATTGACGAGGTAGCGCTTATAGGGCGCAGGAACTGATTCGGTCTGGTTACCGTGAATGACAATGATTGGTGGATTCTGTCCACCCTGGTGTGCATAGCGCAGCTTGATGCGGCGACCATGAACAAGTGGCGGTTGGTGCTCCTGTACTGTCCATTCCAGTATACGGGTCAGTTCCGGGGTGGAGAGTTTTCGCATGGCATTATCATAGGCGACATCCACTGCTTCGTAGAGATTACCGACACCTGAACCACGCAGGGCTGATATAAAGCGCTTGGTGGCAAAATCAAGGAATGGGAGTTTGCGATCGAGCTCCTCCTTGATTGTGTCCCGCTCATCGCTGTCCAATCCGTCCCACTTGTTGATGCAGATCACCAGCGCCCGCCCACTCTCGAGGATATGACCAGCCAGGTTGGCATCCTGCTCGCTGACACCCTGGTGTGCATCCAGCACCAGCATCACTACATTGGCCTCTTCGATGGCTTGCAGTGTCTTGATGACGCTGAATTTTTCAATTGCCTCATTGACCCTGGCGCGGCGTCGAACACCCGCGGTATCGATCAGGGTGTAGGGTTTATCATCATGGGTGAACGAGATAAAGATACTGTCACGGGTAGTACCCGGTTGGTCATAGGCGATGACCCGCTCTTCACCCAACATGCGGTTGACCAGTGTGGACTTACCCACATTGGGCCTGCCCACAACGGCAATCTGTATGCCGACCTCCTCTTCTGCATGTTCTTCCAGGGGCTCGGGCAACGCCTTGAGCACTTCATTGATCAGAGGTTTGACACCCTTGCCATGGGCAGCAGAAATGGGTAGTGGCTCACCAAGGCCCAGACCGTAGAAATCAGCGCCGGCCATGGCGCGCTCCAGGTTCTCACTCTTGTTGACCACCGGCGTGATCGGTTTGCCGGTGCGGCGCAACTGCTCGGCAATGATCTCGTCACCACCCGTAGCGCCTGCCTTTGCATCTAGAAGAAAGAGAATATGATCCGCTTCGTCGATTGCCGCCTGCACCTGCTGCTCCATGACGACATCGACGCCCTCCCCTTCGCCGCTGATACCCCCCGTGTCGACCACCACGTAAGGTTTGTTGCCGAGTTTACCGACTCCGTATTTGCGGTCCCGTGTCAGCCCCGGCTGATCGGCCACCAGTGCATCACGACTGCGGGTGAGCCGATTGAAAAGTGTGGACTTGCCGACATTGGGACAGCCGACCAGGGCGATTACAGGCAGCATGGTTGAGCTCTAATAAACTACTTGGAACCGGATACAGCGGCCAGGTCACCACCGTCACCGTAAACGTAGACCACCCCATCCACCACGACAGGAGTGGTGGTTATGGGATCCTCGCCCACCCGGGTACGCCCGAGCAGACGGCCATCTTCGTTGGAAAGCCAGTGGAGATAGCCCTGGTAGTCACCCACTACAACGTGCTCACCCAGCACCGCAGGCGCAGAGAGACGACGCGCTTTAAGTTTATCGTTCTTCCAAAGCTTGGAACCGTTTCTCGGATCAACTGCCCAGACAAAATCGCTGTCATCTGAGATATAGAGCTGTCGCCAGTCAGCCCCGAGACCGGTATATGAAGAGAGCTTGCGCCTCCAGAGCACGACACCGGTGTCTTGTGACACCGCGGCCATCTCTCCCTGGTAGGTGGCAACGTAGATAACACCATCTATGATCAGCGGATCACCGTCGATATCGACCATGCGCTCCAACTCGGAACGTCCCCTTGGTGCGGTAACGCTCACCTCCCAGATTGGGTTGCCTGTCTCCAGCTCAATCGACACCAATCGGCCACTGGCAAAACCGCAGATAACGGCATTGCCGCTAATGACGGGGGAACTGCTGCCATGAAGTGTCAGCACCGGCACGGAACGGTCATAGATCCAGGCCTGCTTGCCCGAAGCGGCATCG
The DNA here is from genome assembly GCF_002020805.1 of Solemya velesiana gill symbiont. Lineage (GTDB taxonomy): Bacteria > Pseudomonadota > Gammaproteobacteria > Chromatiales > Chromatiaceae > Sedimenticola_A. The sequence continues at coordinate 8,578 of NZ_MPRJ01000088.1, read as the reverse complement.
AACCCGAAAAGTTTGCCGTCAATGGTATGTGCAACGGCGATGCCCTGGGAGATCTTTGGCACGGAGAGTATTTCGCTGCTCACCCTGGCGCGCCAGCGTTCAGAACCGTTTGTGCTGTCGAGGGCCACAAGCTCGGCATTGCTGGTTCCAATCAACACCAGCCCATCCCCGGCACCAGGACCACCTGAGATATCCAATTCGGTATCAACGCTCCACAAGGCACGTCCGCTGGCTGCGTCCAGCGCCTTCACAATGCCATTACTGTCTGCAGCGTAGATCCTGTTTCCTTCCACGAAGGGGACCAGCTTGACCCGCTGTTCATCGGCACCTGAACCTACCGAGGTGGACCACAGTGTACGTACCGCAACGGAACCCTTCAGTCCAACCAATTCAGCCGGTTTCTCCGCATTGTCTTCCGATGCGAACCAGTCGACGGGATTCATTGAGTTCATGGAACCGCAGCCGCTCAGCAGCACCGCAGTCAAAGCAGCGACATATCGCTTCATGATCTATTGCCCCTCAGGAATCGTTGGCAGTCACAGCCAGGTCATTGAGTTTCATCCGCACCAATGCTGAACTGCCGACCTGGTTGTCAAGTGCCTGCTGATAAGCCGCGCGGGCTCCAGCCTGGTCTCCCTTGGCCAGTGCAATATCACCGCGCAACTCGGCAACCTCCCCTTGGTAGCCGTCCATCGGGGCCTGGGCGAGAACACCTTCAGCTCCATCGGTATCACCATTACCCAACATCACTCGTGCAAGGCGCAGCCGGGCAGTCTGTTTCAATGAGGGATCCTCAGCATTGTCCATGGCCCACTGAAGGTGTCCCTGGGCTCCGGCACTGTTACCCTGTTCCAGCATGACCTTGGCCGCGTCCAGGGCCGCAAATATAGCGTAGCTGCTGTCCTGGTAACTCCCTATCAGGACCTCGGCCTGTTTCAGTGCCGGCTCATTGAGACCTGCCGCCACCGAAGTGTTGAGTTGCTCAAACTGGTACGACGCCTCTTCGGCAACCTGGTCCTGGTGCTTGTTCCAGTACTGCCAGCCAAATACGCCACCCAGCCCAATGACAACACCGGCTGCAACGGAGATGCCATTCTCTTTCCACCACTTCTTCAGGGCTTCTACCTGTTCTTCTTCGGACAGATGTATATCCACAACTTAATCCTCTCGGCACACAAATTAGGTGCTTAAAGTTCTCTATTAAAAAAATCAGCCAGTTGATCGATGGGCCGCTGCTGCTGCTCTGCATCTTCACGTAAAGGTTTGATACCGATGATGCCGCGGGACAGTTCGTCCTCACCGAGAACCAAGGCATAACGGGCACCACTACGGTCCGCCTTCTTGAACTGACTCTTGAAGCTACCGCCACCACAATGGGTGATCAACTGCAGCCAGGGCATCTGGTCACGCAACTTCTCCGCCAGCAACATACCTTGGCGCTGGGCCTCATCACCCATCAAAACCAGGTAAGCATCCGGCTGTTTCAGCTCCAACCGCTCCCGGTCCTCTTCCAGCAGGGCGATCAGGCGCTCAACGCCCATTGCGAAACCGATGGCAGGCGACGGCTTGCCTCCAAGTTGTTCGACCAGCCCATCATAACGCCCACCGGCACACACGGTCCCCTGGGCCCCAAGGCGATCGGTAACCCACTCGAACACGGTGCGTGCGTAGTAGTCGAGCCCCCTCACCAGACGGGGATTGATGACATAAGCCACACCGGTATCATCGAGGCCTTTGCAAACCGACTCGAAATGGGCTTGGGACTCCTCGCCCAGGTGATCCATCAAAGAGGGCGCATCGGCGATGATCTGCTTCATGTCGGGATTCTTTGAATCCAGTATCCGCAGCGGGTTGCCGTCCAGTCGGCGCAGGCTGTCCTCGTCCAACTGCTCCTTGTGGCCATTCAGATATTCCACTAGCACACCGCGATAGGCCTTGCGCTCTTCGGAAGTACCCAGAGTATTGATCTGGAGTTCGACGCCATCCAAACCCAACTGCTGCCAGAAACGGCGGGTAAGCAGAATGATCTCCAGGTCGATATCCGGTCCGGAGAGACCGTACGCCTCTGCGCCGATCTGGTGGAACTGGCGGTAACGTCCCTTCTGGGGCCGTTCATGGCGGAACATGGGACCGCGATACCAGATGCGCTGAACCTGGTTGTACAGAAGTCCATGCTCGATGCCTGCACGCACGCAGCTGGCGGTACCCTCGGGGCGCAGCGTGAGGCTGTCCCCGTTTCTGTCTTCGAAGGTGTACATCTCCTTCTCGACAATATCGGTGACCTCGCCGATGGAGCGCTTGAAGAGGTCCGTCATCTCGAGGATGGGTGTTCTCATCTCCCGATAGCCGTAGCTGTCGAGTACCTGGCGGACCCGGTCCTCCAGAAAGTGCCAGAGCGGCGACTGCTCGGGCAGAACGTCATGCATGCCACGAATGGCCTGGATATTTTTCGCCATCAACCTGTTCTACTTCAATAAACAATCGGCGTGCCTATGACACGCCGGAATAAATAACCGTACAACCTGCCTGCTCCCGACAAAACGCTTATCGGGATGACGCCGGATCAAACGTGAAGCGCGCGACATTACCCCTGGTATGAGGCGTAAAGTCGTAGTCCTCGCCGTTCACCATAACTCGTACGCTGGCAGCGTTGCCTAAAACCATTTTATAGGGAGCTTCACCAGCTAAAACACTGCTGCCACCCTTTTTCTGGAGACCTACAAGCTTGAATTGGCCGCTAGCGTCCCGGATATCAACCCAGCAGTCATCGAGAAATTCAACGACTGCCTTTCGGCTGGGAGCTGCGGCTACCGGGGCCTCTTCCACAACGGCCTCGGCAACGGCGCTCTCTTCCGGCGCCTCCTGGCTTGCTGTATCCGTAACTGCAATTGTGCTCTCAGGTTGCGGCTGAGCTTCAGACTGGGTCTGAATAACTTCCTCCATTTCAGTTTCGGCCTGTTCAACAGCTTGTTCGGCAGGCCCTGCCCCGACCACCTCTTCGATCTGGGGTTGGATCTGCGCAGCATCTTCGGTTTCAGTCACAGAGGATTCAGCCTGGGGCGCGAAGGGCACCAATATCGGCGTCTGCTGAGCATCGAACTCCGGCTCGGCACTCTCCTGGATCGGCTCCTGTGCGCTTTCCATACCATTTTCAGACATCGGCCACTTGAGGTAGCCCCGCCACCAGGTCAGCACGAGTACCACCAAGCCGATCACGATCAGCCAGGTAATGATACGCACGCCTGCGTGACTGCTTCTAAGCTCATGCCTGACTTGTGCGGCTTTCAGATTGAGTTGGCGATCATTATCCGGCTTCAAATCCTGAAAGGCAGCCAGAATCGGTTCATCGGGAATGCTCAGCAGGCGGGCGTAGTTGCGCAGATACCCCTGAACAAACACTGAACCGGGCAGTCCAGAGTAGTCATCTGCCTCAATCGCCTGAACGACTGGCGCGCTGAGATGCAGTTCGGCAGCCACCCTGGATATATCCAGGCCCTGGGCCTCCCTGATGCTTCTTAATCGTTCACCGGGTCCTTCCTGTGCGGGTTCAGGTACTTCTTCTGTAGCCGCAGCGTTCATTTTCGTTCCGACTCCATCAAGAGTTGAGTTTCACGGGAATCCGGAAAGGCGTTCTTCAGTAACAACGAATAACTGGCAACCGCGTCCCGGTCTCCAAGCACGCGCTCGGTCTGAATACCTGTCCACAGGGTAACAGCAGTATGCCTGGCCACCTCCATGTAACGCTGGAGGTAGGCTCGGGCTGAGAGGTGTTCACTCCTCTCCAGACTGATCTGCGCCATCTGGCTGAGGGCTGCAGAGAACCTCGGGTTTTGTACGAGTGCCTGGCGGAAATAGGATTCTGCCTGAACCAGATCCGGTACCCGTTTGGCACAGATGCCGGCATTGGTCAGTGCCACTTCCGGTGTCTTGTAGAGCGGGTTGCCCAGCGCGTGCATAAACTGCTCGTTTGCTTCTTCAAAACGCTGTTGTGAGCAGAGAAATGTTCCGTAGGCATTGCGCAGATAGGAATTACGTGACGCCAGCCCTATCCCCTTCTGAAAGTGATGTTCGGCCAGGCCATTCTCACCGAGTCGATCGTAGAGCAGGGCTATGACATTGTGGGCCGATGAATTGTTCGGATCCACCGCAAGCGCCTGCCTGGCCTTGATCAAGGCCACATCGAGCTGACCCTTGTTCATATAGGCGGCAGCCAGCTGTACATAGACATCACCCGCGCCACTTGCATGGTCGGTTTCATTATATCCGCCGGCATCGCCCACAATGTCGACAGAGCCAGAACGGGGCGCAGTAGTTTCACAGCCAGTCAATAAAAGTGCCGCTGCACAGAAACCCAATAATCCTGTTTTGATCTCAAACTTCAAAGGGATGTTCCTCCGGATTTCCTCTGACCATTTACCTTCCGATCACTGCTGCCTTGACGGGAATTACGCTCCATCCGCAACTCTCTCCGGCTCCGGTCCTTTACCTTTCCGACCAGCTGACCGCATGCCGCGTCAATGTCATCGCCGCGGGTCTGTCTTGTAATGGATATGATGCCCGCTTTCATCAGTTTCTGCCGAAACGCCTCAATACGCTCCGGTGTCGAACAGCGATACTGGGCGCCTGGAAACGGATTGAATGGTATCAGGTTCATCTTGGAAGGCGTTCCCTCCAACAGCCTGATCAACTGCTTCCCATGCTTGTCGCTGTCATTGACCCCGTCGAGCATAACGTATTCCCAGGTAACTTTCCGCCGTTTATCGTTTTTCACGAACTCCCGGCAGGCAGGGATGAGCTCCTCAAGGGGATACTTTTTGTTGATCGGCACCAGCTGGTCCCGCAACTCGTTGTTGGGAGCATGGAGTGAAACCGCCAGGCTGACGTCGCTGACTTCGTTCAGCCTGTAGATTGCCGGGACGATACCCGAGGTGCTGATGGTGACCCGGTACTTGGAGAGCATGTAGGTGAGATCATCCTGCATGATGTCCATGGCGGCAACCACCGGCTCAAAGTTTGCCAGGGGTTCGCCCATGCCCATCATCACCACGTTGGTGACCGGCTTGCCCACCGTATGCCAAGCAACCCAGACCTGGCCGATAATCTCGGCCACGGTCAGGTTGCGGTTGAAACCCTGCTGGGCCGTGGAACAGAAACTGCAATCCAGTGAGCAACCGACCTGGGAAGAGACACACAGGGTGCTGCGATCCCCATCCGGGATATAGACCGACTCGATACGGTTGTTGCAATCCAACTCCAGCACCCACTTGTGGGTACCGTCCCTGGATGGCTGATCGAAGACGATCTGGGGCACCCGCACCTCTGCGATCTCCGCAAGCTGGGCCCTCAGCTTTTTGGGCACATCGGTCATCGCCTCGAAATCGGTGACACCGTGCTTGTGTATCCACTTCAGCACGTTGCGGCCGTGAAAGGCCTTGGAACCGAGCTCAACGAAGAAGGCCTCCATGGCCTTGCGGTCGAAGTTCAGCAGATTGATTTTCTGTTCGTTAGCCAAGTGAGCCTCAACGGGTGCGTTCACAGACCCCTTCGGGAAAGAAGAAGTCTATTTCTACTTTTGCGGTGTCCGGGCCATCAGAACCGTGAACGGCATTCTCATCCACAGTCTGAGCATGATCTGCACGAATGGTTCCCGGTGCGGCATCCTGGGGATTGGTTGCCCCCATCAGATCACGGTTCCTGGTGATGGCGTCCTCACCTTCCAGCACCTGGACCACCACTGGGCCGGAGGTCATGAAATCGATCAACTCACCATGGAAGGGGCGCTCCTTGTGCACGGCATAGAACTCGCCTGCCTGCTCACGGGAGAGATGCAGCATCTTGGCAGCTACTATCTTCAGACCACCCTTTTCGAAGCGGTTGTAGATGTCGCCAATCACATTTTTTGCTACGGCATCAGGCTTAATAATGGAAATGGTGCGTTCGATCGCCATCAAAAACTCCAATAAATTCAAACAATAAAAAAACACTGCGCAGCTCTCTGCTGCACAACGGCCAACTATTCACAAGATATCGAAAACCGTGATCGAACAGCGATCACCTGCCGGTTTCCTGCCACGGAATGTCATAAGCGGGCTCCCTCACGGGGCATCCCGGGTTCTCTACTTACAAAACCGGCGCTTATTTTAACTTGTGACGGTATAAACAGGCAATTTGGAATATCAATGAAGGAATTTAGTTCATTCTAACAAATACTCAATCAGCACGATCACGAGCGTGTCTCAGGAACTCAGACCTGGCGACGCACATCGAGCACATCCGGGAGTTGCGAAACCTTCTCCAAAATCCGGCTGAGTTGCCGCATATCGGTGATTTCGATGGTAAAGCGCATGGTGGCACGGTCCTGTTTGCGATCAGACTGGGTATTCACGCCGAGCACATCGACCTCTTCGTTGGTGAGGATCGAAGAGATGTCCCGCAGCAACCCTTTGCGATCATTGGCGAACACCCGGATATCCACAGGATAGGTGGTATCCGACGGCTGTTCGGCCCAGACCACTTGCACAAGCCGTTCCTTGTTTGCTTCGTCCAGGTTCCTGACAACCTTGCAGTCCCTGCGGTGCACGGTCACGCCACGGCCGCGGGTGATGAACCCGATGACTTCGTCATTGGGCACCGGCTTGCAACAGCGGGCCATGTGGGTCATGAGGTCATCAACCCCTTCCACGATCACTTCACCCTGCCCCTTGCGGTGCTTCTTCTTGGTCACCCGCTTCCGCTTGGCAACCTCCTCCACCTGCTCGGGTTCAACAGCAGGGAACTGGCGTTCACCCATACCCGCCACTTGCACCGGGGAGACTTCTCCACGGCCGATGGCTGCCAGCAAGTCATCCCCCCGCTTCATATTGAAACGTTGTGCTGCCTTGTTGAGATCTGGCTTGTTCACGCCCAGTCGTATGATCTCCCGGTCCAGGCTGGACCGACCAAGACGCAGGTGCTCCTCATAGTCCTGCTGCTTGAACCAGTGTCGCACCCGGTTGCGGGCCTTGCTGGTCTTCAGATAGCCGTGATGGGGGCTAAGCCAGTCGCGACTCGGACCACCCTCCTTTACCGTAATCACCTCCACGGTCTGGCCGCTCTCCAGGGGCTGGGTAAGCGGTGCAATACGGCCATTGATACGGGCTCCACGGCACCGATGACCAACAGCAGAGTGGATGGCATAGGCAAAATCCACCGCTGTGGCCCCTTTTGGCAGTTCCATTACCTTGCCCTGGGGAGTGAGCACGTAGACCTGTTGCGCCTCGAATTCGGTCTTGATGTTCTCCACGAAATCGTCGGATTCGCTGGGTTCATCCTTTAGCTCGAGCCAGTTGCGCATCAGCACGATACGTTTCTGGAATGCCGGGTCTTCCTTGCCGCCGCTCTCCTTGTAACGCCAGTGAGCAGCCACACCCAGTTCTGCATGATTATGCATATCGTGGGTGCGTATCTGTATCTCCAGAGGCTTGTCTTCGGGACCGATTACCGCCGTGTGGATAGATCGATACATGTTGACCTTTGGCGTGGCGATATAGTCATCGAACTCGCCGGGGATATGCCGCCACAATCCGTGCACCACTCCCAGGGCCCCGTAGCACTCGGCCACGGAGTCAACCAGCACCCGCACGGCACGAAGATCGAATATCTGCTCGAAAGGAACCGATTTTCGCTTCATCTTTTTCCAGATGCTGTAGATATGCTTTGGTCTGCCGTAGACCTGGGCATTGATGCCGATATCAGCGAACTTCTTTCCCAGAAGATCGATCACCGACCGGATGAACACTTCGCGCTCGGCCCTGCGCCCATCAAGCATACCTGCCAGTTCCTTGTAGCTGTCAGGCTCCAGGTAACGAAGACAGAGGTCCTCAAGCTCCCACTTGATCTGCCAGATGCCGAGACGGTTTGCCAATGGCGCATAGATCTCCTGGCTCTCCTTCGCCTCTCGGGCGCACACAGCCTCAGGAAAGTTCTTCAGGATCCGCATCTCGTGCAACCGCTCGGCAAGCACAATCAATACCACGCGGATGTCATCGGCTATGCTGAGCAGCATCCGCCTGAGATTCTCCTTGTGCTCGGTTTCACTCTGATGCCGATCACTCACCTGGGCGTTTGTCAGACCGCCGATCCGGGCCATGTCCTCGACCATGCGTACAACCGCCGGGCTGAACTCCTGCTCCAGCATCTCGGAATCAACACGGTCACCGGGCAGTACATCATGCAGGATCGCGGCCACCAGGGTTTCCCAGTCAAGATCCATGTCGGCGAGAATCTCCGCCACCGACAAGGCGTGTCGCAACTTGGTCTCTCCGGACTCCTCGCGCTCTTCCTTGTGGACCTCCACCGCCAAGTCGCAGGCCCGCTGCAGATACTTCAACTCCTCGGCACTCCAGGTATCCGAGAGGCTTTCCAGCCAGGCACGGATATCCCGCTCATCAAGTGAGTCGCCTGCCGGGAGCTTGGTGGTGATACTGACCATTGTGATGTGTAAAGGGAATCTCTAAAAACCCACCTTAATCTGCGATAATAACACACACACAACTTTTCAATCACAGTACACAGACTATGCAGCCGAACTTTTTTGCCC
>NZ_MPRJ01000087.1 GCF_002020805.1 Solemya velesiana gill symbiont | reverse complement strand
GACATCTTTTGTGATACAAAATGGTGCTGTTTTATTTGCCATGCCTCATTATATCAAGCTACACAATTCGATTGTTAACTTTACGCGTGACCCACTAGCAACCCCAGGAGGGAGAGCCGGAATCCAGGACAGTGGATGATCAGTCGACCTTCTCCTATCCGATTGTCGACCTGGGGGAAAAGTATGGAATCAACGGCCAGGTGTTTTCAGAGTGCAAGATTCTGGAAACAGATGATGGCGAGACGCTCAGCATGTTATTCGAGACGGGTTCCCGTCTGAAGTTCGATAACAGCGGCGACAGGACACGGGCTCACTTCGAAATCGCAAGCTGATCCTTGCTGACTTTCCACCGCGACTAAAGTCGCTCCTGCTACAACCAATTCCCACGCCTGTGGTGCCATCATCGGGGGCTGCCTGTTGTAGACGCCTGCCGGATTGGCAGGGAAATTCCAGAATTATGGCAGTAATAAGAATGTCTTAGTTGACAGTGGGGTTTGTGGATGGAGAGAATATTAGATTGCCGTGAAAAACTGAAAAACCAAGAATGGTGCGGACTCAACAGCAGATTTCAGTGTGAATGAGTCCGTTTAGCGACGAGGAAGTGCATTTCTGTCCCTACCGGTGCCGCAACGGTCCCTGGTCGGGTAAAAAAAATAAATTATTTGGAGCAGGTTGTGAACTGGTTTCTAGATATTTGGACGAGCATACCCGGGCGTTCCACGCCATTTTTCTCCTGGATCGGGGAGTTACGAGACAAGAGCGTTCTGAAGGCCGATATCATCGCCGGTATCACCGTGGCGCTGGTTCTGGTTCCCCAGTCCATGGCTTATGCCCAGTTGGCCGGTCTGCCCGCCTACTATGGTCTCTACGCCTCCTTCCTGCCGCCCATGGTGGCTGCACTGTTCGGATCGTCGCGGCAGCTTGCCACCGGTCCCGTGGCCATGGTCTCCCTGATGACAGCCACCGCCCTGGCGCCGATTGCCTCCCAGAGTGGTGACGGCTTCCTGATCTATGCGCTGATCCTGTCGCTGATGGTCGGCGTGTTCCAGGTAGCCCTCGGCCTGCTGCGCCTCGGCGTATTGGTGGACCTGCTCTCCCACCCGGTTGTGGTCGGTTTCACCAATGCCGGTGCGATCATCATTGCCACCTCCCAGCTCAACAAGGTGCTCGGTGTCGACAAGGGCGCGGGTGATGCTCACTACGAGTCGGTCTACAACACGGTGCTGACTGCCCTTGAAAGCACCCACATGCCGACCCTCTACATGTCGATCCTGGCCCTCGGCATCATGATCATTCTGAAGAAGTACATGCCGAAGGTACCCAACGTGCTGGTCGCCGTTGTGGTCACCACGGTGCTGGCCTGGTACACCGGTTTCTCCGAAAGCGGCGGTAAGGTGGTGGGCAATATTCCCGATGGCCTGCCGGGGCTGACCATACCCACCGAGTTCGACATGGACATCGTGATGTCCCTGATCTCCTACGCCATCATCATCTCACTGGTGGGCTTCATGGAGGCCATCGCCATCGCCAAGGCCATGGCAGTCAAGACCAAGCAGCGCCTGGACGCCAACCAGGAGTTGGTGGGACAGGGCCTCTCCAACCTGGCCTCCGGTTTCTTCTCCGGCTACCCGGTTTCCGGCTCTTTCTCCCGTTCGGCTGTAAACATCAATGCAGGCGCCGTTACCGGTTTCTCCTCCGTGGTTACGGGTATCGTGGTCGCGCTGACCCTGCTGCTGTTGACCCCGCTGCTCTACCATCTGCCCCTGGCAACCCTGGCTTCTGTCATCATCCTGGCAGTCGCCAACCTGGTGAAGTTCAAGCCCATCGTGCACGCCTGGAAGGCTGAGCCCCATGACGGTATCACCGCCGTGATCACCTTCCTGCTGACGCTCTATATCGCGCCGCACATCGAGTACGGCATCCTGGTGGGCGTGGTGCTCTCCATCATCCTGTTCGTGATCCGTTTCATGCGTCCCCGTGTCGCCGAGCTCTCCCGCTACGAAGACGGCACCATGCGTGATATCGCGGTGTTCCCCGAACTGGAAGTGAGCGACAAGATCGCCCTGATCCGCTTTGACGGTTCCCTGTTCTTCGCCAACGCCAGCTATTTCGAGTTCAAGGTGCTGGAAGTGATGGCCAACCGTCCCGACTTGAAGTACATCATTCTGGATGCAGAGGGCATCAACCAGATCGACTCTTCCGGTGAAGAGGTACTGAGCCAGGTGGCGGACCGCCTGACCCAGAACGGCGTGACCCTGGTGGTGGCCCGTATGAAACGCCAGTTCATGCAGGCGCTGCGCCGCACCGGCCTTCACGAGAAGATGGGTGAAGGGAATTTCTTCTCCCGTATCACCTACGCCCTTGATTTTGTCTGGGACAGCTTGGGGGATGAGTACGACCGTACCACCTGTCCACTGCGTAGACTGTCTACATAAGGGATGAAATAAAAAAAGCCCCATCTTCCTCGTGGAAGATGGGGCTTTTTTTATGCCGGTGCTCAGTGGCCGGCGTTGATAATCACCTCTTCGGTGTTCTCCATCGCCTGGATGGCCTCTTCAAGATCGATATGTGATTGTCGATGCGGAAATCTCCCATGAAATGGGGCATAGTGGCTCCTTGATTCCAGTCTTTTTCTTAATGTGAATTGCCTAATAACGTCTTCGTGGTAATCGAATCGCAAGTACCAATCTGCTGTTGCCTGATAGCTGCAGCCAGCCTGTTAAGGGTTTCATTGATGGATATGTATTCGATATAGCCACCTTAAGCGCACTGAACTGTAATCAAATTCCTATTTCAGGGGCATCTTCGAAAAATTCAATTCGTTACGCTAAGATGGTTCCATGGATTCTGAAAAGGACTCGATGTACCTGCTGTTGATCAGCGTTCACGGATTGATACGGGGTCATGATCTGGAACTGGGCCGGGATGCCGACACGGGAGGTCAGACCAAGTACGTGGTGGACCTGGCCCGCGCCTTGGCGGAGAGGGATGACGTGGCCCGTGTGGACTTGGTCACGCGTCGGGTTGTCGGTCCGGATGTCAGTGATGACTATGCGCAACCTGTAGAAGTCCTATCCGAAAAGGCTCGAATCGTCCGTATTGATGCCGGACCCGAGGAGTACCTTGCCAAGGAGAAGCTCTGGGATCACCTCGACACCTTCATGGACAACCTGCTCAACTGGCTCAACGGCCAGCAGCGCATGCCGGACCTGGTGCATAGCCACTATGCCGATGCAGGTTACGTGGGGGTCAGGCTCTCCAACCTTATTGGTACTCCACTGATACATACCGGGCACTCCCTGGGGCGCGACAAACGCCAGCGGCTGTTGGCAAAGGGGATGGAGCAGGAGGAGATCAACCTCCGCTACAACATGGATCGGCGGGTGGATGCTGAAGAGGAGGTACTGGCAAACGCCGACCTGGTGATCACCAGCACCCACAACGAGATCGAGGAGCAGTATGCGCTCTACAACCACTATCGCCCTGACAGCATGGTGGTGATTTCCCCCGGTACCGACCTCAGCCAGTTTCATCCGCCGGGACCTGATGATACCGACCCTGAGTTCGGGCAGACCATCGCCCGTTTCCTGGAAGAGCCACGCAAGCCCATGGTGCTGGCGCTCTCGCGTCCTGACGAGCGGAAGAATATCCTGACGTTGATCGAGGCCTACGGTGAATCTCCGGAACTCCAGGAGCGTGCCAACCTGATGATCATCGCCGGCACCCGGGATGACATCCGGGAGATGGATCGTGGGCCCCAGACCGTGCTCAAGGAGATCCTCTTGTTGATCGATCTCTACGACCTCTACGGCAAGGTGGCGATTCCGAAACAACACCGGCCGGAAGAGGTGCAGGAGATCTACCGGCTTGCGGCCAACTCCCGCGGGGTGTTCATCAACCCCGCCCTTACCGAACCCTTCGGGCTTACCCTTCTGGAAGCGGCAGCCTCGGGATTGCCCCTGGTGGCCACTGAGAACGGCGGACCGGTGGACATTATCGGCAACTGCAATAATGGTCTGCTCATCGATCCCCTGGACAAAGAGGCCATGGTGGAGGCGATGCTGAGCATTCTGGGTGACCTGGAGTGCTGGCAGCGCTTCTCTCTCAACGGCATGGAGAAGGTGCGGGAGCAGTACTCCTGGCAAGCGCACGCGAGGGCCTACATGTCGCGTATCAAGCTGTTGCCCCGGGGCTACAAACCGATTCTCGAAGCCCAGCCGTCAAAGCGACCCATGCGCTATCGCGATCGCGCGGTCTTTACCGACCTGGATCAGAATCTGCTGGGCAACCTGGAGGGACTGCAGCAGTTCAACGAACTGGTAAAGGACAACCGCAAGTGCGGCACGTTCGGTATCGCCACCGGCAGGCGTTTGGACTCCGCACTTTCGGTGATCAAGCGATATGCCATACCCCGGCCCGATGTGCTGATCACCAGCCTGGGTACTGCGATTCACTACGGTCAGAAACTGACCGCCGATGACTTTTGGACGGAGCATATCGATCATCTCTGGAAGCCTCTCTCTGTACGACGACTGCTGGATGAGCTGCCGGGTCTCAAGCCACAGAAGAAATCGGAGCAGAGTCGTTTCAAGATCGCCTACCACTACGATGAGTCTGAAGCGCCGTCGGTTGAAGAGATCAACGACCTGCTGCACAAACGTGACATCACCTGCAACGTAATCCACGCTTTCGGACAGTACCTGGATATCGTGCCGGTGCGGGCCTCCAAGGGGCAGGCGCTTCGCTACGTGGCCCAGCGATGGGGCATCCCCCTGGAGAACATCCTGGTGGCCGGCGGGTCAGGTGCCGATGAGGATATGATGCGTGGAAATACCATGGCGGTGGTTGTGGCGAATCGTCACCATGAAGAGCTCTCCCAGCTGGTGGAACAGGAGCGCATCTATTTCGCCGAGCAGGCACACGCCCTGGGAATTATCGAAGCGTTGAAACATTACGACTTTTTCGAAAGCTGTGAGTTGCCTGATTCAGGGGGAAGCTGATGGAACGGCTTCTGATCTGCACCGATCTCGATCGCACCCTTATCTCCAACGGGGTGCAGCCTGAGTCCCCAAATGCCAGGCGTCGCTTTTCGGAGCTGGCATCCCGGCCCGAGGTGAAGCTGGCCTACGTGAGTGGTCGCCACCGTGTCCTGGTACAGCAGGCGATCGATATCTATAACCTACCGTTGCCCGATTACGTGATTGGAGACGTGGGGACGACAATCTACCAGGTGGTAGGACCAGGACACTGGCCTCACATTTCTGCCTGGGAGGAGGAAATCGGAGTCGACTGGAGCGGCAGCTCCCACGACGATCTCAAGAGCCTGTTCGCCGATATCAACGACCTGCGGCCCCAGGAGGCCTCAAAACAGAACCGTTTCAAACTCAGCTACTACGTCCCAATGCATGCTGACCGGCGTCACTTGATGCAGGTAATGGAAGAGCGTCTCCAGCGAATTGAAGTCCAGGCCAACATGGTCTGGAGCGTGGATGAGCCTGCCGGGGTGGGATTGTTGGACCTGTTGCCACCCATGGCTTCGAAGTTGCATGCAGTGGAGTTCCTTATGGGTCTGTTGGGCTTTGATGAGACAAACACGGTTTTTGCCGGCGACAGTGGCAACGACATGGAGGTGCTGGTCAGCACGGTGCCTTCTGTGCTGGTCGCCAACAGTCAGTGGGATGTGAAGGAGATGGCGCTGCGGGGAGCCTATGACAATGGCAACTCTGACCGGATCTACCTGGCAGAAGGCGGAACCCTGGGCATGAACGGCAACTACGCTGCCGGCATCCTGGAAGGTGTGGCCCACTACCATCCTCATATCCTTCAGGAGTCGTTGGAGGCGGATGCATGAATCCCCATCATCTCTGCATCTTTGGTGAAGTGTTATACGACATTTTCCCCGGGGACAAACGGGTGCTGGGCGGTGCTCCCTTCAACGTGGCATGGCATCTCCAGGCCTTCACAGCTGATCCACTGTTCATCAGCCGGGTGGGGGACGCCCCCCTGGGGAGGGAAATCCGTCAGCGGATGCTCAGCTGGGGCATGGACACCTCCGGGCTGCAGCTGGACTCCTCGCATCCCACAGGCGAGGTCAAAATTACCCTTGCAGAGGGAGAGCCGAGCTACGATATCGTTTCCCACCGGGCATATGACTATATCGATGCGGACGCCTTGCCACCTGTACTTCCAGGGCTGATCTATCATGGCAGCCTGGCGCTGCGAAACAGGGAATCCCGTCAGGCCCTGTCCCAATTACGCGTGCGCAATGAATGCCGGGTATTTCTGGACGTCAACCTCCGCTCTCCCTGGTGGCAGAAAAACGAAGTGCTGGAGATGGTGGCCAATGCTCACTGGGTAAAACTCAACGAGCATGAGTTGACTGACCTGTCGGAGGGAGCAGTGTCTCTGCGAGAGCAGGCGATCCGTTTCAAACAGGCCCATGGACTGGAGGGCCTGGTGGTCACGCAAGGCGGGGAGGGCGCTTTTGCCCTGGGCAAAGAGGAAGAGTTTGCCGAGATAGCGCCTCCGCAGGTACTTGTCGTGGTGGATACAGTGGGAGCAGGGGATGCCTTTGCCTCGGTCCTGATACTCGGCCTCAGCCGAGGCTGGCCACTACAACAGACCCTTGAGCGGGCACAGGCCTTTGCATCACAACTGGTTGGCAGGCGTGGTGCCACCGTGGAAGAGAGGGAATTCTATCGACCCTTCCTGGAGGATTGGTCCCTGTAAGCCGGGTAGTCTGGAAGAATCAGTGTCCTTTGGGCAGTGAATTGTTCTATTCTTTGTAGGTAAGGCTACAGAGAAAAAAAACCCGAACCATGTACGAGCAGGTCTCCCACTCACTGCTGAATGAAATCCTGGATGCGCTGAAAGCGGATATCCGCAAGCGCGATCTGCGTCATTTCTATACGCGCCTGGGTGCAAACTTCTACGCTATTCACTCACTTTTTTATCACCTCTACGGGCAGCGGGAAGACTTCACGGAGAAGATGATTCGCCTGGTTGAGGTGATGGCCCGCCGGTACATTGAGCGATCCAGCGATCTTGAACAGTTGGACATGGATCGGGAGCAGAACCACAACTGGTTTCTAAGCCAGGAGTGGGTGGGTATGGCGCTCTACGCAGACGGTTTTGCCGGGGATGTGCCGGGAGTGACAGAGCGTATTCCCTATCTGCAGGAACTGGGCGTCAACATGATTCACGTGATGCCGATCATGGTCTGTCCGAAGGGCAGGAGTGACGGCGGCTACGCAGTCAGTGACTTCCGTAACATCGATCCGCGCATGGGCAGACTGAAAAATGTGCGTGAGCTATCGGCCTCCCTGCGCAAGCGCAATATGTTGCTGACCATGGACGTGGTGGTGAACCACACCTCTGATGAACACGACTGGGCAGTCAAGGCGAAGGCAGGCAAGCACAAGTACCAGGGTTACTATTACACTTTTGAGGATCGCGACATTCCGGACATGTTCGAGGAGACCATGCCGGAAATCTTCCCAGAGACCTCCCCGGGTAATTTTATCTGGGACGAAGAGATGCAACGCTGGGTAATGAGCGTGTTCAACAGCAACCAGTGGGACCTCAACTACAGCAACCCCACGGTCTTCATCGAGATGGTGGACGTGCTGCTGTTCTGGGCCAACCAGGGGGCGGACATCCTGCGGCTCGATGCGGTGGCCTTCCTCTGGAAGAAAATCGGCTCAAGCTGTCAGAACGAAAGGGAAGCGCACCTGATCCTGCAGCTGATGAAAGACTGCTGCCAGGTCACCGCCCCTGGCGTGCTGTTCATTGCAGAGGCCATCGTTGCGCCCCTGGAGCTGATCAAGTACTTCGGCGAGGACGCCATCATCGCCAAGGAGTGCGAGATCGCCTACAACGCCGCCTACATGGCACTGCTTTGGGATGCGGTGGCCACGCGCAATGCCAAGCTCCTGAACCAGGGAGTGCGCAGTCTGCCTACCAAGCTGGATCGGGCCACCTGGTTGAATTACGTCCGCTGTCACGACGATATCGGACTGGGCTTCGATGACGCCGACATCATCAGCAGCGACTACGAGCCCCAGGCTCACCGCCAGTTTCTGCTGGAGTATTTCACCGGCCAGTACGAAGACTCCGAGGCCCGTGGCCAGCCCTTCGGTTTCAACGAGAAGACAGGAGATGCCCGCATTTCAGGTTCCCTTGCCTCCCTCGTCGGGCTGCAGGCGGCAATGGAAGACGATGATGAGGAGGCAATCGACCGGGCAGTGAAGCTCATCCAGCTGCTGCACGCCATGATCCTCTCATTCGGTGGCATACCCTTGCTCTATTACGGTGATGAGATCGGTACGCTCAATGACTGCAGTTTCCTCGAGGACGAAGAGAAGGCGGGGGACAACCGCTGGATGCATCGCCCCCGTATCGATTGGGAAAAGGCGGAGCGGCGCAACCAGCACGGCTCTGTTGAACAGAGAGTCTTCGGCGGGATAAAGAAGATGATCGCGGTTCGTAAAGCAACGCCTGCCTTTGCCGACTTCAATAACCGTGAGCTTCTCGATGTAGGCAACGAACACCTGTTTGTTTTCCTGCGCACGCATCCCGAGAAGAGCAGCGAGTCGGTGCTTGTGGTGGCCAACTTCGATGCCAGCCCCCAGTATCTCAACCTGGATGACCTGGGTAACCGGGGCGTGTTCCAGCAGGGCCAGCTGCAAGATATCTGTTCAGGCGAATCTCCGGCCCTGTTCAAGGACCAACTGGTGATCCCGCCATACCGGTTTTACTGGCTTACCGATCAACGGCCAGGTGTGCTTCTGTAGGCTACATTTTTTGAGTGTCGCTTTTCGATTGTGGATTCAACGCAGACTTTCGATTCGAGCATTGCAATCTGCAGAAGACGAACCTGGGTAGTCCTTCATTGGTCTGTTCTTGATTTCACAATAACTGATTTGAAAATGAACTAATTTCCATGTAGGCAGCGGCACGTTTACTGCTGTCAAGCACCGGGTTGAGGGCGATACTGTAGCACTGGGCCTGGGAGGTGCATTCTGTAACGCTGTACTGCCTGCCTTCTGACATCGCCTGTTGTACATCTGCCGATGCCTGTAACAGCTTGTCCAGTGAATCGACCCAGTCCGGTAGAGGCTCAAGGCGAAGAATATCCTTCAGTGGGGAGCCTTCCTCTTCCACGACATAGTCCGGATTGATCGCTGAGGTTCGAAAGAGGCTCTTGGCGCTGGGGTGGGTCACGGCCTCCAGGAGGTCTCGCCTGAGTACAATCTGGCTGACTGAGCCTGTGACCTGTTTCGATTCAGCGAAAGAGCGCCTGATACCGTCATAGGAGAGACTGAAATCCGCCACACCCACAAGGCGCCCTGCAAAATGGAGAGGAAATACGTAGCGGAATCCGGGGTAGACACGGCCGTTCTCGAAGGCGGCTCCGGGCTTCCCACTCTCCAATACCTCGGCGATAAGGGGGCGATCCTTGGTTATCGGATAATCGTAGAGATCCGGGCGGTTGAATCTCAGCAGTGACCGGCCGTCAGGCATAACGAATTGTAAAACCCGGATGTCCTGTTCGAGGAGGTTTTTGTAATCACTGTAGCGCGTACGATAGAGCCGGCCACGGATGCGCCGCAGGCTGGCTTCCACTGTGTCTGGGTCTGCTGCCTCGGCAATCATGGGCAGGAGCTGTTTCTTTTGCAGCAGGTAGTGAAGGCTTGTCTCCACCAGTTTCCCGTGGCTGTCGACGACGCTGCGGAAACCCGTTTTCAGTTCAGTCTGGTGAAACAGCAGGCTTCTCTGGGTGGTGGTGCGTACCTCGGACCAGAGCCACCAGCCAAACAGCAGTTCGGCGATACCGAAGAGGATGATTGCGATGATCAGAGGGAGTTTCAACGTGCTGGACCGGGAATTGGCCAGGGCAATCCTTTCAGTGCATCAGCGATATTTCCATAGTCGCACTGTTGGGGGGGGCAGCGCCGTTGCGGATATGCCTGCCCCAATCTTTCATACGTGTTTTAAGTTCCTCGTTGGTGGCTGGGTCGAGTGCCAGCAGCGCTTTCTGAATGGCGTCGTACACGTCGCCCTTCAGTGTGTTTTTGTTGGCTACAAGGGCGAATCCGGGGTATCGGCGGCTGACAGCAATGCTCTTGAGATCAAGGTGCTGGTAGCGGTTGGCAATGGCGGTCTTTACACCTGCCACATCATACTTGCCACGGGCCACCCCGAGAGCCGCCTTGGAGTGACTGCCAGTCATAACTGAAGCTGTTGCCGTCGCCGTTGATCTTCCGTCCGGCCTCTCCCAGCATCTGGGAGACGGAGAGGTAGCCGCAGGTCGAATAGGGCTGGGTCAGTCCGATCCTGACGTCACTTACCAGTTCTGCCGTTAACGCGCTGTCCCCCCAGGTGATCAGCGAGCAAGTGTAATTGGCCTGGCCGTCTGCATCACGGAAGCAGCCGAGGGGGTCGGCGGGCGGGTAGTCACGTTTGAGGATCACGTAGGGCAGGGGGCCGAGGTAGGCCAGGTCGATCTTGTCGGCCTTGAACTGTTCGATGATATCGGCGTAATCGTTGAGGTGAACCCAGGTCAGGGTATGGCCCGTCGCCTCCTGCAGGTAGTCCGCCAGTCCCCGGAACTGCTCGTGGATGATCTTCTTGTCCTCCAGGGGGAGTGGGGCGAAACGTATGGTCTGGTCGGCCTGGCTGACAGGCGAGTTGAAAAGGCAGAAGAGTATCGGAAGAAGATACCTCAATCCTGATGATTTCTTCCGACTTACATTAAAGGGAATCTCTAAAAACCCACCTTAATCTGCGATAATAACACACACACAACTTTTCAATCACAGTACACAGACTATGCAGCCGAACTTTTTTGCCC
>NZ_MPRJ01000086.1 GCF_002020805.1 Solemya velesiana gill symbiont | reverse complement strand
ATCTTTTCAAGATTCGATAAACTGGATGTGATGTTCACCTTCTTTATCCTGGCTTCACTCATCTCAGACACGGTGATTAACGTGAACAGGCCCTAATGAAAATATCCTGCTGACCAGTTCTGCAGTTGCTTTCTGGTGACCATTCAATTGCGCTCTTGGCCAAAGCGCTTTAAGTTGATGGAGCGGTGCCTGTCTCCCTGTGTTGGAGACGAATGCGAGATGGCAGATTCCTCTCGGGGTGGTTGCGACCAGGCATTCCCCGAAGGGGGTCTCATGGAAGCCGTACTGGATCTCCAGGCCCTTGCCTTTGAGTTTGTATTCCCCGGGGGTAACCGCTTCGATGTTAATCATCTGGTCGTGAAGGCGGCCGGGGCTGGAGAGGCCCGCTTCAAGGGAGGTGCTCAATACGCTCTGGGATTCATCCAGCAGCTTTTTGGCGAAATCCACGGTCAGGTATTGGAGAAACTGTTTAGGGCTAACGCCGGCCCAGCGTGTGAAAAGGCGTTGGGCATGATAGGGACTCAGGTCGAGATAGTCTGCCAGATCCCCGAGTTCCGGCTGCTCATGGGCGTGTTGTGTAATCCAGTGAATGGCCTGTTCGATACGCTGATAGTCGGATGGCATGACCCGCCCCTGCATGTTGCACTCAATTCGAGATTAACACGCCAGCACGGGATAACCACCCGATTGTTGCGCTGATCTGACGCTGATTAATCCAGGCGTGTTTTAACGGTACTGGATACCCTGGTGGCCTTTTTCCTTGCGCTCCCGATGTCAATATCCCTGGCCAGGGCGACCCCCATGCGGCGCTGGCCTTTGACTTCGGGCTTGCCGAACAGCCTGAGCTGGGTATCAGGCTCCGACAAGGCTTCGGCCAGGTTGCTGTAATTGACCTGGGTGGAGTCTCCTTCCACCAGGATGACGGAGGAAGCGGATGGGCCGTGCTGAACGATGTTGGGTACTGGCAGTCCCAGTATGGCTCGGGCATGCAGTGCGAACTGGGAGATGTCCTGGGAGATCATGGTTACCATGCCAGTGTCGTGAGGGCGGGGAGAGACCTCGCTGAACCAGACCTCGTCACCCTTGATGAAGAGGTCCACGCCAAAGATGCCTCGGCCACCCAGGGCGGCGGTTACCTTCTCGGCAATCGCCCGGGATTTTTCCAATGCAGTGTCGCTCATCGGCTGGGGCTGCCAGGACTCCTGGTAGTCGCCGCCCTCCTGGCAGTGGCCGATGGGTTGGCAGAAGCTGGTGCCGTCACGGTGACGGATGGTGAGCAGGGTGATCTCGTAGTCGAAATCCACAAAGCCCTCGACGATGACCCTGCCGGCGCCGGTGCGACCGCCCTCCTGGGCATAGTTCCAGGCGGTATCGATGTCTGCTTCGCTTTTCACCAGGCACTGGCCCTTGCCGGAAGAGCTCATGATGGGCTTTACCACGCAGGGGATGCCGATCTCCTGGACCGCATCGAGGAACTCACCCTTGGTATCTGCAAAACGGTAAGGGGAGGTGGGAATGTCCAGCTCTTCGGCAGCCAGGCAGCGGATGCCTTCGCGGTTCATGGTCAGGCGGGCGGCCCTTGCGGTGGGCACCACGTTGAAGCCTTCACTCTCCAACTCCACGAGGGTGTCGGTGGCAATGGCCTCGATCTCAGGCACGATATAGTCGGGCTTCTCAAGTTCAATCACGCGACGCAGTTCGGCACCGTCGAGCATGGAGAAGCTGTAGGCGCGGTCGGCAACCTGCATGGCCGGGGCGTGCTCGTAGCGGTCGCAGGCAATCACCTCTATGCCCATGCGCTGAAGCTCGATCACCACCTCTTTTCCCAGTTCACCCGAACCGCAGAGCAGGACTTTGGTGGCGGTGGGTGAAAAAGGGGTTCCGATAGTGGGCATGGGGATCTCCGGTAGCTGTTAATTCGAATGCGGGAGTTTGCTGTGAACCGTGGTGAAAATCAAACCGCGGGAGGTTCTTCTATCCATTTTGCCTTAGCGTTGGTTTCAACTCTTCCGGCAATTCGAAGGCTTTTGGCTGGTTGCTGACTAGACAGGTGAAGGCAAGGTAACAGGCCGTGAGCTGCAGGTCTGCGCTGTCGTCCTTGTCGCCATACAGTCTGTCACCGACTACTGGAAATCCGATACTGGCGAGATGTCGGTGTATCTGGTATTTGCGCCCGATATCGATACTGATCTCGAGCCGTGACCGGTCCAGCTCGGGATCATGTTCGATAAGTCTTGCATGGCTACGTGCAGGACGGCCATCTATTTCTGAAGCGATGGTGAGTGTCTGTTCCCGGTCTGGAAACTGGCCATGGACGATAACCTGGTATCTCTTGGTGATGGATCTTTCTTGGAACAGCCTCGCCAGGGCGGTAGCCACCTTAACCTGGTATCTCTTGGTGATGGATCTTTCTTGGAACAGCCTCGCCAGGGCGGTAGCCACCTTCTTTTGATGGGCGACCAGGATCAATCCAGATGCCGCACGGTCCAGCCGGTGAACAATGAAACCATTTCGTTCTGGCTGGAGGTGTTGCTCGGCCCAACGGTATATGGTGCAGTGATCGCTCCACTTGGAACCCTGGGACAACATGCCGCGGGGCTTGTGCCAGACCGAGTAGGCGCCTTCGTCGGAAACCAGCTTTGCAGGCTGAGGTTCCGTGGCGAGTATCTTCTCGTCGTAATAGAGGTGCAGCTTGTCACCTGTCTTCATTGGCTTGGCCTGGCGGCGCAGGCGCCGGGTGTGTTTCCCGCTGGTCAGCCAGGCGGCCCCTTTCAGCATGGCCGATTTGATACGCTGTTTCGATAGCCCGGATGCTTCGGCGAACAGTTCCACCGGGTTGTCACCGTTCTGCACGACATCGATGTGGCACTCAAAGTGTTGGCTGGACAAGTTGGCCTCTTCAGGGGAGTGGTGATGTTGGGTTCATTATACCTGCAACAGGATGAGGGGTTTGACCAGGGTCAAGGCGTCTCTTACAGTGGCGGGTATCGTTCCGTGTTTATGAAGAAGATGAAATACAGACTGTTGATTTCCCTGGTGTTACTGATGCCTGCACTTGGACTTGCCGGTTTTGACGAGGCTGAAGAGGCCAACAGGGCTGGGGACCGGGAAACCGCCTTCATGGAGTACAAGTTGGCAGCCCTCAATGGGGATATCCGTGCCTTTGGAAAGCTGGGCGGTCTCTATCTCCACGGTGTCGGAACCCCAAAGGATCCGGTCATGGCCTATGTCTGGTTTGGTTTGAGCGATCTTGCCGGCGATCGCTATGCCAAGGGCTACCAGGATGCTGTTGCAGGCATCATGACAAGCGCCCAGTTCGAGACGGCCAAGGAGCGGTTGGCCGAGTACCGGGAGAAGCTTGGCTTGAGCAAAAAGCCTGAGGACCAATAATCCCGACAGCCTGCTGGAAGGGCGCTAGGCTTCCTTGTCGGATTCTGCTGACTCTCCCCGCTGGCTCAATGCGCCGCCGGCTGAGCTGAAAATCAACGCGCCGGCCATTGAGAGAAGAATGGTGCTGTCGAGCATGTCCATGGCTATCCATAAGGCCAGGGTGAGCAGTGCAATGGCTGCTCCCACCACCACCCCGTGATGAAATCCACGTTCTCTTGCGATATAGCCTGCCAGGTGGCCCGGAAAGAAGGGCATGGCAAAAAAGAAGACGTTGTACACCATGGCGTGCCACCCGGATGCGGTGTGAGCGTACTGGGGTGACAGAAACAGCCAGATCAGTCAGAGCAGGGGATAAGAGGCGATGCCGATAAGTACAGCTTTCCAGTTCATGATCGATTAAGTGGTTTGGATAGATGGCGAAGGAGTATACCTTAAGTCGCAGAGTGCTCCTTGACTTAGATCTTTACAATCAGCCCCGGCTTCAATGGCCTGGCTGAACCAAGCAAGTGAGCTGTAGCTGGTGGTGGGCGTCCGCCGTATCCAGATAGAGCATGCCGTCCGTTACAGTCAAAGACCACTCGAGGGTGCGTTTCAACTCGTTTGCCAGAGGGTCGAGCAGGTTCTCCGGCAATGGTGTGATGGTCAGGTTATCCAGGGTGCCAAGACGGTTGATGTTTGCTTGTAGCCAGCGATCCTGGCGTTTGCCGTAGAGAAAAAGCGTCACTTGATTTGCCTTCCTGCAGGCAGTTTTCACTCTCTCCGGTGACGGTTGACCCACCTCGACCCAGCGGCTCATTTTCTCGCCAGGCCGCTGCAGCGAGATGTCCGGTGTCTCCCCTTCACATATAGATGGTGCTCTTGTCGGCCATCCCGGATTCGTGGTTACTGGTTCTGGATTCGCTGGAACAGCGCGCCGATGGCCTGGCTCAGTCGCTCGGAACGCTCAGGGTCGCGCAGGGCGCCGAGCAGGGGCGCGCGCATACCGGGAAGAAAGAGCAGGTCGCTCAGGCACTGGTTGAAAAACTCCTGGCCCTCGTTGTTCTCTGCCAGCCGCTCAAGGTATTGCCGGCGAATGGTCTCATCCTGGAGGATTTCCCAGGCCCGCCCACTGATGGCGGCCAGCAACTCCACCTTGGTGGCACTGTCATGAGCAAGGGCGGTGCTGATCAGTTCCTGTTTCAGGTTGTGTGACTGTGAACAGGATACCGCCCGGATGCAGGCGGCTACCAGCATGACGTTCGGATCGGGCTCCGATAACAATCGTTTCATGCGTTCCCAAACCGCCCGGGTAACGGCCATGGTAAGCGGTTCATTCTCCAGGCAGTGACAGAGGGCTTCCAGGGGGCGGTCAGGCAGCTCGGGAATGGTAGTGACCAGCATCTGCTCGATCTCTTTGTCGGCCTGGAGCGAGGCGATCTCAGCGATACCCTGGTAGCCGACGAATGACCATTGGTCCAAACCCAGCTCGCCGCTGAAGTACTGTTTGGCGTGTTCGAAGTACTGTGAAGGTGGTTGCTTCAGCGGCCGGGTGGCCTGGGCGTGGAATACCGCCATGCGATCATCCCTGGGCTTGAAGGTGTAGGGATTGTCCTTCAGTACTGCGTCCAGTTTCTCGCTGCTTTCTGTGGCCTGCAGGTTTTCGCTAACGCGCTCCACGAGGCGATGCATGAAATCGTCCCGGGCGGCCTGAAGCAGTTTGCCTTGCTCGTCGAGAGGGAAGCGCAGGAACCAGATGAAGGGTTCGATCTCACGCTTGTCGTCCTGGAACAGCAGGGCGAACCAGCCCTGCTGTTGCATGGGGTAGGGGTAGGGCAGTTCGTTTTTCTCGAATTGCAGAAACTGGTCGCGGGTGATCTTGGTGATTCTGCGCCCCATGTCGAATATTCGAAGGCGAGCGCCGGTGGCTTCAAGAAATTCCGTGATGGTGCTGATGGGATTGTCTTCTGTCATCGTGTTTTGCGCGGGTACTTAGCTGATCCAGTCGATCATGTGGTGTTCCAGGTTATCGGCTTCAAGTTCACTGATCACCCTGCCACAAACGGAGTTGCCAGAATCGAAGACCGTGTGCTGTTCACCGGAGACCAGTGGGTGCCACTCCGGCAGGGATTTGCCTTCGGCCAGCAGGCGGTAGGCACAGGTCGCCGGCAGCCAGTAGGGATCTTGCAACACTTCCAGGGTCACGGTAACGCAATCGGGGAGGTTGACCGAGCGATTGGGGTAGTCGGTGCAGCGACAACTCTCCTGGTCGAGGTAGCGGCAGCAGACGTTTGTGAAGAAGATCTCCTGGGTCTCCTCGTCCTCGAATCGGTGCAGGCAGCATTTTGCACAGTCGTCACAAAGGGACTCCCACTCATCGGGAGTCAACTCAGTGAGGGGTTTAGCTGTCCAGAAACCGGGAGCCGATTGCGCCATTGGCAGTACCTAGGGAAAAAGGGGCATTCTATCTTTTTTGTGCGCTGAGATCCTAGGACCTGTGAAAAAGGCCTTGAAAACACGGCAGAGAAAGAGACTGGGGGTGGGCGTGAAGGAATCGTTTTTAAGGCTTCGATAATGGACCGGGACAAAAAACATGCCCTGGTTATGGGGTTTTATATGCACAGCGTGTCTGGGCGATGACAATTCATGGGTGCGTCACACAGTGAAATTTAATGTTAATCGTGTTGTAACAGTTAACATGCTGAATTTTGTACAAAAAATAAATCGTATAAAAAATGAACAATCTAAAGGGCGTTTAGGTGCTGTAAGGCCTGTCTGCCAGTTTCAGCAGGTTTTCCACACTGTTATCCACAGGGAATGTGGAAAAAATGCTAACCGTTGGCCACAGTTGAAAAAAAACGGTTTGTGGCCGGTCTTCAGGCCTCTGCCGGGTCAGTTTTCGACCGATGACGGATGACGGGTTCTGATGGTGTTCTGGTGTTCTGAAAGCTGTGCAGCCTTGGTGATCTTCCGATCCAGTTCAACGTTGGCCTGGCGGCGGGCTTTCAGCATCTGTTCCAATTCCTGCAGCCGTTTTTCTGAGAGTAGCAGCGCCTGCTCAATCGCTTTTTGCTCAGTCTCAAGTCGTTGCTTTTGGAATGCCAACTCATCAATCCGCTGCTGTGAGGCAGGCTCGGCCTGGATCAGGGTTGGTAGCAGAAGCGCCAGGCAGAGCAGTTTTTTCGACAACATGGGATGGTCTCGCACACTTGTAGGGCTGGGAATTATAGCCCTGCGTGCAGAGTAAAATCGTTGACCGGCTTCAAACTTTTTCTCAGAAGAGTCGGTTAAGCCCGTTCAATGCCGCGACCCGGTAGGCTTCCGCCATGGTGGGGTAGTTGAAGGTGGTTTCGGTAAAGTAGAGCAGGGAGTTGGCGCTCTCTTTCTGGGCCATGATCGCCTGGCCTATATGGACGATCTCGGCGGCAGTTTCACCAAAGCAGTGGATGCCGAGGATCTCCAGGGTTTCGCGATGGAAAAGGATCTTTAGCATACCCACGGTGTGACCGGTGATCTGGGCACGGGCGATGCTCTTGAACATGGCGTGGCCCACCTCGTAGGGCACCTGCTGGTCGGTCAATTCCCGCTCGGTACGTCCGATGGAACTGATCTCGGGATTGGTGTAGATGCCGGTAGGGAAGTCTTCGATCAAACTCCAGTCGCATTCACTCTTGGCAATGTGAGCGCCCACAAACCTGCCCTGGTCATAACTGGCGCTGGCCAGTCCCGGCGCGCCGACGACATCACCCACTGCATAGATGTGGGGATGGGTGGTCTGGTAGCTCTTGTCCACCTCGATCTGTGCCCGCCTGTTCACTTCCACGCCAACCTCATCAAGTCTCATCTGGGCGGTGTTGCCCGAACGGCCGTTGGCCCACAGCAGCAGATCGGTCTTGAACTTCTTGCCCGACTTGCAGTGCAGGATGACGCCATCTTCCGTCGGTTCAACCCGTTCGTACTCCTCGTTGTGGCGAATTACCACGCCCTGGTTGCGCAAGTGGTAGCTCAAGGCGTCGGTGATCTCGTCGTCCAGGAAAGAGAGCAGCCGGTCACGTGTGTTGACCAGGTTCACCTTGACGTCGAGGTTGCAGAAGATGGAGGCGTATTCGCAACCGATGACACCGGCACCATAGATGGTCAGGGACTTGGGTGTGTGTTCCAGGCCAAGCACCGTGTCACTGTCCAGGATATTGGGATGGCTGAAGTCGATGTCAGGCGGATGATAGGGGCTGGAGCCGGTGGCGATGACAAAGTTGTCGGCCTTGTATTGTTCCGCGCTGTTGTCAGCCGCTTCCACTTCGATGGTATGGGCATCGATGAAGCGTGCACGGCCGAACAGTACATCCACCCCGTTACGTGAGTAGTAGCGGTAGCGGGTGCTTACCTGGTCCTGGATGACCGAGTCGGCCGCTTTGAGCAGTTGTGGGTAGTCCACGTTCACCTGCTCCAGGGTGTGACTGAACAGCGGATTGCGCTTGTAGTCGACCAGCATCTGGATACTGTGGCGCAGGGCCTTGCTCGGGATGGTGCCCCAGTGGGTGCAGCCGCCGCCCACCTGCTCGTGCATCTCGACTATGGCAACCCTGTGCCCGGACTTGGTGAGTTTCATGGCGGCGCCTTCCCCGCCGGGGCCACTGCCAATCACTATGGTGTCGTAGTCTGTTGTGCTCATATTTTGTTGTTGTCAGTTGGTCATAAAGATGCTGCTATGCAGCATACAAAAAATTAATGAAAGCGAAGTATACTCTTGTGAATGGAATTAGGCCACAGAGAATCTCCACTGTGAAATATTGGTTGGTTTGGGGTTTTGATATGGGGACAATAGGCGCTTTTGAACATATTGGAACCTGCATGTTCAAAATTGCTGTTGACCCGGGAAATCGATACCTATGAATGAGCGTCGCGCCGACATGGCCTGCAGCCTGGTCCT
This sequence comes from Solemya velesiana gill symbiont, assembly GCF_002020805.1. Taxonomy (GTDB): domain Bacteria; phylum Pseudomonadota; class Gammaproteobacteria; order Chromatiales; family Chromatiaceae; genus Sedimenticola_A. The sequence goes on along the minus strand of NZ_MPRJ01000086.1, from coordinate 2,742 downwards.
GCCCGTGGATGGCATGACCTGTGCTGCCTGCTCAACCCGCCTGGAGCGGGTGCTCAACAAGCAGCCGGGTGTGAGCGAGGCGCGGGTGAGCTTGGCGGGCAATACCGCCAGTGTCGATTACGAAAAGGGTGAGATTACGGCTTCCGATCTGGCCAGGGTGATCGCCAAGGCCGGATTCTCCGTGCGTTCCGAGGTGATCGATCTCGACATCAATGGCATGACCTGTGCTGCCTGCTCTACACGCCTGGAGAAGGTGTTGTCGAAAGTGTCCGGTGTGGAGAGTGTCGCAGTCAACCTGGCAACGGAACGGGCATCCATTACGGTACCGGTGGGTGCCGTCCCCACAGAGACACTGATTGACGTGGTCAAGAAGGCGGGTTTCGAAGCTAGGCCCAGGGTCAGTGCCAAGGCCCAGCGAGAGGCACAGGCCCGGGAGGAGCAGCGTCGTACCCAGGCGGAACTCAACAAGCTGAGACTGGCTGTAGTATTGACCCTGCCACTGGCTCTGCCCATGTTGTTCATGCCCTTTGGTGTGGACCTGATGCTGCCCTCCCTTTGGCAGTTTCTGCTGGCTACCCCGGTACAGTTCTGGATCGGCTGGCGTTTCTATGACGGTGCATTCAAGTCACTCCGCGGCGGTGCAGGCAACATGGATGTGCTGGTGGTGCTGGGCACCACGGCGGCATGGGCGTTGAGCAGTTGGGTGACCTTTTTCGGCGGTGCCGGAGAGGCACTCTACTTCGAAGGTTCCGCAATGGTTATCACCCTGGTGCTCTTCGGCAAGTGGATGGAAGGAAGGGCCAAGCGCAATGCGGCATCTGCCATCCATGCCCTGATGGATCTTCGTTCCGACACGGCACGGGTGGAGCGTGACGGTATTGCGATGGATATTCCTGCCGAGAGCGTTATCCAGAACGAGGTCGTGATTATCCGCCCGGGAGAACGAGTGCCTGTAGATGGGCGAATTCTCGAGGGCGAGAGCCAGTTGGACGAGTCACTTATCACTGGAGAACCCATTCCTGTTGCCCGCGGTGAGGGCGAGTTGGTCACCGGGGCCTCGGTCAACGGAGACGGCCTGCTCAAGGTGCAGGCAACCACGGTGGGTGCCGAGTCCACCCTGTCCAGAATCATTCGCCTGGTAGAGGATGCCCAGGCCAGCAAGGCACCCGTTCAGCGTTTGGTTGACCGGATTTCTACCATCTTCGTGCCGGTCGTGGTTGTGATATCGCTGGTGGTCTTTCTGGGCTGGTGGCTGGGTGCAGGGGATCCGGAAACAGCATTTGTTGCCGCGGTATCGGTGCTGGTCATTGCCTGTCCATGCGCCCTGGGCCTGGCGACTCCAACTGCCATCATGGTGGGTACCGGCATGGCTGCCCGTTACGGTGTACTGATCAAGGATGCAGAGGCCCTTGAGCAGGCGCACCGGGCAGATACCGTTGTTTTCGATAAAACCGGTACCCTGACCCGGGGAACCCCCGGCGTTGAAACCTGCTTTGCTGTAGATGGCGATGTCGAGAATCTGTTGCGGATCGCCGCTTCTGCTCAGCAGGGCAGTGAACACCCTCTTGCAAAGGCAGTGGTGGCAGAGAGCAATGAGAAAGGGTTGGCACTATTACCGGTGAGTGGATTTACCAATCACCCAGGTCGTGGTTTCGGTGCAACGGTGGATGAGATGAAACTGTTGATTGGTAGTCGCCGCCTGATGGAGGAGCGGGATGTGGCGCTAACCGATTGGGCAGAGCAGGCTGCTCTGCTGGAGAGCACAGGGCATACCCTGGTCTGGATTGCGGATACCACGGCATCATCCCGGTTACTCGGTTACATCTTACTGAGTGACGGGGTGAGAGCCGGTGCTGCAGAGGCAGTGGCCGATCTGCATTGTAAGGGCCTGGATACGGTGATGCTGACCGGAGACAATCGTTATGGGGCAGCGTCTATCGCTTCTGCGATCGGTATCGACAGGGTGATTGCAGAGGTGCTCCCAGGCGATAAAGCGGCTGAAGTGGAAAGGCTGCGCAACGAGGGTAAACATGTGATCATGGTTGGTGATGGTATCAACGATGCACCTGCCCTGGCTGCAGCAGGTGTCGGTATGGCAATGGGCAGTGGTACAGACGTGGCAATGCATACCGCCGGCATTACGCTGATGCGGGGAGAGCCTGGCCTGGTGGTGGATGCCATCTCCATTTCCCATGCGACCTACCACAAGATAAGGCAGAACCTGTTCTGGGCGTTGATCTATAACGTGATAGCCATACCCCTGGCCGTATCCGGACTGCTCAACCCGGTCATCGCCGGGGCTGCCATGGCCATGTCATCGGTGAGTGTTGTATCCAACTCCCTGCTGTTGAAACGTTGGCGTGGAAAAGGGAAATGAGCGGTCTTCAGTTGCTGGACAGTGCTTGCTCCAGCGTTTATTGGCAAGTCATTACCATCCCGATTCCTTGTTTGAGAGCATCTCCAGGGCGTGTCTGCAATTGCGCTGAGAAGATTGTTACATAGCCGAAGCTGCCAGTTTGTGCCGGGCAGTGTGAGGCGTCTACTTGGAGCGGATCTGCTGTTGCCAAACCCCGGGGGCTTTCGGGTCCAATTGTATGGCGGTGATGATGAACCATCCATATGTGGTGATGTATTGCGTTATCATCGAAGGCGGTTTCAAGTAATAACTGCAATTCAATTACGCAGCAAGCAAATCTACTTGCCGCCCCATAAATAATTCATTCGGTGATCGATAGCCTCTTG
>NZ_MPRJ01000085.1 GCF_002020805.1 Solemya velesiana gill symbiont | reverse complement strand
CGGATCTTTTCAAGATTCGAAAAACTGGATGTGATGTTCACCTTCTTTATCCTGGCTTCACTCATCTCAGACACGTTGATTAACGTGAACAGGCCCTAGCAAATTGCGCCATATTAAAAAGACCCAGGATACCAATTAGATAGACACGCATGCTGCGTCATTAATGGAAATAGAGATCAGGTCAGGATTGGGCAAACCCATCCTGGTGGCTGGATACCCCCCCCCGCATGGCGGGGGCTGTGAATAATCACAAAGGAGGTTGAAAAAACGTTAATTGATATCCCAGGCGAGCTTTTTACTTGGGAGGGTGTAGCTCCACGGCAGGTTACTGCTCTTCCAGCCATTCACGATACGCTGTCCCTTGTTGGGGCCGATCTTCTCTTTATCGCCTTCGAAGCCAACAATCACCGAATAGACATATTCGTAGCCCGCAATATGCAGAACGCGGGCAGCCTTGGCACTGCGACTGCCTGAACGGCACATGAGGATTATCTTGTTGTCCTTACCCAGCCCCTTTTGATCCAGTGCTTTCTCAAAACTCTCGAAGAACTGGCGTTTGCATGAAGCCAAGAAAACACCAGCAACCCGTCCCTATGCATATTAATTGTGCTTTTCAGATGCCCGCCAGATACCACCCCCGCGTCGAGCGTTACTCACACAGGGCCCGCACAGGGGCGGCATCAACTCAAAGAAATGGATTTGGATCAGTTGATTCTTACCTGGAACTCCACGGTCACCGATTCACCAGGTGCTAACTCACCTGCATCGTGATCTACGTCTGACGCAGGGAGCAGTTGAGAATAATCCAGATTAATCGTGCCGCTGTTTACCGAACCATCGTGGTCTGCGCCATCACTATCCGCATTACTGCTGAAAAACGCTGCTGCTTCCACGCAAGCTCTGGGGGTCGCTTTATCCACGCCAGAGTCATCAGGCGCAGTATCCGTACAGGTCACCCTAAAGCCGTTACCCGTAGCATCGGTAGGACTACTGTCTGCACACGCAGGCACTCCAGTACCGTCAATAAAGTCACCATCTAAAGTGATATCTGTCGCCTGCAAAACGTCCTGAAGGGACGTCAAGGTTGCTGAAGCTGACGCGCTTGCAGCATTTGTTACTGTCAGGGCGTATCGCTGGTAAGCACCGGGAATGGACTTTGGATTGGTTGTGCCATTGATATCGTCACAGAATGTTGTGACTGTTTTCTGCAAACTGACGGTTGCAGAGGCAAGTTTAAATGCGGAGGTGTCCGAGGCCTGACCGTTGGACGCCACATCTTTTGCGCCACTGGTATGCAGTGTTCCTGCCACGAAGTCAAAGGTCAAATCCTCATCTGCGATGGTATCAGCCACATTACCGGTAACCAGCGTCGTTGCAGCGAGCGCTGCGTTGTCCGCAAAGACATCTTCCTGTGACTCTGGATCATCTGCAATATCATTTGCAGTACCTCCCGGGCTGACATTACCACTGTCATCATTGGAGATAACCGTACCGTCACTCTCGGCAACCTGCGCCACCAGGGTCAAGGCAGAGATGGATCCGTTAACATTGTTGGCACTGGCTATCCCGGTATTGTTATCAACCAGATTCGCTATGGTATCGATATCCGCAACCACGAGGATATTGAAGGATTCATCCGGATCCACATTATTCAGCGTGGCTACACCGTTGGTTGTCGTTAGTGCGGTATCTCCAGAATCCCATTTATTGTCGTTGTTCGCATCCAGGAAATACTGGATGGTCGTATTATCAACATCGAAATTATCTGAACCCGTCGTAAATCCAGTTGGGTTGGAACTGTGCACCGCCATCAGCAGGATATCGAGACCATCGACCGGCGTATTACTCTGGTTGGTTACCGTAAACGCAAGGGCCGCGTCTTCCAGGCCAGGTACAACATTGACATGATCTGTATTATCGGCAGTCACCAACAGATCCAGTTTCCGATCAACCAGGAAATCCGTTGTTTCTGCACCCGTATCACCTGCAACCAGCGAAGGATCATCATTGCCCGTCGGTGAACTGACAATGTCATCCTGGTCGACTCCGCCAATACTGAAGTTCAACGTTGCAGAGTTGGAAACCGTTGTACCCGCCTCGGTACCGTCTGCATAAGCAGAAGTCGAGAACCAGGCGGCTGAAGTGAGAAAAAATGCGGAACACAAGATCCTTCCAACACCTTTTCTTTTAAAATTAAATTCTTTGTTCAAATAAGAATTAACCGTATTTGATACCATTCAATTACCTACTATCCTAGCGGCAATTGCGATAGCCCAATCCCCGCTATCTTCACCGGCAATAGCTATTGATTTGCATTGCCTGAAGACCTCGCAAAGCGGACCTTGCATCCGGTCATTATTACGTACGCAAGTTTTGAGGGCGTTATGAGTTCAAACTGCAATATCACCGACATTCGCAACTTTCTCCCCCGTTTTGGTGCTGATCAACTGATACAGCAGTGCAGGGAGAAACAACCCATCGCCAATACTCATCCGGATGAGTTGTTAGAGAATTTACCTGATGTGCTTCGCAGTACGCTGGATCTTCTGCTGGAGGAGTTCGATTATCAACAGGAGATCTCTTCCAACCAGGCCATTGTGGCGCGTCTGCTGGCGATGACTGTTGTGCGCCTGGAAGATCGCCAGCACTCCAACTGAAACGTTAGTTTTAACCATTCGAAAAAAGACGTCTTGTGTTCGGTCAATCCCATCGGGATGAACCTTCGACGCTATCTCTAATCGCTGATCGCCCGATCGATCAGCTCAATCCAATGATCAACCGGCAATTCCGAAACCGCTGAAAGGTGCAGCTGACAACCTACGTTGGCTATAGGGCCCGAAATGTGCCTCCCAGGGCAGAGTAAAGTGCCTGCCCCGGGGATGGCGATGCGGCATCAGGCGACGGGATGGAACTCCGAAGACTCCTGGGTCGCCACGTGCTCGTAGGTCTCCCAACGCAGGTTGACCAGTTCCTGGGCCAGGTTCATCAGGTGATCGACCTCGTCCGGGTTGGTACGCTGCAGAACCTTGTAGCGCGCCTCGTTATAGGCGTACTCCTTGAGACTGATGCGCAGACGCGGTGAATCGAGTACGAAGGGGCGATCCCCTGACTTGCGCAGTTCCGAGTTGAAACGGATCAACGGCTAGTAGCCGCAGGCCCTGCTGCAGATCGTAGCCGTGGGCGATGCAGGGGCTGTAGGCCAAGATCAGAGATGGCCCCTTGTAGGCCTCGGCCTCGCGCATCGCCTGCAGGGTCTGCTGGGGGTTTGCCCCCATGGCCACACGGGCCACGTAGACGTTGCCGTAGGAGATCGCCTGCATGGCAAGGTCTTTCTTACCGATGCGCTTACCCGCCGAGGCGAACTTGGCTGACGCGGCAGTGGGAGTGGACTTGGACATCTGGCCACCGGTATTGGAGTAGACCTCGGTATCCAGCACCAGCACGTTGATGTCGCGGCCACTGGCCAGTGCATGATCGAGACCGGCAGAGCCGATATCGTAGGCCCAGCCGTCGCCGCCCACCAGCCAGACCGATCGACGCAGCAGATGGTCGACAACAGATTCCAGGTTGCGCGCCCGTGGATCATCGATCTTGGGCAGCATGGCCTTCACCGTGTCGACACGCTTGCGCTGCTGGCGCAGTTATTCACCCACCCACTGTTCGGAACGCACCATCTCGTCCACCACCTCTTCGCCGATCCAGGGGGAGAGCTCCTGCAACAGCTCCTTGGCCATATCCATGTGGTTATCGGCTGTGATACGCATGCCCAGGCCGAACTCGGCGTTGTCCTCAAACAGGGAGTTTGACCAGGCGGGGCCCCGGCCCTCGCTGTTGATGGCCCAGGGGGTGGTAGGCAGGTTACCGCCGTAGATGGAGGAGCAGCCGGTGGCGTTGGCTACCAGCAGGCGGGGACCGAACAGTTGGGAGAGCAACTTGACGTAAGGTGTCTCACCGCAGCCTGCACAGGCCAGGGAGAACTCGAACAGGGGCTCCAGGAACTGGGTACCACGCACCGAGGAGAAATCAACCCGCCCACGATTGTTCATGGGCAGTTTCTCGAAGTAGCGCACGTTGGCCTGGCCCTCTTCCAGCATCGGCTTGCGGGCCTTCATGTTGATCGCCTTGATGTCCTTGTCATCCGGACTGTGGGCGGGGCAGGCCTCAATGCAGACGCCGCAGCCGGTGCAGTCCTCCAGGTAGATCTGGAGTGTGTAGCGGGTCTCGGGAAAACCGCGGGCGCTGATTTTGGCCGACTGGAAGGCCCCCGGCGCCTTGTCCAGTAACCGCTCATGGTAGAACTTGGAGCGGATCACGCCGTGGGGGCAGACGAAACTACAGTTGCCGCACTGGATACAGATATCCGGCTCCCAGTAAGGGACATTGTCGGCCAGGTTGCGTTTCTCCCACTTGGTCGTACCGCTGGGGTAAGTGCCGTCCACCGGTATCCGGCTCACCGGCAGGTCATCACCCTTGCCTTCCAGCATGGGTGCGGTCACCTCGCGTACGAATTCAGAGGCGTCTAAAGTCACCACCGGGTCGAGCTCACGGTCGCTGGTGATGGATGCCGGAATACTCACCTCGTAGAGATGGTCCAGGGCAGCATCCACCGCCTTGAAGTTCTGCTCGATTACCGCTGGACCCTTGCGATAGTAGGTCTTCTCGATCGCTTTCTTGATCTGGGCGATGGCCTCGTCCCTGGGCAAAACACCCGAGAGGGCGAAGAAGCAGGTCTGCATCACGGTGTTGATACGCCGCCCCATGCTGGCATTACGGGCCACGGTGGAGGCATCGATGACATAAACCTTCAGCTCACGATCCTGGATGATCTCCTGGGCCATTTTGGGCAGGTGTTCCCACACCTCGTCCGGGCCGTAGGGGCTGTCGAGCAGGAAGGTTGCACTATGCCCTGCGTTTTTCAGCACCTCTGTCTTGTAGATGAACCCAAACTGGTGGCAGGCGATAAAGTCCGCCGTCTGTATCAGGTAAGGCGCCTTAATCGGGTAAGGCCCGATTCGCAGGTGGGACACTGTCTGGCTGCCCGCCTTGCGTGAGTCATAGACGAAGTAGCCCTGGGCATAGAGATCGGTGTTCTCGCCGATGATCTTGATGCTGTTCTTGTTAGCGCCAACGGTGCCGTCAGAACCCAGACCGAAAAAGAGAGCCCGGGTCATGTTGGGTTTCTCCAGATCGTACTCGGGATCCCAGCCCAGGCTGGTGTTGGTCACATCGTCGTGGATACCGATGGTGAAGTGATTTTTTGGATGCTCTTTGAGCAACTCGTCGCACACACCCTTCACCATGGAGGGAGTGAACTCCTTCGATGAGAGGCCGTAACGCCCCCCCACCACCTTGGGCAGGGTCTCCCACTCTCCCATGGAATGGGCCTCCATCAGCATGGTCAACACATCCTGCTAGAAGGGTTCGCCGCCAGCACCGGGCTCCTTTGTGCGATCCAAAACCGCAATTTTACGCACCGATTTGGGAAGCACCGCTAGTATCTGTTCAGTTGGAAAAGGCCGGTAGAGACGCAGCTGCACCATGCCGAACCTGCCCCCCTGGTCATTGAGCTCCTCGACGGTCTCCATCACCGTCTCCGCACCAGACCCCATGATGAAGATCACCTGCTCTGCATCGGGCACACCGTAATATTCCACCAGGTTGTACTGGCGTCCGGTCACCTCGGCAAACCGATCCATGGACTCCTGCACGATACCGGGCGTAGCCAGGTAGAAGGGGTTTGAACTTTCCCGCCCCTGGAAGTAGACATCAGGATTCTGGGCGGTACCGCGGATGAACGGATTATCCGGGTTGAGGCCGCGCTTGCGATGCTCGTAGACGAGCTCGTCGTCAATCATGGCCCGGATCTGGTCATCGCTGAGCAGTTCCAGCTTATTTACCTCGTGGGAAGTGCGGAACCCGTCGAAGAAGTGCATGAAAGGCACTCGCGCCTTGAGGGTGGCGGCATGGCTGATCAGCGCCATGTCATGCGCCTCCTGCACCGAGGCAGGCGAAAGCATGGCGAAGCCGGTCATACGGGCCGACATCACATCCTGGTGGTCGCCGAAAATGGAGAGGGCCTGGGCCGCCAGGGAGCGGGCCGCAACATGGAACACCGTGGAGGTGAGCTCACCGGCGATATTGTACATGTTGGGCAGCATCAGCAGCAGCCCCTGGGATGAAGTGAAGGTAGTTGTCAGGCCACCGGTCTGCAGGGCGCCGTGTGCGGTACCCGCGGCACCGCCCTCGCTCTGCATCTCGAACACGTCAGGCACCTGACCCCAGATGTTCTTCACACCCTTGGCTGACCAGACATCCGCTGACTCCGCCATCGGCGAGGAAGGGGTGATGGGGTAGATGGAGCAGACCTCGCTCACCCGGCAGGCAACATGAACGACCGCCTCGTTACCATCAACTGTTACGAATTTCTTGTTTTCACCCATGGCAATAATCACTCAGCAAAACCGGGTTCGGAGACCATCTCGATAGCATGGCAGGGACACTGCTCGAAGCAGACCGCGCAGCCGGTACACAGCTCGTAGTCGTAGCGATAGCGATTGCCCTTGCCGAGCTTGATGACTGCCCCTTCGGGACATGAGCCGTAGCACTCGAAACAGTTGCCGCAGGAGAGGCAGCGGCGCGCCTCGAACAGGGCCTCGGATTCACTCAGCCCCTTGAGGATCTCGTCAAAGTTCTTCCTGTCCACCAGGGGCAGGTGTTCCTGCTCACACTTGGGTGCGTGGGTCTGGTACCAGAGGTGAAGTTTTTCATGCTCGATGATGGGATGCTTGGGCGCCTTATCGTAACGGGTACCCCGCAGGTAGGCGTCAATGTGGCGGGCGGCTTTCTTGCCGTGGCCCACCGCGATGGTCACCGAACGCTCACTGGGCACCATGTCGCCGCCGGCGAAGATACCTTCGTGGCCGGTCATCATGTTGTTGCTTACCACCACTGTGCCATCACGCTGAAGGTCGACGCCTGGAACATCCTTCAGAAAACCGGTATCGGTGTCCTGACCAACGGCCAGGATCAGGGCATCGGCCTCAAGGGTCTCTACCTCCCCAGTGGGCTGGGGCCTACCGTCCTTGTCCAGTTCCATCACCTCCACCTTGAAGGTGGTCTGGTCGATCTCCTTGATGGTGCTCAGCCACTTGATCTTCACCCCCTCCTCGATGGCCTCGTCGGCCTCGAAGTCGTGGGCGGGCATGCTGGCCCGGTCGCGGCGATAGATGATCATCGCCTCGTCCGCACCCAGGCGTTTCGCGGTGCGGGCGGCATCCATGACGGTATACCGCCACCGTAGATGGCCACACGGCGCCCCAGGCGCAGCGGCTCCTCGCTCTTGGCCTCGCGCAGGAGCTCACTGCATCCATCATCTTGCCGACATCCCTCGCGGGGATATCGATCTTCTTGCTGATGTGGGCGCCCACGGTAATGAAGACGGCGTCGAAGTTGCCCGCCTCTTTTTCCGCCAGCACGTCCTCCACCCGGTGGTTGAGAACGATCTTGCCCCCCATGTCCTCGATGCGCTGAATCTCGGCGGCCAGTTCATCACGGGGCATGCGGTAAGCAGGAATGCCGAAATGGATCATGCCACCGGCGATAGGACCCGCCTCATGAATCTCAACTTCGTGACCAAGCCGCGTCAGGTGGTAGGCGGCCGACAGACCGCTGGGCCCGGCACCGATGACCAGGATGCGTTTGCCGCTGGGCTCGGCGTCGAACTTCGGCTTCCATCCATTCTCCAGGGCCATATCGCCAAGAAAACGCTCCACCGCGTGAATACTCACTGTGCTGTCGGTGTAGTTTCGGTTGCAGGCGTTTTCACAAGGGTGGTAGCAGATCCGCCCGTGGATGGACGGCATAGGGTTGTTCTCTACCAGGGTCTGCCAGGCCGCTTCGTACTCCCCTTCCTGGGCCAGGGCGAGCCAGGCCTGGATATCCTCACCTGCCGGGCAGGCGTTGTTGCAGGGGGGCAGAAAATCGAGATAGACGGGGCGGCGCGTACGCAAGGCGCCCGTCCCCTGTCCGGACTTGGCCAAATCCGGACTCGAGGTCATGAACTTTACGGTCATATTGTCGTTCCCCTTCAGGGGACCCTCTGATTATTCTTTATGCCCTGAACCGGGCTCTGAGAGTCCAGATTCGAGGCTGTCAGTGCATAGATATTTTCAGCCCCGGGAACCATTCGCTCCCTCTCTTTAAAGGAGGGATTATTTAGTGTCTGTGGCAGTTCCTCGCGGGCGAGATGCAGGATACAACGCTACAACCCTGGGGTCGAGATGGAATTAGGAATAGGATAATAAGGCGAGAATATATGCTGCGACGCAGCAACCTCAAAATGCCGTTGAAGTTGCTGCTTCGATGAATTTCTTACTTGCTCTTTTTAGGCTTCTTCTCTTCTCTTCTCTTCTCTTCTCTTTTCTTTTCCTTTTTCTCTTTTCTTTTCCTTTTTCTCTTTTTTCGGCTTCTTCAGCTCTTCCTCTTCTTCATCCCCGTTCTTGTTCTTCTTTTCCTTGCTGCCGGCGTAGCGTAGCGTTTGCCTTTTTCCATGCCCATCTCGTTCGCCTGGTCTGCAGCCACCCCTCCAGCGCCATGTCCGTTACCGCCCTTTGCCGCACTCGCTGTACCAGCGCCGAAAACGACAAACACCAATACCATGAGGATTACCATAATCTGCTTCATTTCAATACCTTCTCTCATACTTGCAGTAGCCTGTCATTATTGTCCCTTGAGCCTGAAGATCCAGGGAACTAATCTATTAAACGAAATTACCTCCCGACAAAATCTCTGTTTTGCATCTCAGGTCACATTATTTCAGTAACTTACAACCCTTGTTCCCTACCTATTATGGCAGCATCGCTAATGCTTAAATGTATAAGATTAAGGATAATCCGCTCATATTCGGATTAATTAGGAGCAAACCATGGTTAAACGTTCTATAATCGCAATTGCGGGCCTGGCGGCATCTGTCCTGCTTGTTGCACCAATCTCCTATGACCTTGACAGCGGCGGAGTAATTTTTTCTGACGTTGCAGCCAAGGGCGGAAATGGCAACGGTAATGGCAATGGTCACGGCCCCGGTGGCAACAGTGGCAACGGCCTTGGCGGTGACTTCGGAAGCGGCCCTGGAAATGGCAATGCCTTCGGACACTCCAAGGGTAACGGCGGCAATGCCTTCGGTCATTCTGCTGAAGGTAAAGGACAAGGGAACAATCACGGCGCCATTGCCAGCAAACTGGGACGCCTGAATGCGGCCCATGCCTCACCGAACGCAAGACTGCATGCTGCACCGAACTCGGCTGTGGGAATGATCGCGGCCTACGAGGCTGCATATGGAACAGCCCAGGAGGCTGTATCAGCTGCAGCGGATTTAGCAGCGCTTGCGGAAGAGGCCCAGGCGGCTACAGTCGATGCGCGTGCAGATGCCAATGCCCTGGCCACTGCGGCTGCAGAGGCTGAAGCATATGCTGCAGATCTCGAGACACAAGCCGCGGCTGATCCCACAAATACGGAGCTTGCTGCCGCAGCGGCAGCAGCACGTGGTGATGCTGATACCGCTGCCGCTGATGCAGCCGCAGCAGATGCCACAGCAACCCAGGCTGAAGCAGATGCAGCAACCGCACAGGCAGAAGCAGACGCAGCCGAAGAAGCGGCAAATGAGGCTCAACAAGCTGCAGCAGATGCTCTGAATACAGCAGCAAACAAAAACATCACCGATGAAGAAGGCAACATCGATGAAGAGGTCAAAGATGCAGTAAACGACCTGCTCGGCATAGCCGAGGAGCCCGATCTCGCGCTCACGGTATCCCCTGAGGAGCCTTCAGGAGACCCTGAGTAATTTATACCGACCTACCGGCGGCAGCTTGGCCGCCGCCGGTTTTTTGTTTCATCACTGAGACTCTTTCCTCAAAAGGCTTATCACCTTCGCGTTGCCAGCATCTCCTTTCACGCCACGTGTCTTGAGATATTTCTCGATGGCCTGGTCGGTTTTCTCTCCCCGAATACCATCGGCATAGCCCGCGTTATAACCCAGTCTCCCCAGTACATACTGCACATAACGCGTGGTTGGCCTGTTCCGGTAACCCTTCATATTTTTTTCCGGCTTCCAGCGATCTGCCCGTGACAGGGCAGATTTATACTGGCCAGATGTCATCTTTTCGCGAAGCTTTGCCAATAATTCCGTGGCGAGTTTGTCCCCGCTTTTCTCGGCAAGCCTCAGCCAGGTCACTGCCTCCAGGTCGTTCCTCGGCAGCCCGATACCCTTGGCGAACAGAACCCCCATGGTGAACTGGGCTCCCTTGTGTCCCTGGCTTGCTGCCATGCCATTCCACCTGGCACCCCAGGCGCGGTCTTTCTCCACTTCCCTGCCATTGAGGTAGGCATCACCCAACTGGTATTGGGACCGTTTATGTCCGGCTGCTGCTGATTTCAAAAACCAGCGCACTCCCTCGGCATGATCCCGTTCAACACCGACACCGGAATAAAGCGCAGAACCCCACATGAACTGGGCATCGACATGTCCGGCTTCAGCCGCTTTCTCGAACCAATAAGCCGCGGCGGCATAATCCTCCACAACGCCCTTACCAGACATATAGCGCATACCGAGTTGATACTGGCTTTTCGTATCACCCATCTCAGCAGCTTGATCCATCTCATGGGCACTGACTGCGTCCCGAATAATGGGTATCTGTTTGCAGGAGATCAACGGCACCGTCAGCAGCATCAAAAAAAATGTTACCGGTCTGCAGCAAGAACTGGTGTTGCAAAAGAATCTCATGAGATTTCTCCGAAATATTGCCATGGACAAGCTATTAGACGACGAGGAGTTTGAGAACAATAATGTGAGCATGCACTCAGGTGGCGGGTGATCGCGTCCACTCCACACTCAGACAAATTGATCAGACCAAGCCTCCTATCTGAAATCCGTGTCATCCGTTTCACCGTGAAACCTGGTTCAGCTTGAAAGAATAGGCCGTAATAAAAAGCGTGATTATTACGTCGCCAAAATAACTACACCGGCCGATTGTAATATAGAAACCTGGATAAAACTGCGTAGTAGTACTTAGGGATGGTCTGAAAAATTAGAGTTTTCATTCACCAGGCACCCAAATTCAAATATCCGTCAAATAAGCCTGTCTTTTATCCCCGAATTGGCCTTGA
>NZ_MPRJ01000084.1 GCF_002020805.1 Solemya velesiana gill symbiont | reverse complement strand
CCACAAGAGGCTATCGATCACCGAATGAATTATTTATGGGGCGGCAAGTGGATTTGCTTGCTGCGTAATTGAATTGCAGTTATTACTTGAAACCGCCTTTCTTGTGTTTCTTGTGTTTCTTGTGTTTCTTGTGTTTCTTGTGTTTCTTGTGTTTCTTGATGGAGATTGGGTGAAGAGTCTCCTCTATTTGATTTTTTTACCCACGCAGTCGCCACGCCAAAGACAGGCAACTTGGTTGCAGTCGTTGGCAACCGGTGTTCTGAAGCAATCCTGGTTACCCTCGGCACGCTGTATGGCTCGAATCAATTCCCACTTGCGCAGCTTGGATGATTCGATGCCACGGTTGGCAGCAATATTCAGAACCTCTTTTTTACGCATTTCATTCTCCTCACTGCACTCTCCGTGGTTGATTTCATTAGAAATATAGCTCTGACGGGCGGAATGTGGGATTATTTGTCTTTGGTACGGAAAATGTAACTTATTTTTTGCATTTGGATTGAATCCCCGAGTGCTAAAAACCGATAGCTGAACAGAGTTGATCATGAACCGAATTTGGCCAGAACCACGGGATGAACCCGACCCATCTCCGGATCCAATGAGCTAAGAAGAGGGTGTTTCCACCACTTCCGGTGTACCTCATTCACCACTCATGCGCTTTGGAAAATAAAACAGGGTTTTGAAAATGAGCAGCGACTTTGTAAACAACTTGGCCTGCCAGCACCTGCCTCTTGGGATTTAAAGTGAGACATCGCTCTTCATATCCGCTGCGGTCCGCCCTGGCGGGGTTTGTATTGGGTTACCTAGACATGGAGAAAATCGCACCTGCCAAAAATATTAGCCAGAACAAAGCAAGCATATAGATAAATCCCATGCCCACGCTGACCGCCATGGAAAGCCGAGGCGGTTAGTCCCCGGTAGCCGTGAACCAGGACGTCCGGGGCACTAATAGGCTGTCGAAGGCCGAGTCGATTTTGGGGACTTGGATGTCCCAAAATCTTTCACGAGGTCGAAGACTCGCTTATATTTGTATTGCTTTTCTCATCAGAGCTTACAGAACTTGGGTGATTTTTAGGTTCTTCATTATCCATGATTAGCCTTTGTGTTTTTGGTACGTGAATTAGAGCATGGTTGAGAGGATAGCGTAGTTTCTCCTTCCTGTAGCGAGTAATTTGGATTATGACTCTGAGCTGTTCTGGCTACCATCGCCAGATAGCCACTGCTGGATTGTGTGCTGGTTCAAGAAAGAAAAAAGCCCGGTCAATATGACCGGGCTTTTCCCTGGCTTTTCAGCCAGTTATTTGGCTCCCCCGACTGGGCTCGAACCAGTGACCCACGGATTAACAGTCCGTTGCTCTACCAACTGAGCTACAGGGGATTAGTAGAGGCGCGTATAGTAATGACCTCTCACCCCGGGGTCAATAGTCTGACGCTAATTTTTTAGCTTGCGGGACAGAAGATGGGCTTTGCGCTAGAGCGGGTTTTCGAGAGGTGGGGGCGACCGCTGTTATGGATGATTACTGCCCTTGGTGCGGCACGGTTTTGCCGGTCGCAAAATGTGAATGTGGCGGCTGAGCCCCAGGCCATGCCCGAAGGCTGGTAAGTGATGGCCTTTCTGCCATTTTCACTGGTTGAACTACGAATCAAAATAGTATCGTCCGTCTCCCTGATAAAGCGCAGAATCTTCTCATTTGCATCCTTCTTGCCGTCCCCATCCATGTTTTCGAAAATCACGCAACCCCTCTGCCACTCGATGGAATCGAGGCGTGACTTGCCATCGAAGCTGGGGCAGAGCGTCATCTTCAGGCCGCGCCTGACCGCCTCGCTTCTTGCCAGGTGGAGGTGCGCAACCAGGCGGTTGATATTACTGCTCATCCTGGTGGTTGCGGACAGATTCTGCATCGAAGGAACGGCGACGGATATCACCGTGATGACCACGGCCAGGATGACTGCCACTGCCAATTTGATCAGAGTCAGCCCCCCTGAGTAGGAAATGAGGGGATTTGGCGCTAGGCTGCATGTTCACAAGTCCTTGTGGATCACGAGAAGGAAAAATATTCCAATTTCACGGCAATTGAAAGGGCGAAGCCGAAGATTGGCGTTCACCCTTACTGGCTGGTGCGGATTACCGGATTAGCTGCCGAGAACGCCTTCCAGGCGATCCAGGGCGTTCGTCAGGTTCTCCATGCTGGTGGCAATGGAGATTCTTACGTGACCACCCAGGCCAAATGCCGAGCCGGGCACCAGGGCGACACCAGCCTGTTCGATCAGGTGCTCGGACAGCTCGACATCGCTGTTCACATCGTCGATCTTGTCCATAGCCTCCTGAACCTTGGGGAACAGGTAGAAAGTGCCATCAGAGGGGAGGCACTCGACGCCTGGTATGGCGTTGAGGCGGTCAACCACGTAGTCGTAGCGCTCCTTGAAGGCCTTGAGCATTTCGCCGATACACTCCTGTGGGCCTTCCAGGGCTGCCTGGGCTGCCACCTGCGAGATGGACGTGGGGTTTGACGTGCTCTGGGACTGGATCTTCTTCATCGCCTTGATGATCTCTGCAGGCCCTGCAGCGTAACCGATACGCCAGCCGGTCATGGAGTAGGCTTTCGAGACCCCGTTCAGCACCAGGCAGCGGTCGCGCAGCTCGGGGCAGGCGTTGAGGATATTGACGAAGGGTTCATCCGTATTCCAGCGGATGTGCTCGTACATATCGTCTGTGGCCCCAATCACCCTGGGGTGCTCCAGCAGTACTTCGCCAAGGGCAGCCAGCTCGTCCCGGCTGTAGGCCATGCCGGTGGGATTGGAGGGGCTGTTGATCACCATCAGGCGTGTCTGCTCGGTAATCGCACCCTTGAGCTGGGCGGGGGTTATCTTGAAATTCTGGTCGGCCCCGGCGTTGACCAGCACCGGGACGCCACCGGCCAGCAGGGTCATGTCCGGGTAGGAGACCCAGTAGGGAACCGGTATGATCACCTCGTCGCCCGGGTCGAGGATGGCCTGGGCCAGGTTGTAGAAGCTCTGCTTTCCACCGCAGGAGACCAGGATCTCTTCCGGGGCGTAATCAAACTGGTTGTCACGCTTGAACTTGTCGATGATGGCCTTCTTCAGGCCGGCGGTACCATCTACCGCGGTGTACTTGGTGAAGCCGTCGTTGATCGCCTTGATGGCAGCTTCCTTGATATGTTCCGGGGTATCGAAGTCCGGTTCACCGGCACCCAGACCGATGATATCTTTGCCTGCGGCTCGCATCTCTGCGGCACGGGCCGTGACGGCCAGGGTGGGGGAAGGCTTGACGGTCTGGACGCGGGCGGAAAGCTTGGTACTCATCTTGGCAAGACCTGAAGTTGTTCGTTATTACTGAATGTTGTCCTGTCCTCAGCTCGCGCTGTGGGCAGGTGTGTTTATGGCACGCAGCTGTAATAATATCCAATCTGATTAGTTAGCAGAATCCCCAATGTCAAAAGAATTTCAACTGGTCTCCGAATTCGAGCCCTCCGGTGACCAGCCCGAGGCAATACGCCGCCTTGTCGAGGGGCTCAATGATGGCGAGGCGGGCATGACGCTGCTGGGTGTGACCGGTTCAGGGAAGACCTTCACCATTGCCAACGTGATCCAGCAGGTACAGCGCCCCACGGTGATTCTGGCCCATAACAAGACCCTGGCAGCCCAGCTCTACGGGGAGATGAAGGAGTTTTTTCCTCACAACGCGGTGCAATATTTTGTCTCCTACTACGACTACTACCAGCCAGAGGCCTATGTGCCTTCATCGGACACCTTCATCGACAAGGATGCCTCGGTCAACGAACATATCGAGCAGATGCGCCTGTCGGCCACCAAGGCGCTGCTTGAGCGGCCCGATACCATCATCGTGGCCACGGTTTCATGCATTTACGGCCTGGGTGATCCCCGCTCCTACCTGAGCATGGTACTGCACCTCTCCCGGGGCGATATCATTGATCAGCGCGCCATCCTGCGGCGGCTGGCGGAACTGCAGTACACCCGCAACGACGTGGAGTTGCACCGGGCGACCTACCGGGTACGCGGTGAAGTCATCGATATCTATCCGGCGGAGTCCGACAGCGAAGCGGTGCGCATCGAGATGTTCGACGACGAGATCGAACAGATTTCGCTGTTCGATCCGCTCACCGGCGAGGTGCTGCGCAAGGTGCCGCGCTACACCATCTACCCGAAGTCCCACTACGTGACCCCGAGAGAGACCCTGCTGGAGGCGGTGGATCACATCAAGGAAGAGCTCAAGGATCGCCTGGAGCAGTTGAGGGACAACCGCAAGCTGGTGGAGGCCCAGCGCCTGGAGCAACGTACCCGCTACGATATCGAGATGATCCTCGAACTGGGTTACTGCTCGGGTATCGAGAACTACTCGCGTTATCTCTCCGGGCGCCAGGCTGGGGAGGCACCACCGACATTGCTGGACTACCTGCCGGAGAACACCCTTTTCGTGGCCGATGAGAGTCACGTCTCCATACCCCAGGTTGGCGGCATGTACCGGGGAGACCGCTCGCGAAAGGAGACCCTGGTGGAGTACGGTTTCCGCTTGCCGTCTGCCCTGGACAACCGGCCCCTGCGCTTCGAGGAGTTCGAACTGCGTACCCCTCAGACTATCTATGTTTCTGCAACGCCGCGGGATTATGAACTGGAACATTCCGGTGCCGTGGTGGAGCAGGTGGTTCGCCCAACCGGGTTGGTGGATCCCGAGGTGGAGGTGAGGCCGGCTACCAACCAGGTGGATGACCTGTTATCGGAGATCCACCTGCGTCTGGAGGAAGAGGAACGGGTGCTGGTCACCACCCTGACCAAGCGCATGGCCGAGGATCTCACAGACTATCTCGATGAGCACGGCATCCGGGTGCGCTACCTTCACTCTGACATCGACACCGTCGAGCGGGTGGAGATCATACGCGACCTGCGCCTGGGAGAGTTCGACGTGTTGGTGGGCATCAACCTGCTGCGCGAAGGACTGGATATGCCTGAAGTCTCCATGGTGGCCATCCTGGATGCCGACAAGGAGGGCTTTCTGCGCTCCGAGGGATCACTGATCCAGACCATCGGTCGCGCCGCGCGAAACGCCAACGGCAAGGCGATTCTCTATGCAGACAAGATCACCGGTTCCATGCGTCGTGCTATCGATGAGACCGAGCGTCGGCGGGCCAAGCAGATCGCCTACAACGAGGCCCACGGTATTACCCCCCAGACCATACGCAAGGCCATTGCCGACATCATGGAAGGGGCTCATGCCGGTGCGCCCATGCAGGCGAAGGCGTATGCCAAGGTGGCGGAAGAGGAGGCGGAGTACGCTGCCCTGACCCCGCAGCAGATGGCCAAGCGCATTGCCGACCTGGAAAAGAAGATGTACCAGCACGCCAGGGATCTGGAGTTCGAAGAGGCCGCCCGGGTGCGCGACCAGATCAAGTCGCTCCAGGGAAAGGGGATGGTGGCTTGATCAGTTACAGGTCTAAAATTTCGGAACCCGCTGCCAGCTCCTGGGCAGGATAAAACCAAGGATCTTCTCACCCAGCCAGCGTAGCGCAAATCCCACGGGGGTGAAGACGATCCAGGCCATCATCAGCAGTACAAGGGTGCCTGAGCCCACCAGGTTGTCGGTGATCCAGTGGCCGCCGGATACTAGTCGCGGCAGCAGGATCAGCACCGTCATCACCAACGCCGTGATCCGGTGTTTCCAGCCGGCGAAAAACCAGGCAAAGAAGAGCCAGATAAAGACCACCGTACCGTGGTCGCCGGGGAAGCAGCTCTTCGATGCATTCTTGGCCTTGATGCCGGGTACCAGCTCGCTAAGCCGGTAGACCGGCTCCAGCACCAGCGATGGGCTCTTCCTGGTGATATCGATGATCGCCTGGTAGAGATCGATCAGACCCTCCTGTGTGGCCAGGATCATGGCTGACATCAGTATGAAGAGTACGGCACGCTCAAGGATCAGGCGGCGACCACCGGTGAGTGCAAAGTGCATGAAGAAGGAGATCATAGCGATGGCCACCACGATATCCGCACTCCTGTGATTGGCGGCTGCCCAGAAGGCCTGCCAGGTCTCACCCCATTGCAATGATCCGTTGAGGGTGAAAAACACCAGTTTATCCAGTCCGTCCCAAAGTTCCCGGGTGGGTTCGAACAGCCAGGAACCATACAGCACCACCGCAGCTATATTGCATACGAAGAATGCCAAGGGGTGCCAGATCTTGAGGTGGGTGTGCACTAGAACTCCAGGTGAATAGTGTAGCTTTTGCCAAAGCCTGTGATTTGTAGCGCCAATGCCCCAGGCAAGTCAACCGTGACAATGGGAAAGAGGATTTGGGTGATCACGTATTCATCTTGTTGGGTGTTTTTGTAAGTGGCTGATAAAGCACTCAAATAAGCTTCGGGGAGATACAAAACTCTTATGGCCAAAGCACTTGCTGTTTGGAAATACTGGTCTTTAATTACGGCATATTTCATTATGCAGATGCGAAGTCAAAGTCACTTACGCACAAGGCGGGCGTGCCAGATGGAAACATGTCTTTCGGCTAAAGAGGCGAGATGCTTACTGGGGCTCACACAAGACGAGTGGGTCTGCTTGATTGAAACCGGCAAAGTGCCTTCAAAGGAGGTGGCGGGTCTCACTTTCTATTGCGAGGAGGCCCTCGACTACTTTTCACGGAACAATCCTTTGACGCTCATGGTCGCGATCCATGATGCCAAGTTGGAGAAAAGCTACTATCGCCTGAGTGAACGGGAGCGGGGAACGGCCTGGCTTGCGCTTCATATTGTCAGTCTGCACAAAACTGACAAGCATCACGCGGCCTGAAGCCCCTTTGTATGAGTACTGTCGGCTATTCCGAGCGTAACGCTTCTATCGGATCGAGCCCTGCCGCACGCCAGGCCGGGGCGACGCCGGCAGCCAGGCCGATCACTATCGAGATCGCCTCGGCAAGCAATACGTAACTCCAGGCTGTATGGGTCGGCAGGGCGGGAACGGCGACCCCCAGCAACCAGGCGCCGCCGGCACCAATGGTCAATCCGGCCAGACCCCCAAGTGCTGCCAGTGCCACGGCCTCGCCGATAAACAGCCAGAGTATCTGGCGCTTGCCTGCACCCAGGGCGCGCAGCAGTCCGATCTCAGCGGTACGCTCGGTAACCGCAATCGTCATGATGGTGAGGATGCCGACTCCGCCAACCAATAGGGAGATGCCGCCCAGCGCGCCTACGGCGAGGGTCAGGATGTTGAGTGCATCGCCCAGGGTCTCAAGCATCTGGTCCTGGGTGATGACGGTGAAGTCCTCGCTGCCGTGGCGCTGTTTCAGAAACTTCTTGATACGTTCTGCAAGCACCTCGCTGTCGGTGCCCGGGGTATAGAGCAGGTCCACTTCCATCAGGCTCTCCTGGTCGAACATCGCCATCGCCTTCTGGGTGGGAATGTAGACTGCATCATCCAGGTCGAAACCGAGGAGGGTGCCCTTGGACTCCATGACACCAATCACCCGGTAGCTTTCGCCGCCGATGCGTACCCGCTGCCCCAGGGGATTGATATCTCCCAGCAACTCTTTACGCACCTTGCTGCCGAGCACGGCGAAGGGTCGTGCATGGGTGGTGTCGTCATCGGGTAGGAAGCGCCCCATAGTGGGTTTCATGCTCCAAACACTGGGGACCTCGGAGCCGGTGCCGAAGATCATGGTACGCCGCGTGCGCTTGCCATACTCCACGGAGGCGTTGCCCTGAACCATGGGCACCACGGCCTGGATGCGGGGAAGTCTGCCAAGTGCTTCCGCGTCTTCCAGGCTCAGGGGGCGCACATTGTTGATCACTGCTCCTGATATGCCGAAGGTGCTTGCCTTGCCGGGGGTGATGGCGATCAGGTGGGTACCAAACTGGGTAAACTCCGCCAGTACGAATTTGTGGATCCCCTCGCCGAGGGAGGTGAGCAGCACCACCGCAGCGATGCCCACGGCAATGCCCAGTGCCGTCAGGAAGCTTCGCATGCGGTGGGCGATGACCGACCCAAGTGCCAATTTGATAAAGTCGTCCAGCAGCATGGTCATCGTCCCGAGAGTGCCTGAACCGGGTCCAACCTGGCGGCGCGTTTTGCGGGCATCACGCCAAACAGCAGTCCGGTAATCAGCGCCACCATCAGTGCGGCAGCCAAGGCCCAGAGCGGCACGAACAATGGAAAGTCGGGAAAGACCTGGTTCAATCCCCAGACGCCGGCATAAGCCACCGCCACACCGATCAGCGCACCGAAGGTGGAGAGCAGGGCCGCCTCTACCAGGAACAGCTGCATGATCTGCTGCTCGGAACTCCCCAGGGCTTTGAGAAGGCCGATCTCGGTAGTGCGTTGTGAGACCGCCACCAGCATTACGTTCATGATCAGTATCCCGGCCACCCCGAGACTGATGGCAGCGATGCCGGCCACCGTGGCGGTGAGGGCCTGGAATATCTCGTCGAAAGTCGACAGCAGGGCGTCCTGGGTGATGATGGTGACATCCTCTTCGCCGTCATGCCGTTCCCTCAAGATATCCTTGATCGCCTGCTGGGCCTTGGGGATGTCCTCGCGACCATTGGCCTGAACCAGGATGCGGAACAGGGATTCGGTATTGAACAGGCTCTGGGCACGGGAAACCGGAATGATGGCCAGGTCGCCCACATCCATGCCGAGAGATTCTCCCAGGGGCTGGAGTACGCCGATGATTCTGAAACGGCTGTCATGGATACGGATCCACTCTCCCAGGACCTTCTTATTGCCGAAGAGCTCCTCTTTCAGGGTAGTGCCAATGACCACCACCGCGCCGCCTCGGGTGGGATCGCCCGGCGGCAGAAACTCACCCAAGGCCATCGCCATGTTGCGCACATGGAGCAGATCGTACGTCGATCCTACAACGGTAACTTCCCGCTCCAATTGCTGATGAGAGACTGGGGCTGAGCCGATAACCACTGGTGCTATCTTTCGCACACTACTACTGCGCAGCAGTGCCAGGGCATCATTGAGTGTCAGATCCTCCGGCGTACCGCCGATGATGGGCGGGGCACCGCCGGTAGTTTCTGTGCGCCCGGGCAGCACAACGATCAGGTTGGTGCCGAGGTTGGAGAACTCGTTGCTGACGTAACGCCTTGCCCCTTCGCCCAGTGCAGTGAGCACCACGACTGAACCGATGCCGATGGCCATGGCCAGCAGCATCAACCACGTGCGGGTACGGGCACCTGAGAGTGCATTGCTACCGAATTTCAGGATGTCTTCCGCCAACATGATTACATGCTCTTCGTCAGCTCCTTTTCAGAACAGCTATCGACTGTGGTCCACCACAATCGCGCCATCCACCATATGGATGCGCCGTCGCGCGCGTTCGCCGATTTCAGGATCATGGGTCACCACCAGTAGTGTGATACCAGTCTGGTTGAGTGATTCCAGCGTTTTGATGACATCTTCGCTGGATGCCTTGTCCAGGTTGCCAGTGGGTTCGTCCGCCAAGAGTATGGCGGGGCGCATGATGGTGGCCCGGGCGATGGCGACACGCTGACGCTCTCCTCCTGACAGTTGATCCGGCCGGTGGTCAGCTCGGTCGCTCAAGCCCAGGTTTTCCAGTGCCTCCGCCACGCGCACTTTGCGGTGCTCCGGCTCAATTCCCGCAAGGGTCATAGGAAGTTCCACGTTCTGGGCAGCGGTCAGTCTTGGTACCAGGTGAAATGCCTGGAATACAAAACCGATGCGCTCCCGCCTGGCAATTGTGCGCTGTACTTCACTGAGGGTCGTGGTATCGGTACTTTCCAGCAGGTAGTTGCCGCTGTCAGGCCGGTCCAGAAGACCCAGGATATTCAGCAGGGTGGACTTACCAGATCCTGAAGGCCCCATGATCGAAAGGTAGGCCCCTGCTTCAGCCTCGAGATTGACATCCCGCAGGGCGTGGACCGTTTCACTCCCCACCTTGAACGCTCGATTGATGCCATCAAGCCGGATCATGGTTTCTTGTCTTTTTCCCGGGTGGCCAGTGCGCCATCCTCCACACCGTCACGGTCTACAGAGGTCACCACGAGATCACCCGCCTTCAATCCATCTGTCACCTCGGTGTGATCCCAGTTGGACATACCGGTCTCTATCTTGCGTTTTTCCAGTATTCCTTCGTCTTCCAGTAACAGATAGATATGGTCGTCTTCCAGCACGGCTTCGGTGGGAATACGCAGGGCTTGCTTGCGCATGTCCAGGATGATCTCGACATCGGCAGAGTAACCTGCCAGCAGCGACTTGATATCCTCCGGATTGGTGAACTCCACTTCGACATTTACGGTGCGCGCCTGTTTTTCCAGGTCCAGCACATAAGGGGCGATGCGCCGTACGGTTCCTGGAAAGCGCCGATCATCGAAAGCATCCAGGCTGACTCTTGCGGTCTGCTCTACGGTGATCTTGGGAGCGTCCACCTCGTCTATGGGGGCGGCCACATAGAAGCAGGTGTTGTCGATCAAGTCCACAGCAGGAGGCGTTACAATGCCGGGTGGGGAAGGGGTGACGTATTCGTTGAGCTCGCCGTTTATCTCCGCCACGATGCCGTCGAAGGGAGCGATCAACTGGGTCCGCTCCAACTGGGAACGGATGACCTCCACCCTGGCGGTTGCTACCCGGGCCGAGGCGTTGGCCGACTCACAACTGGCCTGCATGGCCTGGGCCTCGGTTTCAGCTTTATCCACGGTATCAATGGAAACAGCCCCGCTCTTCCGTAGTCTGCCAACCCGGTTGGCCTCCCGGCGGGCCACCTGGGCCTGGAGGCAGGCGCTGCGGGCGCTGGCTTCGGCTGCAGCGGCTTCGGCCTGAGTCAACGTGATTTCGGACATCAGATCCTTGTTCCAGAGCGAGAGCAGCAGGGTGCCGGATCTGACCTTGTCTCCCTCCTTGATCTCCAGTACAGCAATCTGGCCTCCGATGCCGGGAGAGAGTTTGGCCCGGCGACAGGCCTTGACTGTCCCCGCCCGGGTATTGGCCACGGTCTCCTCAACCAGGCCCGGCTCTGCAGTATCCACTGCCAGTTCGATGGGCTTGGGGCGATTGATATACCAGATGCCGGCAGCGGCGGTTGCCAGCGCCAACAGGGAGATAATTAGGCGAGTGTGACGGGTAATCATCTGTTTTTCCCAGGTTAGCCCAGATCCTTATTCATAAGTGTATACCCTTGGTAGAAATCCGCTTGAAACGGGGGGGCGCGCTACCTTGAGGGCTTGAAAAATGACGTTACAGGACCAATAACCAAGTATAATGGTCAGTAATTCGTGATATCCGAAATTTTCGGATGATTGGAGGTTGTTATGTCCAACTTGATCCCAGGATTTTCATATGATGGCGTGGTTACCGTTAATCGTGTCATTCTCAAGGATGGATACAGTGTGGATGACCTGCAGGAGCGGGTCGCTGTGCTTTGTGAGAATGTAAAGACTTATCATTCGGGCACCGGCTTCATTGGTGGATTTGTGGCCCTCAACAGTGGCGAAGTTTCCAACGAAGGCAGCACGATCGGCCAGGCGATGGAGAGTCTTCTGAAGGGGAGGGAAGCCCTGGTCATCACATTCTGGCGCTCTTTCGAGGATCACGAGCGCTCCCACCGAAGCGAAACCTTCCAGCCGCTTTTCCAGGATGTGCTCGAATTGTGTGAAAACGGCAACGAGGAGATCGCCTACGAGATGCTCTGGTCAGGCCAGGCTTATAGTCCCAATGAGGCTGAGGCAGCCCGCGAAGCGAAGGCCAAGTATGCCCCCTGAGGCCTTGCGCCAGTGCGGGGTGTTCTGTATTATTGCGCCTCCTTTACAGGCGCGTAGCTCAGTTGGTTAGAGCACCACCTTGACATGGTGGGGGTCGTTGGTTCGAATCCGATCGCGCCTACCAAACAAAAAAGGCTTACGTTAACTCGTAAGCCTTTTTTTGTGCCCGTAATACCCTCTGGGAGAACAACTGGGAGAACATGCTCTCGGTATATTTTATTTTCTCCTCAGATTCTCTTGTTGACCTTCCTGGTTTTAAGCCTTAATAGTCGTATACGATTTCAAAATCGTTAAACAATTGGTCTTTTAATCGGATATTTTGATAGGGAGATTTTTATGTCAGAGGAATCTGAGGTTATTGCCCAGTATCTCGCGAATTCAATTTCCAAGTGCAACTCGACAGAGTTGGTTAGAGGGTAAGCTGCGGTAGCATAGGCAGCTTCTCTCACCGACCAAAGTTTGAGGAGCAC
>NZ_MPRJ01000083.1 GCF_002020805.1 Solemya velesiana gill symbiont | reverse complement strand
CCACAAGAGGCTATCGATCACCGAATGAATTATTTATGGGGCGGCAAGTAGATTTGCTTGCTGCGTAATTGAATTGCAGTTATTACTTGAAACCGCCCTGAATAACCAATAGTGTTCCGAGCATTACAGTCGTTTTGTTCTCCTAATTGTCAAACTGTATCGACAGTGGTTAAATTAGGCGCAGGAACAATACAAGGCAGACAGTTTCTCATGGATGCAGTGAACGAGAAGATGGACACAGATACCGCTGTAAATGAGGTTCGGGCCAATATAGCCGGACTTAAGGTAGGTATGTACGTCTCTCGCCTGGAAAACACGGACTGGCTGGATACTCCCTTCCCACTCCAGGGCGTCCTCATCAAGTCTGATGAGGATATTGAGCGCCTGAAGGAGTACGGCAGATTCGTCTATGTCGATGTCGACCGGGGCCCTTCACCGGCTCCAATGTACATTTCAGGACAGAAATCCACGTCATTTACAGACCAACAGCAAGAAGCCGAAGTCCAGGACTACAGCATCAGCACTGACCCTAATGAACTGGGCAAGCTCAACCGGAAGAGTTATGAAAATGTAACGCCCTTCGAAACCGAGATAAAAAAAGCAGACAAGATATACAAGAAACTCGTAAGAGAACTTGAACGTGTCGTTACCGATCTCGAACAGCACAAAAAACTCGATCTCGTAATTGTCAGGGAAGGCATATCCGACATGGTGGATAGCATTGTCCACAATCCTTCCGCCATGATGTGGATGGCCCAGATGAAAAAACTGGACACCTACACCTATACCCGCTCTCTGAGCACTTCCGTCTGGTGCGCAACATTCGGCCGGCACCTGGGGATGGAAATAAACGACATTCAAAACCTCGCCCTGGGTGGCTTGCTGCTCGATGTGGGCAAAAGCAGTCTACCGGTTGATTTGCTGAAAAGCAGAAATAAACTCACTCCGGATCAAAAACAACAGATGGACGAGCACGTGAACCTCGGCGTCAAGGTCCTCGCAAAAGCAACCCGAAACTCCACCGATAACGGCGCCCACATGGAATTGCTGCAAATGATTGCCACCCACCATGAGCGATCGGATGGCAGCGGCTATCCCCAGCAGCTTCATAATGACGATATACCGCTTTATGGAAAAATCGCCGGCATTGCGGACAGCTTCGATGCCATGACCAGCGAGCGCCCCTACGTTCAAAGTGGCGCCATGTCACCTCATGCTGCAATCACCGAGCTCTACTCACTGCGCGGAATCAAGTTCCCGCCGGATCTCATCGAAAATTTCATCCAGACCATCGGTATCTATCCCGTAGGTTCACTGGTAGAGCTGAATACCGGTGAAGTCGGCGCAGTCGTTTCGATCAGCCAGCATCTTCGTCTTCGTCCCTCTGTCATTCTTTTCCTGGATGCTGATAAAAACCCCGTCTCGCCTTTGCGACAGATTGACCTGTCAAAGATGGATCATGATGTTTTCATTTCCCGTGGCCTTCCAGCGGGCTTCTTTGGCATCGATTTCGAGGAAGTTCTGATCCAATACTGAGTTGCCGCTCATCGTTTCCGGAAACGTTCCCTCACCGGTGGAATATGATGGCCGCCTGGATGATAATCTCTCCCTGTTTCATCACAATCAACTGAATCCGTGTCGCGTCTTGTCCTGTTCAACAAACCCTATAACGTCCTGAGCCAGTTCACTGACCAGGAGGGTCGGGAGACCCTTGCAGACTATATCTCCCTGAAAGGCGTTTGTCCTGCTGGCAGACTCGACCGGGACAGCGAAGGCCTTCTGCTGCTTACCGATGACGGAAAATTGCAGCACAGGCTAGCCAACCCCCGCTTCAAGACCTGGAAAACCTATCTCGTCCAGGTTGAGGGCATACCCGGTAACGATGCTATCGAAAGGCTTCGCAGTGGCCTGGATTTGAAAGACGGCCCCACCCTGCCGGCTAAAGCCCGACTGATCCCTGAGCCGGAACTCTGGCCAAGAGATCCCCCTGTTCGTTACCGTGCAAAAATCCCATCCCAATGGATCGAGATAAAAATCCGCGAAGGTAGAAACCGGCAGGTCAGGCGTATGACAGCGGCGGTGGGGTTCCCGACCCTGCGCCTGGTACGAAAAGAGGTGGGACGCTGGCGGCTGGGACGCCTGGAACCCGGGCAGTGGCGGATAATTGAGTTGGACAAGATAAAAACATGATCTCCCCCGCAGGATTTTGAACGGCAACTGACCTCTAAACTGTCTGACAGTGGCTGTATTTGACTGTAAAATCCCATCATGAGCTGGTCCCCACGAACAACTGTTGCATCTGTCGTTGAAAGAGACGGTCGTTTCCTCATTGTCGAAGAGACGACAAGAAACGGACAGGTGGTTTTCAACCAGCCGGCTGGGCATCTCGATGAAGGAGAGAGCCTCATCGATGCTGTCATCCGCGAAACCCGTGAAGAGACCGCGTGGGGATTCGAACCGGAAGGACTACTCGGAATATACCGCTGGCAGGTTCCACCAAACGGAGACACCTATCTGCGCTACTGCTTCTTCGGAAAATGCAGTGACCATACTCCAGACCAACCCCTTGACGACGGCATCATCCAGGCTGTCTGGTTGAGCCGGGAAGAGCTGGCAGCAAGAGGTTCACAGCTTCGAAGCCCCATGGTGCTTCGCTGCATAGACGACTATCTCGATGGTAAAAACTATCCGTTGAGCATTCTGAACGATCTTGGCTGATAATTAACCGGACACTATGAACTGCTCTTCCCCTATCATTACAATCCCAATGCATGTACCGAATGACATTGCTTCCATGTTCCACAGAATGATTTTTTTGAGCGTTGTGAATGAGTAAGCGGGAAAAAATCATCGTTGGCATGTCCGGTGGGGTCGACTCGTCGGTTGCGGCACTTCTTCTCAAAGAGCAGGGCTTCGAAGTAGAAGGCCTATTCATGAAGAACTGGGAGGAGGATGACACCGAGGCCTACTGCTCGGCTACGGAAGACCTTGCCGATGCCCAGGCGATCTCCGATCAACTCGGCATCCCCCTTCACACCATTAATTTTTCAAGCGAATACTGGGATCACGTGTTTGAGTATTTCCTTGCAGAATACCGTGCAGGAAGAACGCCGAATCCAGATGTCCTCTGTAATCGTGAAATCAAGTTCAAGGCCTTTCTTGATCATGCCATGACCCTGGGCGCCAAGGGCATCGCCACTGGCCACTATGCGCGTACCCTGACTGACGCCAACGGTGTCCACATGCTGCGGGCCAAAGACGAAAACAAGGACCAGACCTATTTTCTGTACATGCTCGGCCAGCCCCAGCTCAGCCACGCCCGCTTCCCCCTGGGTGACCTGGAGAAATCCGAGGCACGGAGACTTGCAGAGCAGGCCGCTTTTCCCAATCACAAGAAAAAGGACAGCACCGGGATCTGTTTCATCGGCGAGCGCAAGTTCACTGAATTCCTGCGCCGCTACCTTCCTGCAAATCCGGGAGAGATGATCACCCCGGAGGGCGAACAGATCGGTCAACATCAGGGGTTGATGTATTACACCCTGGGGCAACGCAAGGGCCTGGGTATTGGAGGGCGTGCCGATGCCAGTGAGATACCCTGGTTCGTGGTCGACAGGGATCTTGAAAACAACCACCTGATCGTGGCACAGGGACACGATCACCCCTTGCTGCTGAAAGATGGCCTGGTCGCCTCCCAGTTGCATTGGGTCTCCGGCAAATCACCGCACCTGCCATTAACGTGCAAGGCGCGCATTCGCCACCGCCAACCACTGCAGTCCTGCACCGTACAAAATGATAAAGACGGCTGCTGCAAGGTACTTTTTGACGCTAAACAGCGTGCGGTCACACCCGGACAATCCATTGTCTTCTACCTCGACAATGAGTGTCTTGGTGGCGGTATTATCGAAACGACGTTTTAGGGCCTATCGGCGCTCCCCGGTACCCATTGGCAGGCTACAGTTTTACTGAGAAAATCGAGAAATGAAGACAGAACGTGATAGATGCATCGCCCTGGCGGGCGTTTTCCAGGCCGCGGGCCTGGCTTCCCAGGTCGCACGTACCGGCATGGGGGAGGCAACGGCCATGGAAACCAGCATCCACAGCCTGTTCAAAGTCAACGCTGATTCTGTAGAGGACATATTCAACGGCATCAAGGGCCTCTCTTTCGGTCTGCAGACAATGCTCGATCAACTGGAAGAAGGCGAAAAGGGCAGAAATATCGAGGTTACCCGCTATGCAATTGCCCTGCTCCACCTGGAGCGCAAGCTTTCCAAACAGGCTTCCATGTTGCAACGCATAGGCGATGAGATCGGGCTTGCCACGGAGCGTCTCGAGTATTTCCCCATGTTGCACAGCAATATACTGGCCCAGCTGGCGGAGACCTATGCCGGCACGATCAGTACGCTGCAACCGCGCATCATGATCCAGGGTGAACCACTGCACCTGCAGAACCCGGAAAACGTCAACAAGATTCGCGCCTTGCTGCTGGCTGGCATTCGCTCCGCCATGCTGTGGCGACAATGCGGAGGCAGTCGACTGAAAATGCTATTCCACCGTAAAACATCCGCAAGATTGGCAGAAGAGTTGATTCGGGAGATCAAGGCGTCCGAGATGCTTCACTAACCCTGACAACTGACATCCCATTCACAGAATCGGTCCCCAAAATAATGAATAATCTGCCGATCCTGGATATGCAACTGATAGAGGAAAACTGATGAAACCCATGACGATCCTGTCCGTAGCCCTCCCACTGTTACTTATTGGCTGTGAGGACGCTTCGAATGCTCAGCAGACGACAGTCGAGCCTGCACCGGTTATACAGGAAGCGGAAGACACGCCTCCCCCTGCCCCGGTAACCGATCGCAGTACAGAGCCGAGCATTACTGACAAAGCCAAGCAGATAGGACAGGATGCCTGGGAATCCACAAAAGAGATCACCGGCGATGTGGTGGACAAGAGCAAGGAGTACGGCGATGCTGCAGCGGACAAATCCAAGGAGATCTATGAAGCGGGCAAAGAGAAGGGAAGCGAAATAGGACAGTCCATTGGCGAAACGACAAAAGAGCTCTGGGATACGACAAAGGAGAAGTCGAAAGAGTACTACGATGCCGCCAAGGATAAGAGCAAAGAGATATATGACCAAGCAACTGAAGAGGCCAAGCCTGCAGAGCAGCCTGCTGGCGTAAAAGAGATCTGACAGACCATCCCAACCCGGTATCAATAATATGCGTGTCGCTGTTTTTTCCGATGTTCAGGCCAATCTCCCCGCTTTCGAGGAAGTGGCGGCACACATCGAGCGCTGGTCTCCTGTCCTGGTCATCATGAATGGTGACCTGGTCAATCGCGGACCACGCAACCTCGAGTGTTTGAATCTCTTCAACCGGATGCAGGAGAGACATCACTGCATTGCGCTGCGCGGAAACCACGAAGATTACATACTGCACTGTGCACAAGTAGCTCCTGTAAACAAACAGGAGGCCGCTCTACGCCAGTTTGCCGACTGGACCGCTAACCAGCTTGGGGAAGCAGTCAATCAGTTCGACAATTGGGCTGACCACCTCGATTTCCACGCACCAAAGAGCGATCAGTGGGTCCATGTCACCCATGGCACCCTCAGTGGCAACCGCAGCGGGATCTCCCAAAGCATCCCGGACGAAGCGCTCGAGGGAAAACTTCCCGAAGAGACCCGGTTGTTTATTACCGCCCACACCCACAAGGTCCATGAAAGAGTCTACCGGGGAATCGATATACTCAATATCGGATCGGTGGGATCACCCTTCGACGGTGATACCCGGTCCAGCTATGCCCAGTTGGAGTTTCGTAATGGCAACTGGCAGAAACAGATCATTCGCCTGGCCTACGACCGGGACCGAATGGCCCGGGATTGTGAAGAGAGTGGTTTTCTGGACCAGGGCGGCCCCCTCACCCACGTGATTCTTGAAGAGTGGAGGCGCGCCGACCTGCTGATGCCCCACTGGAACCGGCGCTACCGCCAGGCTGTGCTCGATGGTGATATCACCATGCAGCAAGCAGTCGATGAATTCCTCTCCGGGGTCAGGAATTAAAAAGGGCTGACAGTCGACCTGCCAGCCCTTATTTTGTTGCCGAATCTATTGGATCAGGCCGCTACAACCGGAATCACCTTGTCAGCCACCTTGCGATAAGACTCGATCTGGTCGAAGTTCATGTAACGATAGACATCCTCGGCCATGGTGTCGATCTCCTTGGCATATTCCATGTATTCATCCATGGTCGGAATCTTGCCAATGATCGCCGATACGGCAGCCATTTCGGCTGATGCCAGGTAGACATTGGCTCCCGTTCCCAGGCGATTGGGGAAGTTGCGCGTGGATGTAGAGACCACGGTGGCGTTGTCGCGCACCCGTGCCTGGTTACCCATGCAGAGGGAACACCCGGGCATCTCCATGCGCGCACCCGCCTTGCCAAAGATGCTGTAGTAGCCCTCTTCAGTAAGAATATGCTCATCCATCTTGGTAGGCGGCGCCATCCAGAGACGAGTGGGCAGGTCGTGCATGCCGTCCAGCAGTTTGCCCGCTGCACGGAAGTGGCCGATATTGGTCATGCAGGAGCCGATGAAGACCTCGTCGATCTTTTCTCCGGCAACCTCGGAGAGGGTTTTCACATCGTCGGGATCGTTCGGACAGGCCAGGATCGGCTCCTTGACCTCATTCAAATCGATCTCGATCACTGCTGCGTAGTCAGCATCTGCATCCCCTTCCAGCAGTTCCGGGTTCTCCAGCCACTGTTCCATGGCATCGATACGACGCTGCAGGGTACGCTTGTCTTCGTAATCGTTGGCGATCATCCACTTAAACAGGGTGATGTTGGAGTTGAGGTACTCGATGATCGGATCCTTATCCAACTTCACACTACAGCCTGCGGCAGAGCGTTCCGCTGAAGCGTCAGAGAGCTCAAACGCCTGCTCAACCTTGAGTTCCGGCAGCCCCTCGATTTCGAGAATGCGCCCGGAGAAGATATTCACTTTGCCCGCCTTGGCGACAGTCAGCAGTCCCTGCTTCATTGCATAGTAAGGAATCGCATTGACCAGGTCCCTGAGGGTGATACCGGGCTGCAAATCCCCCTTGAAGCGGACCAGTACGGATTCCGGCATATCCAGGGGCATAACCCCTGTAGCTGCCGCGAAGGCAACAAGTCCGGAACCTGCCGGAAATGAAATGCCAATGGGGAATCGGGTATGGGAATCACCACCCGTGCCAACCGTGTCGGGCAATAACATGCGGTTGAGCCAGGAGTGGATCACACCGTCACCCGGGCGCAGGGACACACCGCCACGGGAAGAGATGAAATCAGGCAGTGTGTGGTGCGTGTTGATATCCACCGGCTTGGGATAGGCCGCCGTATGGCAGAAAGACTGCATCACCAGGTCAGAGGAGAATCCAAGACAAGCCAGGTCTTTCAACTCATCACGGGTCATGGGACCGGTGGTATCCTGGGAGCCGACAGTGGTCATCCGCGGTTCGCAATAGGTACCGGGGCGAATGCCCTCGACACCACAGGCGCGGCCGACCATCTTCTGTGCCAGGCTGAAGCCCTTTCCGCTATCCTCAGCGGGCACCGGGCGTTTGAACACATCCGTTGCGGCCAGGCCGAGTGCTTCACGGGCACGGTCGGTCAATCCACGACCGATGATGAGCGGAATGCGCCCCCCGGCCCGGACTTCATCGAGTATCACGTTGGTTTTCAGTTCGAAACGGGTGATCTCCTCACCGGTTTCCGTATTTTTAACCACGCCCTCGAAGGGATAGATATCGATCACATCGCCCGTATTGAGACCGCTGACATCGCATTCGATGGGCAAGGCACCAGCGTCCTCCATGGTATTGAAGAAGATGGGTGCAATCTTCCCCCCAAGCACATAACCGCCAGCCCGCTTGTTGGGAATAAAGGGGATATCGTCACCGGTATGCCAGAGTACCGAGTTGGTAGCAGACTTGCGTGATGAACCGGTACCAACCACATCGCCCACGTAGGCAACCGGATGCCCCTTCTCCTTGAGAGACTCGAGCAACTTGACCGGTCCAAGGGTTCCCGGCTGATCAGGAACGATTCCCTCGCGCTCCATCTTCAGCATGGCGTTGGCATGCAGGGGGATATCAGGGCGGGACCAGGCATCAGGTGCCGGAGAGAGGTCGTCGGTATTGGTCTCGCCAGATACCTTGAAAACAGTCACGGTAACCTTTTCAGGTACATCGTTACGGCTCGTAAACCATTCCGCATCGGCCCACGACTGGAGTACACCCTTTGCGTATGCATTGCCAGCATCGGCCTTCTCTTTCACGTCATGGAAAGCATCAAACATCAGAAGTGTCTTTGAGAGTCCCTTGGCTGCCGTGGGTGCAAGCTCCTCGTCATCCAATGCCTCGATCATTGGCGCAATGTTGTAACCACCCAGCATGGTACCCAGCAACTCGACCGCGTGGCCCTTGTCGATAAGCGGGCTGTCACAGTTACCCTTGGCAAGGTCCGCCAGAAAAGCGGCTTTGACATAAGCGGCCTGATCGACACCCGCAGGGACGCGGTTTGAAATCAAATCCAGAAGATTTTCCTCTTCTCCAGCAGGCGGATTCTTCAACAGCACGACCAGTTCAGCTACCTGCTCTGCATCAAGAGGAAGTGGTGGGATACCTTGAGCAGCGCGCTCTGCTTCGTGTTTGCGGTAGGCTTCTAACACGGCTCCATTCTCCAAAATCTAGGATAAACACAATGAAAACAGATAGTTACGTTGTATTTTAAAATAATTCTTTAAAAGATATTCTATTTTTGACCCGGGTGTTATACCCCAAATCCAATAAATTTTCCGCACTGCATCAGTAATTTTTTAATGACAAATGCAAATCGTCCTGTTTATTAGCATAACCGGAACATGAAATACAAATGGGGATAACACGCCAGTTTCCAACTACCGTGTTATCTGCAAGCGCCAGAGTGCTATAATTCTGCCCTTTGTTCGACAACCAATAAACACAGGAATCACATGGAACTCTCGACCCTTACCGTCGTCTCCCCGGTCGATGGACGTTATGGCAGCAAAACCGATGACCTGCGTCCCATCTTCAGCGAATATGGTCTGATCCGGCATCGTGTACTCGTCGAGGTGCGCTGGTTGCAGGCCCTCTCCAATCACACCGGGATAGAAGAAGCTCCACCCCTGAGCGAACACGCTTTCAATATACTCAACAGCATTGTCGATAATTTCAGTATCGAAGATGCCCAACGTGTAAAGAATATCGAGCGCACCACCAGCCATGATGTGAAGGCGGTGGAGTATTTTCTGAAAGAGAAGATCGCAGGCAACGAAGAACTCGAGGCGATCAGTGAATTCATTCACTTCGCCTGCACCTCGGAGGATATCAACAACCTCTCCCATGCCCTGATGCTGCGTGAAGGCCGTGGGCAGGTGCTGATTCCCCAGATGGATGAACTGATCAAGGCAATCAAGCAACTGGCCCACGAGCATGCAGAAAAACCCATGCTGTCCCGTACCCATGGCCAGCCTGCCTCACCCTCCACCCTCGGCAAGGAGATGGCCAACGTGGTCCATCGCCTGCAGCGTCAGCGCGACCAGGTGGCCGATATCGACCTGATGGGTAAGATCAATGGTGCCGTCGGCAACTACAACGCCCACCTTTCCGCCTATCCGGAGGTGAACTGGCAGGCCTTTGCACAGCAGTTCGTGGAATCTCTCGGGCTGACCTGGAACCCCTACACAATCCAGATCGAGCCCCACGACTACATGGCAGAACTGTTTGACGCAGTGGCCCGCTTCAACAACGTCGTAATCGACTTCTGCCGTGACGTCTGGAGCTACATTTCCATCGGCTACTTCAAACAGAAGACCGTTGCCGGTGAAGTGGGCTCCTCGACCATGCCCCACAAGGTCAATCCCATCGACTTTGAAAACGGTGAAGGGAACCTGGGTATCGCCAATGCCCTGTTCGATCACCTTGCGTTGAAACTGCCTGTTTCCCGCTGGCAGCGTGACCTGACCGACTCCACGGTGCTGCGCAATATGGGTGTGGGTATGGCCTACACGACCATTGCCCTGCAATCCGTAATGCATGGCATAGGCAAGCTGGAAGCGGATGAGGCCAGACTTGCTGCCGACCTGGACGACAACTGGGAGGTTCTGGCCGAGCCAATCCAGACCGTCATGCGCCGCTACGGCATCGAGAAGCCTTACGAGAAGCTCAAGGAACTGACCCGGGGCCAGCGCATAACCCCCGAGCAACTGCGCGCCTTCGTGGATGGCCTGGATATCCCCGAGGAGGCGAAGGCAACCCTGCGGGATATGACCCCGGCCAGCTATATCGGCAACGCAGTGGATCAGGCCAAGGCGATCTAGCGGAATCGTTTAACTGCTGATCAAACTCTACTGCACAAAAAAATAGCCGGGCTCACTGCCCGGCTATTTTTTGGTCGGGGAAAATATCACCCCCCTGAAGATCCAAGATATTACTTGGTCATGATCTCAACACGACGGTTCTTGGCGCGGCCCTCTTCGGTACCGTTGTCGGCGATGGGCTGAGACTCACCCATACCCTTGGTTGCCATCCTGTTGGAACTGACACCAAGACTTCCCAGATAATCGGCCACCACCTGGGCACGACGCTCTGACAGGCCCTGGTTGTAGGCCTCGAAGCCGACACTGTCGGTGTGACCGATGATCATGAGTGACTCATCACCTTTGGATTTCATCACCTTCATAGCCACGTCATTCAGGGCACCCTTCATTGCGTGCTTTAGTACGGCGCTGTCGAAATCGAACTCGTCGCTGGTCAGGTCGATGGTTAAGCTATCGATGATCTCACAGCCGTTCATGTCGACCTTGGCGCCTTTGCGGGTACCTGGGCACTTGTCTTTGTAGTCCTTAACACTATCGCCATCAGAGTCCAATGCGCAACCCATGGCGTCAACCGGAGCGCCTGCAGGTGTGTTCGGGCACTTGTCCTTGCTATCGACGACACCGTCGCCATCAGCATCACCTTCAGGAGCCTTGGGAGCCATCAATCCACACTCGGGTGCCATGGCCGCCCGACCATCAGCACTCAGAACACAGTTACCCGAGGAGTCGACAACAACTGCTTTGGACGAGTCGTTGGCAACAGACTTCATTTCAGCAGCCTGAACCTGTGCAGCCATGGTCATACCGGCTAGGGCAGCCATGGCGACCAGGAATGCAGTGGTCTTTTTAAGCTCGATTTTTTTCATTGTTCCCTCTCATCATTTTTAACGAACCCTGACAGTTTTCATAGCGAGTTGATCCACTCTTCATGACATGCCGAAGATCCGATCTTTGTCCATCGATAAAACTGAAGCTTAACGTTTATATTATAGGCGGTTTCGGATAATAAGTGCAATTGGTAGTTGAAGGGCCAGCTGGTAGAGTCGGCGCTTCTCCCGACCAAGAGACGAAGCACTTATGAGCTAC
>NZ_MPRJ01000082.1 GCF_002020805.1 Solemya velesiana gill symbiont | reverse complement strand
TAGTCGAGGGAGTGAAGTTCAAGGATGGTGAGCGTGTAGAAAGTGATCAAGAGCAGGGTACTACCGAAGGGGTTGTACACCAGATTTGACTATAGCTCCAGGTGCACCGATTCGCACTCAAACGCTTGTTCGATCTGGTGTATGAGGGAGCAACCCGGCGCTTGAAGTGTGATCCTGAAACAACCCGATCTGCCTTGGTACGGGATTATGAGCGGGCAGCTATGAAAGGTCTGCCTGAATTCCTGCAGGCTACAGATACGAAAGAGAGGAAGTCCGCAGGAGGAAAGTCCAGTGGTCCGGCAAGACAATCACGCCACGGGGAATAGCCACTGATCCTCGAGCTCTTCGAGTGATTTTTTGGCCTCTTTCTCCAGGCCTTTCATCTCGTCGAGCACCACCTTGATATCCTGCAACTGCTGCTCGAGCGTGGCACGATGCTCCTTGATCTTCTCCAGTAGGTAGTGCAGCTGCCCTTTCTTACCGGGATCGGTATCGTAGAGTTCGAAAAGCTCCTTGATCTCCGACAGTGAAAAACCAAGACGCTTGCCACGCAGGATCAGCTTCAAACGCACCCGGTCCCTTTCCGAGTAGATCCTGGTACGCCCTTTGCGCTGGGGAGCCAGTAGCTCCTGGTCTTCGTAAAAACGAATAGTGCGG
The DNA here is from genome assembly GCF_002020805.1 of Solemya velesiana gill symbiont. Classification (GTDB taxonomy): domain Bacteria; phylum Pseudomonadota; class Gammaproteobacteria; order Chromatiales; family Chromatiaceae; genus Sedimenticola_A. The sequence continues at coordinate 19,679 of NZ_MPRJ01000082.1, read as the reverse complement.
GGTGTGATGTCATACTCTTTGGAGAGTTCGGAAATGCTGTAGGTTGTATCTTTCATAACGTCTTCAAGAGGACTGTTAGATGACCTGCAAAAAGTTACCTGCGTCCTTACATGTGGAATTGCACCCGTGCCATCTGTCAGGCGTAGCCGTCAAAGCCCAGGATTTTGCTCAACTGCTCCCGCTCTTCGGACTCTTCAAGCGCCCGGTATGCCCGGAGGGCATGCCTGCTGCGGGTACTGTCGCCATCCGCAGCATGCATACGATTCTGGAGCAGCTCTGCCCGGGTTTCAACTCCGGCCCGTAAGCCGGGGTCCAATGTGACCGGCACTTGCTGCTGCCTTGAAGGCTGGCGACTTCCGTCGTCCGAACGAGCAGACTGGTTGATCGGTACCAGCGCCTGTGATACCGACCCGGAGAGAAGCGAACCTGCGATGTGGTCAATTGGCCCCATGGTCTGTCTATTTCAGCCTCGGCAGGAATCCTCAACAGTTGAAGCCCGACTATCCCGGCGGCCACTTCATCGGCCTTCCGCCGATCAGGTGCAGATGCAGGTGAAAAACCTCTTGCCCACCGTCCCGGTTACAGTTGAATACGGTGCGGTAACCGCTGCCTGCTATCCCTTCCTGGCGCGCCACCTCCGTGGCAGCAAGGTAGAGTTTGCCGATCAGGCCTGCATCCACCCTGTTGATATCATTCAGGGTTGCGATGTGACGCTTTGGGATGATGACAACATGTACCGGCGCCTGGGGATTGATGTCCCTGAATGCCAACACTTCCTCATCTTCATAGACCACGTCCGGGACGATTTCTCCGGAGGCCATTTTGCAAAACAGACACTCTTCCATCACATTCCCCTGAATCCTTTGATTATTGGTAGAAGGATAGCTCAAAAATCCTGTCGCCCGGCAAACGCGTGTGAAAGTGTGCCACCGTCAACATACTCCAGGTCGCCGCCCAGAGGAACGCCGTGGGCAATTCGGGTAACACGGATCCCCCGCGCCTTTGCCCTCTCCCCGATATAATGTGCAGTGGCTTCACCTTCGACGGTGGGATTGGTGGCCAGAATCAGCTCCCTGACCTGCTGGTCGGCCAGGCGCTCGGCCAACTGGTCCAGGCCGATCTCCCTCGGGCCGATCCCATCGAGGGGGGAGAGGTGTCCACCCAGCACGAAGTATCGCCCCCGGTAATCAGTGGCCTGTTCAATGGCAACCACCTCGGCCGGGGTCTCCACCACGCAAAGTTGCCCATCGTCACGATGGGTGTTGTTGCACAGGGCGCAGATTTCGCTCTCGCTGAAGGTGCGGCAACGCTTGCAGTGACCGATCTTCTCCATCGCTTCTGCCATCACGCTCGCCAACTGGCGCCCACCCTCGCGATCCCGCTCCAATAGATAGAAGGCCATGCGTTGCGCTGATTTCGGCCCTACACCGGGCAGACAGCGCAGGGCATCCATCAACTGATCGAGCAGGGGCTGTTCCGACATGGATCAGAACGGCATCTTGAAACCGGGGGGCAGCCCCATGCCCGAGGTCAGGCCCGCCATGCTCTCCTGGGTCTTATCCGCAACCCGCTGCACCGCCGAGTTCATTGCCGCTGCGATCAGGTCCTCCAGCATCTCTTTGTCGTCACCCATCAGGCTGTCGTCGATCTCGACACGGCGCACCTCGTACTTGCCGTTGAGCGTTACCTTGACCAGGCCGCCGCCGGACTCGCCGGTCACCTCTTCCTGGGCCAGGCGCTCCTGCGCCTTCTGCATGTCGGCCTGCATCTTCTGGGCCTGCTTCATCAGATTACCTAATCCGCCTTTCATAGGGGTTTCCTCATCTTCGAATTCATATACAAAATAACTCTTGGCTCACTCTTCCACCGGTCGGATCGACTCGGGGATCAAGCGGGCCCCCAATTGCTCCTCCATGGCCTGTACCAGTGGGTCCTCTGTCATAACAGTCTCGGCATCGCGCTGCCGATCTGCCTTGGCCTTGGCCTGGAGCTGGGCCGGCGTCGCGGTCTCGGAGGCCGCGACATCGATGGAGAGTTTTACGGGCGTATTCAGATAGTCACTGAGCGCCTTGATCAGTCGCTGCTCGGAAGTACCCACTTTCATATGCTGATGGGTAGGATCAAGCTTCAGCTTCAGGTTGGAACCATCCCAGCTTTCAAAGGTACAGTTGTTGGCCAACTGTTTTGCAACACCACCCAGCGACATCGCCTCCACCACCTGCATCCAGTCACTGAGATCGACATTGCCCGTACGTACTGCAGGGGCTGGGGCTGGCGCTTCCTCTCCAACAGCAGGTGGAGATTCTACCGTTGCCTGCACCTTGGCTGGTGCCGCGGGGACAGGCCGCCTTTGTTGTGGTGCCGGCCTTGCGGGCTCAGCTTTTGCCTGAGGCTTTGGGCGCGTCGATTCAGCGACTGCCCCTCCACTGTCCGCCGGCCGGAAAGCCAGCATTCGCAGCAGCACCATCTCGAACCCCGCCCGGGGGTCCGGTGCCAGGGGCAGATCACGCTGCCCCATGAGCCCGATCTGGTAAAAGAGCTGTACATCTTCGGCGGAGAGTCTGCCGGCCAGGTCGCGCACCTGCTGTTCGTCTCCCGCACTGTTATCCAGGGCGTCGGGAACCACCTGGGCCAGGGCCACACGATGCAACAGGGCGAGCAGATCCTGCAGGGCGCCACTGAAATCGGGCACCATCTCCGCCAGCTCATGTACCAGGGCCATCACCCGGTCAGCATCGAAATCGGCCAGGGCGTAGAGCAGATCGTGGACCCGGTCCTGTGCAATAGCGCCCAGCATCGCCCGCACTTCCGCTTCCATGACCTGCCCCCCGCCGAAGGCGATGGACTGATCCATGAGACTGAGGGCATCTCGCATGCTGCCATCCGCACTGCGTGACAGCAGTACCAGGGCGGGCACCTCGTGTTCGATACCCTCTTTTTCCAGAATGTGCTGCAGATGCCCCTGGATCTGCTCCAGGGGAAGCCGCTTGAGATTGAACTGCAGGCAGCGCGAGAGTACCGTCACCGGCACTTTCTGGGGGTCCGTGGTGGCCAGCAGAAACTTGACGTGGGGTGGCGGCTCTTCCAGGGTCTTCAGCAGCGCGTTGAAGCTGCTGTCGGAGAACATGTGCACCTCGTCGATGAGGTAGACCTTGTAGCGTCCGCGAACCGGAGCATAGGGCACATTCTCGAGCAGCTCCCGGGTCTGATCCACCTTGGTGCGAGAAGCCGCATCCACCTCCAGCAGATCCACGAAACGCCCCTCGTCGATCTCCCTGCAGGTCGAACACTGGCCGCAAGGGGTAGAACCGACCCCATGCTCGCAGTTGAGCGACTTGGCAAAGATACGCGCCAGCGTGGTCTTGCCCACCCCGCGGGTACCGGTGAACAGGTAGGCATGGTGCAACCGGTCATTGTCCAGGGCGTTGCTCAATGCCCGCACCACATGTTCTTGCCCAACCAATTCGCTGAAGATCCGTGGGCGCCATTTACGTGCCAAAACCTGGTATGACATGGGCTGTATCGAATTCGCCTGTGTTGAAAGTGACAAGGGTGAGAGTTTACCCCAACAGCGCCACCGTTTCACGGTGCAGAAATCACCCTGGCAGATGCCGCAGGCGTTGCTCGACGGAGAGAAATCGGCGCCCCAAACGGGTGGCGGCCCGCACCAGCCACACCCCGGCACACGAGTCGACCGCTGCGGCTGCTCCCTTCCGGGCCTGACCGGGTTCACGGCTTATCGTTGCGAGGGGACCGATGCAGGCCACCATAAACAGGAGACCCCGGGGTTGTCCGGGGTCGAAACCGGGAGGAATTATCCCGTTATGCCCCCAGTGGGTCAACCGATAGTCCCGTGTTGCCAGGAAAATCGGGGTGAATTTTGGGGTACAGCAATTGGATACTCACCAGATCCAACGCCCTGCCCGGAGGATTTAATTCCACCCTGGCCTGTATTCTGAAGTGAGGGAACAGATACGCGACATGTTCGCTTATCTCTCCTTCGTGGATGGCTGAAGGATATGTGCTGAATACACCTTGCAAGCCGATCGCGAATGAATTCGCTCCTACAGTGCCCCTCACGACAGCCGGTTCTTGAAATCCTCGTAGCCGAAGCGGCGCACGATCTTCAACTCATCATCTGAAGTCCAGATCGCCAGCGAGGGAAGATTCACGCCATTGAAGGTCGTATTCTTGACGAAGGTGTAGTGGATCATATCCTCCAATACGATACGGTCACCCACCTTGAGGGGCTCATCGAAGGAGTAGTCGCCTACCACATCCCCTGCCAGGCAGGTATTCCCACCCAGCCGGTAGGTATGGGCTTTATCCCCGGGTTCACCCGAGCCGGTGATCATGGGCCGATATGGCATCTCCAGCACATCGTGCATATGGGCAGCGGCAGAGGTATCAAGGATGGCGATATCCATGTTGTTGTGGACGATATCCAGCACGCTGGCCACCAGCGGCCCGGTACACCAACCCACCGCACCCCCAGGCTCCAGGTAGACCTCGGTACCGTAGCGCTTCCGGAAGTCGCGCACCAGGCGGATCAGCAGGTCGACGTCATAGCCCTCCCGTGTCATCAGGTGGCCACCGCCAAAGTTGATCCACTTCATCCGGGGTATCCACTGGCCGAAACGCGCTTCGAATGCTTGCAGTGTACGTTCCAGACTGTCGGCACCGCACTCGCAGAGGGCATGAAAATGGAGCCCCTCGATACCCTCCAGTTCCTTGGGACGGAACGTCTCGGGGGTCACTCCCAGACGCGAGGTGCTGCCGCAGGGGTTGTACATATCAGTCTCCACCTCGTCCACCTGGGGATTGACCCGGATACCGCAGGAGACCCCGGCGGACAGCACCTGCTCGCGAAAACGATGCCACTGGGAGAAAGAGTTGAAACTGAGGTGATCGGCCAATTCCAGGATGCGCGGCATCTCTGTATCAGTGTAGGCCGGCGCATAGACATGCACCTCCCGTCCAAACTCCTCGCTGGCGAGAAGGGCCTCGTTGAGAGAACTCGCGGTGCAGCCCTGGAGCACCTCCCGCACCATGGGGAACGTACTCCACATGGCGTAGCCCTTCAGGGCCAGGATGATCCTGCCACCCGACGCCTGCTGGACGTGGGCCATCAGCGCCAGGTTGTCCCGCAGCCTGGTCTCTTCCAGTACATAACAGGGTGTTGGTACCCGGGTGATGTCCAGCGCCATATTCGAGACCCTGTTTATCCCGGGAGCGAGTCGATGTCGATATCGGTCTCGATGTCAGTCCAGGGCAAACCATACTTGTTAAGCGCCGCCATGAACGGGTCCGGATCGAACTCCTCCATGTTCCAGACACCGGGACGCATCCACTCCCCGGTCATCATCAGCATGGCACCGATCATAGCGGGCACTCCGGTGGTGTAGGAAACTGCCTGTGCGTTGGTCTCCTTGTAGCACGCCTGGTGGTCGCAAATGTTATAGACATAGCGGGAAACCGGCTTGCCGTCCTTTCTGCCCTTGGCGATGACACCAATGTTGGTCTTGCCCACGGTGCGTGGACCCAGGGTTGCCGGGTCGGGCAACAGCACCTTGAGGAACTGGATCGGCACAATCTCCCTGCCCTCGAACATGATGGGCTCAATGGAGTCTAGGCCAATATTGCGGAACACCTCCAGGTGTTTCAGGTAAGCATCACCGAATGTCATCCAGAAGCGCATACGCTTTACCCCGGGAATATTCTTGGAGAGCGACTCCATCTCCTCGTGGTAGAGCAGGTACATTTTCTTCTCACCCACCTGCTCGAAAGTGAAGGTATGATGGAACTCCATGGGTTTGGTCTCCACCCACTCGCCATTCTCGTAGTATCGGCCGTTGGCGGTCACCTCCCGTATATTGATCTCAGGATTGAAGTTGGTGGCAAAGGCATACCCGTGGTCACCGCCGTTACAGTCCATGATATCGACATAATCGATCTGGTCGAAATGGTGCTTCAGCATGTGCGCGGTAAAGACATTGGTCACGCCGGGATCGAAACCGGAACCCAGCAACGCCATCAGACCCGCCTCTTCGAAGCGTTCACGATAGGCCCACTGCCATTTGTACTCGAACTTGGCCTCGTCCAGGGGTTCGTAGTTGGCGGTATCCAGGTAGTGCACGCCGGTCTCGAGGCAAGCATCCATGATGGTGAGATCCTGGTATGGCAGGGCCACGTTGACCACCATCCTGGGCTTGATCCGATTGATCAGTTCCACCAGCTCCGGAACATTGTCGGCATCCACCGCAGCGGTCTGGATCGCGCGGCCTGTCTTCTCCTGGATTTCACCGGCAATCTGATCGCACTTGGACTTGGTGCGACTGGCCAGGCAGATCTCAGAAAACACCTCGGGAAGCTGGGCGCATTTATGGGTCACGACACGGCCGACCCCGCCGGCACCGATAATCAATACACTGCTCATCTCGATACTATTCCTGTTCAGGGGAGGTGATGCTGCACCGGAAGAAATCGCCGGTAAACGGGGGAATTTACAGGGCGATCCGATGCTGCGCTCAATGCGCGGAATTATAGTGCCAATTGACGGGCCAGCGAAACAGAAAAGCGCGTGTATTTCAGTCTGTACTTACACGCTTCAGCGCTGCATTGCACACTGCTTCAGAAGTGCATCCAGGTAAGCTGCATCTACCGGTTTGACCAGAAATTCGTTCATGCCCGCCTCCAGGCACTCATGCTCCATCTCCCGTGTAGCATTCGCGGTCAATGCGATGATCGGAAGCTTTTTCTCCCCTGACTCCATGGAACGATAGGCTTTGGTGAACTCGATACCGTCCATATTCGGCATACGCACATCGATCAGTGCCAGGTCGAAGTTTTCTACACCAATGGCATCCAGCGCCTGCTGTCCATCCATGACGCGGGTCACTGAATGCCCCGCCTTGGTCAACAGCGCCTCGATCAGCATGGCATTGATGTTATCGTCTTCCGCAACCAGTACATGGCATCGCTCGCCATTGGCCACAGGATTCAATAGGCTGACGTCTTCCTGGTCACTGATTTGCCCCCCCTCGGTGCCAGGCCTTAACAGCAGACACATCGACTGCCACAAGTCTATGGGGTCAAACGGCTTGTTGATGATGTGCACATCACAAGTTACTTCGATATGGCGACTGGGATAACCCAGGTAGAGCACGGCTTCAGCATCGGGAAATTGATGCCGCATCTGCTCTACCCTTTGGCTCAGGTCACTCGTGTCCAGGGAATCAGCCAGGAGTAACATGTCAACCTTATTGCCATTGAACTGTTCCATGGTTCCAGGCTGCTCTTCATGTTTCCCAAATACCCGGACCTGCATCCCCGCTTCTACGCAAGCACGCAACAATACGTCACAGCTCTCTCCATGGGGCTCGGATATCGCAATCGTCCTGCCAGAAAGTTCGGCCGGCGGCTTTGGCGTGCCCAGCAGGTCTTTATCCAGGCAAGGCAACTTGATCCAAAAACTGCTGCCCTCCCCCTCACTGCTGCTGAACCCGATGGAGCCACCCATCATCTCTATCAGATCACGGGCGATTGCTGTACCCTATCCACTACCACTGAACTGGCGGGTGCGTGTTGAATCGGCCTGCCAGAAACTATCGAACACCTGCTCCTGTTTCTCCCTGGGAATCCCGATACCCGTATCCCGGACCGCGACCTGCAGCAGCTTTACACCATTTCCGTTGTCTTCAACCATATCCACACTGACTGCCACATGGCCGGATGAAGTGAACTTTATGGCGTTGCCGATCAGGTTATAGAGCACTTGGCGAAACCGCAGTTCATCAAGTTTCACCTGGGCCGGTACATCCTGGGTGAACTTGCATATCACCTCTACCTCCTTATCGGTCGCCACAGCGTTCATGCCACGGCAGGTGTCCACCACGGCGTGACGGAGCGAGAATACCTTGGGGTTTATCTCCAGCCTCTGCGCATCGATTTTACTGAAGTCCAGCACATCGCCAATCAGCGCCTCGAGCACATTACCCGTCGAAGTGATCGAGTTGACATACTCACGCTGTTCCCGGTCCAGTTTGGTGGTAGTGAGCAGACGGGAGAGACCGATAACACCCGACAACGGGGTCCTCAACTCGTGGGTCATGGCGGAAAGAAAGTTGCCACGGGCCCTGTTGGCCGCCTCAGCGGCCTGACGCGACTTGTGCAACTTACGCAACAACATCACCTGGTACAAAGGCAGAATAATCAGACCAAGAATCAGGAAATTGACGTAAAAGGCGTTGTGCTGCCAACCATTCATCACCAGCGCCACGGTGGTATAGCCCACGATGCTGGCCGCACAGGCAAACAACAGGTAACGGATACCAAAGCGTGTTCCCTGGGAGATGAACGACCATAGATAGATCAGGAAAAACGGACTGATCGGATCACCGCCGAGATAGATACAGAAAGAGGTGCCACTGACATCCGAAAGCGCTCCGAGGTATTGCCGATACTGGTTGAGTTTGGGCTTCCGGACAATACGGACCAGGAGCCCTGTGAACCACAGAAAATGGGCACCAAAAAAGATATAAAACTGATCCCAGGTGAAGGGGAAATAGCCACTGTCCCCACCGAGACCGATGAAGCCGATCATTACCCCCCACGCAATCAACCGCAGAATGGAGGACTGGAATTCATTATTACTACGCAACGAGCCAACGGGATGCTCGTCATTGAGATTGGTCATTAATGATTAACCCAAGAACTAAAGATACTTACCGAAGTACTCTTATTCCTTTTTTTGCACGGTATATAAGCGCAAAATCATATCACAATGGAATGATCAAAAGTCTGGGGCTACGCCAAAGGTGGCTGCACAACGCGACTCCCGGCATCCATGCCTCCCGCGACATCAGCACATCCCTGTAAAAAAACGGCAGACTAGGGAGTCTGCCGTAACCAAAACGCAATAAGGTTCAAAGGAGGAGGATTAAATGACTGTTAAAACTCGCTAACAGATCATCGAATGAACGCCTTTCACAGATGAAGAGAACGTTCCGCTCTGAAATTCCAAACTGTGACTTTGCAACACAGGCCAGTATTTCAAAACACGGTTACATACTAGTTTGGGGGCCACACCTTCACAAACGATCATTTTTCACGATATAGTTGAATAATTCTCATCTATTGGAGAGCAGATATCAGACGCCTACCCCCCCTGAATGCACTGCGCAGCTTTGAAGCAGCTGCACGTTTAGGCAGCTTTAACAGGGCAGCAGAGGAACTTTTCGTCACGCCATCTGCTGTCAGCCACCAAATAAAATCACTTGAAGCATTTTTGGGCGTCCCGCTATTTCGACGGGAAAATCGCCGGACTGTCCTGACTGCTACAGGGGAGAAGTATTTTGATGCTGCAGGTCACGCCCTCGATGAGATCGGCATTGCCACACGCCGCCTGATCGCCTCCCCGAATACCAGCGCAGTCAATATCAGTGTCGTACCCGCCTTCCTTACCCGCTGGCTGGTCCCGCGAATCCGCGATTTCCAGGAACTGCACCCGGATGTTGAGCTGCGCCTCAGTGCCTCTACCGGCCTTATCGATTTCGCTCATTCAGATACGGACATGGCCATCTATTTCGGCCACGGCGAGTGGGAAAATGTCGATGCCCATTTTCTCAAAAGTGTCACACTGATCCCGGTGTGCAGCCCAAAACTGCTGGAGGAAACAGTTCCTCTCGACACCCCCGGGGATCTCCAACGCCACACCCTCCTCCAGGTAGCAGACCGGGAGGATGAATGGAGCCGTATTCTGAAAAAAGCCAGCATCGTACATATTGCCGATATCAAGAGCATCACCCTCTCCAGCACGTCTCTATCCATAAGCGCCGCCATGGAAGGTGCAGGCGTTGCATTAGCGGACCTCAGCCTTGTTGAGCGGGAGCTGGAATATGGCCAGCTAATCATTCCCCTGGACATCAAGCTTGAGACCCGGCGTGCCTTCTACCTGGTATACCAGCAGAACCGGCAACTCACCTATGCGATGCAGGTGTTTTACGATTGGGTGATGGAAGAGATTCAGCAGGGCTAGAAAACAAGGCAGGGGTTAATAGCCGGGGGGATCACTTATCAGCCAGCAAAAAGATGAGATCCATTAATTCACCGACCACTATCCATCACTGCCAGCTTCTTGGCGGGGGCTTTCTGAATAACAGTGGAGCCACTGCTGCATATATAGGCTGGACTATCTTGTTATAGAAATATTTAAAACGGAACGAAAAACCCGGCCTTATGGCATTGGCTTTGTTTTTATGCGGAAAAGAATCGACAACCGATTCAATACCCAAAAAATCTTCCAGCTTTTTCACCGCACCCTCTTGCGTACAGTCGATCACAAGAAGGTTTTCCATTGCGTTGTTTTTCTCGAAGTAACTGACTACATCATTGAAGTGCTTATTGTAGTAATCAACATGCTCACTCTTGAAACCATGGGGATAGTATCGCCCATAAAGCTTTTTATGCTTGTTTTTCAAGGGATGTGCATATCGGTTATGACGGCAGATACTGTTATACCAGCCCCCTCCGTCCCGTATGATGGTAAGGATATATTTGGCATCTTTACCATATTCAGAAAACAGGAGTTGATACATTAAATGTGTTGGAACATCGCAATAGAATTCACCTGTTTGATAAAAATCCAACACATCCGACAACTCTCCCCGGATATATGACTTGAAGGCAGATGAAGTTCGCCCGTGAGCATCAAATCCATTTGCCTCCATAAACCTCAACAAGCTCGTCAAGCATGTTTTTGGAAGCCCGATGCAAAATACACGTCGCTTGGGCTTGTTTTCCGCTTTATCTGTGGGAGCCATATATCAACCCGACCGCTACGCGATAACATCGCAAGCTCGTTACCGCTCCACAGTCGCCTCCCAATGACTACACGCCGTGTTCGGATGCCTACTTTGCTTCCCCTCTAGCATGCTGTGCACACGACGGGCAAGCAGTGCGGCCTCACGGCTACCGGGACTAACCGCATCGGCTTTCAGCCTTCCATGGCGGTCAGCGGTTGAAAATATCCTGAATAAGCCCAACTGGGACTGTGAATTGTATGGTGGTGAGAAAGGGATTTGAACCCTCCCCTCCCTTATTAAAACCCGGAGAACTCGGCAAGCGCCGGCAATTTAAAAAACAGGTAAATAAACAGAGAGAGAACCAGGGTACATAATTCATTCCGTCGCCTTGCCATCACCTCTCCGGTGATATTCAAGCACACGGAATTTTCCCTGCTGTTCTGTGGAGTTCTGAGATGCCGGCAGCCTTACCCGAAAGTGGCTGTCACTGTTCGTCAGGCCGAACAATCGCCTACCAGCGTCTTTTTGTGGTGGGAATTTCCCGTCGAGAAGGGAATAAATATAGAAGCTGGATTAATGGCCGTGAGCCTCAAGAGGCTGCACGGCCATTAGACTCACGGGCGTTTCGGCGTGGTGTATTTGACTTCTTTCTGGAAAGATTCCCAAATAGTCTCGTAGCCAACGAAGCCCTTTTCATTAGCCTCTTTCTGACGAGTCACGAGGAAACGTGATTTGCCTTCAGGAACTTTAGGTCTGGTCGTAGGTTGTCCGCTCATAAATCACCTTTGGTTTGAAAGTCGAGACAGCCACCACACGGATTTGCAGTTGAAAACTCTCTCGACACCATAAATTCGATTCTTAGGTGTCAGAATTATATAGCAGCAATTTTTAGGTGGCCAGCGATTAGAAGCGTGGGGGATTTCAATTTTTTTTTAGTGCCATTTAACACACTTATCCCTGCTTTTAGTGGCCATTTCCGCTAGAATCGCCGGGTTTGTAATATTCGCACACCTTGCAGAGGAGCATCCGCTATGCCGCAGTATATATTCGTCTACTTGGGAGGGGAATACCCTTCCACCCCCGAAGAAGGACAAAAGCATTTCGAGAAATATCACGAGTGGCTGAACTCACTTGGAGATGCAGTGGTAAGCCCCGCGATACCCTTCAAAGATACGCACACCGTACAGCCTGATGGCACCACCTCACCTGGCACCACTTCAGCCATGTCCGGAATGGGCATCATGAGAATGAACTCCATGGTAGAGGCCCTTGCGGCCGCTCAGTCCTGCCCCTTCCTGGAAATCAAAGGCACGCTTGAAGTATCCGAATTGATCGATATGACAGGCAGTCCTGAAGACGCCAGCGGATCGGTTAATTAGGCCCCAGACACAGCAATGGAGTTCGTCTGCTACACCGCTTGGGATGAATTGCCGGAAAGTGCCAATGCCCTTTTTGAAACCGCAGGAAAAAAGAGCATATTTTTTTCGAAGCTGTGGTTCGAAAATCTTCTGAAAACCGGGCTCAGCAAGGACGAAACCACCTTATTGGCCTGTGTGATCGATAAGGATGAAGTACTTGCCGTGCTCCCACTGTCGCCGCGAGACGGGGAGAACTACCAATCCCTGAAGCATTTATACACATCGCTCTCTACCCTGCTACTCGGAGAGAGTCGCCGGGATGAGATCCTGGCATGCCTGGTTGAGGGCTTACGGCAATTACCAGCCCGTTCCCTGCAACTGGACCCCATTGCAGAGGACGACACCAACCTGGATCGCCTGCAGTTGGCCTTGGAATCGTCCGGATATGCCTGCCATCGCTATTTCCGTTTCCACAACTGGATTCATAAGACACGGGGGGAGTCGTATTCAGATTACATGGCAGCCCGCCCGTCCAGGGTACGCAATACCATTGCACGAAAAAAGCGTAAGCTCGAGCGCGAGCATGGTTACCAGGTTCGTCTTTTTACAGGCGACAATCTGCAACAGGGGCTGACAGACTACAATGCTGTCTATACCGCCAGTTGGAAGGCAAACGAGGTGTTTGAAGGGTTCATAAAAGGGCTCGCCGAACACTTGTCAAAACCCGGCTGGTTAAGGCTCGCTATCCTCTATGTCGAAAACAAGCCCGTTGCCGCCCAGTTCTGGTTTGTGGCACATGGCAAGGCCAGCATCTTCAAACTGGCCTACGATGAAGCATGGAAACAATATTCGCCCGGCTCCATTCTCATCGCTTACCTGATGGAATATGTTATCGATACTGACAAGGTCGAAGAGATCGATTTTCTGACAGGCGATGATGCTTACAAACAGGACTGGATGTCAGAGCGACGTCAGCGCTGGCGCATGAGTTGCATTGACAATTCCCCCTCAAGAGGCAGGGATACAAATCTCCTAACGGCAACCTGGGGAGTGCTGAAAAGGCTAAAAGAGAAGGTGTATAATTAGCCCTTTCTTATTAACCTGGCGATGGAATATATCGCTTTCAGTGTTTCAAGCATGCACTTGATCAAGGTGCGGCTCGTAGGTAATAGTCGCTCTATTGGCAAGAGCCGCAACGCAGGGCAAGGGCATGCTTGAAGCACCTAACATATTGCCCCTAAACGAAGAAAGGCATCCGTGTGTTTGTCGCCAGGCTACGTTATCAATACTTGCTGTAGGAGTGCTACAGTGGCGTATTGATGCCTTGCTGGCGACAAACACACGGATGCTGAAAGTGACATATTCCGTCGTCGGGTTAATGAATTTGGCAGAAACTCACAATGCAACAAATACTTGATATCGAGAAGTACGAAGAGCTTCAAAGGATCTTCGTTCGCGAGCTCGTCGAGCAGATCCGTTTCAAACTCGCCAAGGGCGGGGTCAGCGGCGAGGAATTGCATGATTTGACGCTTGAGATCGCATTCAGCGTCGCCAGTACCATTGACGACCAGGCGATTATCGAACAGGAAGGCACCAGGGTTCATCCCTTTCTCGCCTTTATCGGCGATGAGTACGAGATTATCCATTGCGGCGAAAACTCTTACGCCCATGAGCTAGTGTCCGACGTGGTGAAAGAAGTTTTCAACAGATAAAAGTTAATACGCCGATATGACGACAAAGCTCATACAGAAAGATCTCTTTAAAGGCAGCCAGGAATTCGAACTGGTCGACGATCATGTCAATGTTCGTATCAAGGCGCCATTCAAGAAAGAAGAGACATTGACAGTCATGCTGACAGTACTCGATCCCGAGCCTGTGATCAGCAAATCACTCCTCCATTTCAAGAGTCGCGTAAATGGTGAGTCCCTCATATCACTCTACCTGGAAAAGCCAAACACGGAGGAGTTCAATGCATTTGTCAGTGCACTAAAGCAGAGGGCATTCGAAGAATTCAACGCATTTGCCGGGCTTCAATCGACCCGCATGCCCACAGGGGAAAGTCCGAACGCGTTTGAAGAGCCGCCGGAGTTTGACGACCCTGACCAGAACCGCTTAAAGAGAAACCTGAAGCATATTAATGTCGCAAAGATCGACGATGCGATCCAGATGCTCAATACGCATCTCGAATCAGAGCAGACAGCGCCCTTGATCTCAGCACTGGAGAAGCTGAAAGAAGAGCCGGAAAATGAACATCGCCTTGAACAGGTGCTCCATGCATTCAACGAGTTAGGGCCAAACCAGGGGGCTGTTTTGACCTACGCACCCTATGTCAGCATCCTACTGTACGACGATCCATTCAGCAATCAGTAGAAAAGGCGGCTAGATCGGCACAACCTTATCGGGATCGAAATCGATATCGGGTCCGTTAACCACCTTGGTACCCGCCTCGATCTCCTCCAGGGTCGCATCCCTGACTGTCAGGATCTCCAGCCTGAAGATCAGATCCCTGCCACAAAGCGGGTTGTTGCCATCAACGGTCAGGGTCTGGTCATCCATGCGGGTTACGATGAACTCCCTGGGCTCACCCTTCTCGTTTTCCATCAGGATCTTGGTCCCGACTTCCCGGTGCTCTTCCGGCACGTTCTCGATACGGTCGGTAAAAACCAGCCCCTCATCTCGGGCGCCGTAGATCAGGTTGCCATCAATGGGAACCTCGATGATCTCACCTTCGGAACGTCCCTCGAGCTGGTCGGTGACCATGGTTGCGAGCACCTGGTCTGCGCCATGCACATAACTGATGGGAAACTCGACAGTTGAAAGAACCTGGCCGGTCTTTTCATCGAGAACCTTGTAGTTCAGTTCAACAAGCTTGTTTTGCTGTATGGTCTCTTTCATGGCTACTTAGAAAATCGATGCTGCAAAAATCTTGACTTCGCCTCTTTCGTAACCGAGCACCATTCTGCCCAGCCATTCACCCGGCTTCTTGGTGCTGCGCACCCGAAACAGGAAAGAGACATGTTCGCCACGACGGATAAAGCCCAGAAAATCGTAGTTAGTGTCGAGGCTCCGGGTCAGATCGCTTTTGGCAAACTGGTTACCCACTTCCACTTCATTCAGACCCCGCAGCAGATCAGTGGAAAAGTTCTGGATGAATTTTCCGTACTGCCCCTTGTTGGAGTACTTGATCAGGTCTTCCCACCAGGGGGTCCCGATTGCCAGAAGCTCTTCATCTGTCTTGTCAATAATATTCATTTGCAGCTCGTTAACTTAGAGGGGTCGGAAATTCTACGACATCTAACCAAAAGGCAAAAGCCCCCGACCAGAATCAGTTCCCTACCACCAAAACTGTGCTGTACATTGACGTTTCTCTATTTATTCAAGAAATGCAATAACATACAAATAAAAAGAGGCCAGCAATAATATTGGCCTCTTATAATTCCAAACAGGAGCCCCTAAGGAACCCCTGCCTGGTATTTTTATTGGCTTACTTGCCTTCCGTAGCTTTCAGTTCAGCCAAAGCTTTGTCCTCGATATCACCAACCAAGTGGTACAGAGGAGCTTTTTCCATCGTGTATTCGCCAGTCTGAGGATCACGACGAGAAACGGTCAGTACATGCCAGTTCTCATCATCAACCTTCATGTGGTCACCACGGTAGTAGTAACCAGGCCAACGGGTTTCCTCACGGAACAGGGTGTGATGGATAACCGCTTCAGATGCAAGGTGACGATGCTTCAACTCCCACGCACGCAGCAGTTCGTGGATGTTCTCAGCAGCCACCTTCTCCAGATCCTCTTCGAGGGTCTTCATCTTCTTCAGACCGATGTGCAGCAGCTTCTCGTTGGTCATGTAGCTAACAGTTACACCACCAGCGTACTCGTCCATCAGCTTCTGCAGGCGATCCAGGCCCTGACGTGGGTTGATGTAGTTGGGGTTAACGCTACCGGCAACGATCTCGTTACGGTATACCTTGTAGTGCTCCATGGGCTTGTAGATCTCTTCGCGACGGCGATCGATCTGCTCCTGGGAAACACGAATACCCTCGGCCTTGCCATCATCGATGTAGGCGCAGGCAGCCTTGGCAGCCAGACGACCTTCGGTGAAGGAGCCGGAGGAGAAGGCGTGAGGAGTACCACCAACAGCATCACCAGCACCGAACAGGCCTTCAACGGTGGTCATACGGTTGTAGCCCCAGAAGTACTCATCAGGAGAGATATCTTCAGGTCCGGAGCACCACGCACCACAACCGGTAGCGTGTGAACCCATTACATAGGGCTCAGAGGTGGTCAGCTCAGGGTTCTCATACTTGGGGTTAACGTCGGTAGCGGCCCACAGAACAGCCTGACCAACGGTCATACCCAGGAAGTTGTGCCAACCGATCTCTTCGAGATGCGGATCCTGGAACGCTTCCATGGTAACCATGTGGATGGGACCCTTACCAGAGTTCACCTCGTGGATGAACGCGTGGTTACGCAGACAGGTAGGAATGGGGCGGTGAGATACGTGGGACGCTTCGGTGTCCAGGTATGCCTTACCAACCATCTTTTCCAGAGCGGGGAACCACTTGGATTCGTACTCTTCACCGTCGCAGTTCTGGGTATAGGTCTTCAGGTGCAGGAAGTAAGCACCTACAGGGCCGTAACCGTCTTTGAAACGAGCCAGTACGATACGGTTTTCCATTTGGGTCATCTTGGCGCCAGCGCCGATCATCAGACCGTAAGCGGAACCGGAAGACCAAGGGGCGTACCATACACGACCAGCACCCTCACCTACGGAGCGGGGCTTGAAGATGTTGGAAGCACCACCGGCACCTACGACAACGGCCTTGGACTTGAATACGTGGTAATCACCGGTACGTACGTTGAAGCCAACAGCTCCGGCAACACGGTTCTCTTTGCCATCGTCCATCAGCAGGTGGGTTACACAGATACGGTTGTAGACCTTGTCAGCAGACTTCTTCGCAGCTTCAGCTACGAGAGGCTTGTAGGACTCACCGTGGATCATGATCTGCCAGCGACCTTCACGCAGGTACGCGCCGGTCTTAGGGTTGCGCATGACAGGCATGCCCCACTCTTCGAACTGGTGAACCGCGGAGTCAACGTGACGAGCCATATCGAACAGCAGGTCTTCACGAACCATGCCCATCAGGTCGATACGAGCGTAACGAACGTGATCTTCAGGGTTGTTCTCGCCGAAGCGGGTACCCATGTAGCAGTTGATCGCGTACAGACCCTGTGCAACAGCACCGGAGCGGTCGATGTTCGCCTTTTCAGCGATAACGATCTTCTTGTCTTTACCCCAGTAGCGCGCTTCGAAAGCTGCGCCGGTACCGCCGAGGCCAGCACCTGCAACCAGGATATCGATATTGTCTTCTACGATAGTTTTGTAGGCCATTAGTAGTACACCCCTTTTTCCATATGCAAGCCATTGGACTCAAGGGTGTGGATATCACCATCGTCCATACGAATGTATTTAGGTTCGTTGTACAGCAGCTGGCTGTTACGCATTTCCTGGCTGGGCGCAGGTGCATCCGCGAGCTGAGGAATGTGCTTACCCCAAGGCTTGGTGGTAATGGGCGCCAGCAGATTCAGGTCAGTCTCGCCGTTGCGGGACTTGATGCGCCAGGCGATAACACCCTTCTCCTCGTCGCGGATCGCTCGTACAGAGTGACCCAGGGGGGCGAAGTCTGCATAACCACGAACGTCAATCGCGTGGTGTGGGCAGGCTTTAACACAGGAGTAACACTCCCAGCACATGTTTGGTTCGATGTTGTATGCACGGCGCAAAGTCGGGTCGATGTGCATGATGTCCGAAGGACAAATGTCGACACAGTGTCCGCAGCCGTCACAACGAGTCATATATACGAAAGTTGGCATATCAATCCTCTCTTAATATGTTGAGTAGTTGAAACGACTCAGTAGTGGTTTGGAGACTCGCGCTTGATGCCGAGGCCCATGTTAGGTGGGTTGGTACCCATGTATTCGGGGATATCCGGATAGCGTGCGTGAATAGCAGGATCGTTCATTTCGCCTACATCCGGGAGGTTCTCCTGGGAACCATCGGCCTTGGTGATCTTCTTCTGGTAAGCCGCAGCCGGCTTGAAGAACATGTGGGCAAACTTAGACCAAATTACACCGCCGAACAGTACAGTGGCGGAGATGACAAACAGACCGAAGAACAGCATGTTCCAACCTGCAAGACCAGCACCTGCAAAAGACCAGATCAGTGCAAAAGTGACGGTAGCCAGCAGAGAAACGATGAACAGGTCAGCACGTACAAGGCGAGCCAGAGGCGCACCTTCTGAGTAACGATCTACACGGATAAGGAACCAGAACCAGTAACCGCCGATGGCCACCATTGCAGCACCCAGGTGCCACAGCATGGGCCAGATACCAGCTTCAGCAGCAGTCGGATAACCAAAAATCAGGGTTGCCGTGGAGACAACGAAGATAATGAATCCGTACATGAGGAAGAGGTGAGAAACACGACGTGCCGGATTGCAGAACTCGGACGAGGTAATAACCTCGCTGGCAACAGTCTGAACAGCAAGTGAAACTTTTTCACCACTGCTGACAGTGCGTTTTGCGTTTTTTTGGGCTTTCTTTGAATTTTCAAAGAAGTACTTGGCACTTTTCTTGTGCACCATGTCGAGGACAACGCCCCCGACTACCAGAATCACCATCAGAATGACGTACATCTGCATGATTTCTGGCGAGATGGATCCAGATAGCTCGCTGAAAGGGTTGGTATTAATCATTGGTATTGATCTCCTTTGTTCCAGGCAGAGATGATAATGATAAGAACCATCAATTCTAATCAACATTCCTTGTTTCGTTATTAGTACTACTAATAAGCATTTCTTAATGCTCTTTATTAGTGTTATTTCCAATACTAAATATCTAATAAATACAGTGATAAAGCTGGCGCACTTGACAGAATTTCCAGCATCGGACGCTAATGATTCTCAATTACCATTCGTTGCTGATAACCCCATCAAAAAGTTCACACGTTTTATTCTGAGTTCTTCGGATTTTTAAGGGTACATCCGACAGGTTCTTCCACGCCTTGCAAACCGAGACTCTGCATGTGGGATTTATGTTGAACACGGAAATCACCAGGTTCCATTTTTTTGCCACATGCTCCTGATGCTCATGCATTTTTTACCGAGCCGAAGGGTTCTCACCAAGGCCTCCACTCCCCTGAATAATGCTGGCTATACACTACTGACCGGTATCAAGCACCCGCCAACGGCACTATTCACCTGATAACTGCGCAACAGGAAGCGTTCATGGCGAAAACAACGCAAAGGAGCAAAGCCATGAACCACCCGAAATTCACCTGTAACCACATCAATCAGAAGCAACTTGCCGAACGATGGGACTTATCCCAGCGTACCCTCGAGCGCTGGCGAGCCATTGGCTGGTGTTGATTTGCAGTTAAAGCTGACCCAGGTTTTGCATCTAATATTGACCCGCCTAGATAGCCGGATTATGGCCTGAGATTACTTTCTTTTTCCAGTTT
>NZ_MPRJ01000081.1 GCF_002020805.1 Solemya velesiana gill symbiont | reverse complement strand
GAGAACGAAGAAATGAACGGGAAATCGAATATTGGGCTGCTGTTTTAACCGGTCACGTGATCAGCTGATGATGACGACGGTGTTTTTCGAGGTTCCCTATAGTTGATATTTGACGAATTACAAAAGAACAAAGAGCCTATCAGGAGGCCAATCACCAATTCTTGCTGCACGTCTGTTGCAAACAGGATGAAAAAAACCCACTTGATATTGAAGCGAGGGTGACAGATAGTAGTGATGCTCAATCTTGCATTGCAGCTGACCACCATTTAGATTGCCCCTAATTATTACCTAGAATTTTGGTTGGTTTTTATACCGGCTAGGCCGGTACTTTTTCCATTTTCAGGAGAACAATAGCAATGGCACACGAACTACCTGCCCTGCCTTATGACATGAATGCCCTGGAACCCACCATCTCCCAGGAGACCCTGGAGTTCCACTACGGCAAGCACCACCAGACCTATGCAACCAATCTCAACAACCTGGTACCCGGCACCGAGTTCGAGGACGCCTCCCTGGATGAGATCGTCATGAAGTCCTCCGGCGGCATCTTCAACAACGCTGCCCAGGTATGGAACCACACCTTCTACTGGAACTGCCTCAGCCCCAACGGCGGTGGCGCACCCTCCGGCACCCTGGCCGTTGCCATCAACAGCGCTTTCGGTTCCTTTGAAGAGTTCAAGAAGCAGTTCGCCCAGTCTGCCGCAACCAACTTCGGCTCCGGCTGGACCTGGCTGGTCAAGAATGGCGACGGCAGCGTCGAGATCGTCAACACCTCCAATGCCGCCAACCCCATGACCGACGGCAAGACTCCCCTGCTGACCATCGACGTCTGGGAGCACGCCTACTACATCGACTACCGTAACGCCCGTCCCAAGTATCTCGAGGAGATCTGGAACATCGTTAACTGGGATTTCGTAGGTTCAAACTACGACGCTTAAGCTCCTTTTCAGGCTTAGCATAAAAACCCGGTCCACAGGACCGGGTTTTTTTATGTACAGGATGTACCCCAAATGAACCCAACACCCCCGGCAAACTAGTGTAATATTATAACATTTCACCTATTGCACACTTGGAGCCCTTTCGTTCATGGGAAGCACATCCCTCATCCTGCGCATTGCAATCATCGCCATCGCCTTGCTGCTCCAGCCCTGCAGCGTACTGGCGAAAGCACCCCGCGTCTTGGTCAGCATCAAGCCTGTCCACTCCCTGGTGGCGGGCGTGATGGAGGGTGTCGACACCCCCGAGCTTCTAATCAGTGGTGGCGAATCCCCACACGCCTTCTCACTGCGCCCTTCAGATGCTCGCAAGATCAACCAGGCCAAACTGATATTCTGGATCGGTGAAGAGCTGGAGACACCCCTGGAACATATACTGGAGAATCAGAAGAGTGACTCCCGCATTATCGAACTGATCGCGACCGAAGGCGTCAACCTGATACCCATGCGCGAAGGTGGCGTCTGGGAAAGCCACCTTCACCATGATGAACACGAGAAGGAAGAGCATCACCACAATGCCAATCCCCATATCTGGCTCTCACCCAAAAATGCCGCACTGATCGTGCGCATTGCCCAGCAGGAACTCGGTCGTCTCGACCCTGGCAACAAAGCAATCTATTTACAGAATGCAGGCGCAATACAGGCCAGGCTGAAGGTACTGGATAGCGAGATACGGGAAAAGACCCTGGCCATACGATCTACCCCCTTCATTGTCTTCCATGATGCCTATCCCTACTACGAGCAACAGTACGGCCTGAACGCCGTAGGCTCGGTTACTGTCAGCCCGGAACATATGCCCGGGGCAAAACGGGTTCATAAACTACGTGCAAAAATAAAAAGCCTTGGCGCCTCCTGCGTGTTCAGCGAACCCCAGTTCCAACCCAAACTGGCACACACCATCACCCGGGGAACAGGGACTGAAAACGGCATACTCGACCCCCTCGGCGCCGAACTTCCTGCCGATACGGACACCTATTTCAGGCTGATGCGCAACCTCACCGATGCATTGGTCGATTGCCTTCGCCAGAACCAAGTGGAGCAATAGATGGCCTCAAAAAAAGAGAAAGACCTGTTTCCGGCAGCCAACCACGATCACAAAGCCTGCATCAAAACGGCACTGAACGAGGCGGAACGCTACTGCCGTGAAAACGGTCTGCGGCTGACCGAACTGAGGCGCCGCGTGCTGGAACTGGTCTGGGCTAGCCATCGCCCGGTGGGCGCCTATGACCTGCTGGAGAAGATCAGCAGCAATAATCGCAAGGCAGCCCCTCCAACTGTCTACCGCTCTCTCGACTTTCTCATGGAGCACGGACTCATTCACCGTATCGCCTCCCTCAACGCCTATGTCGGTTGCAGCCATCTCGATCACCATCACGCCCCCCGTTTCTTCATCTGCGACCAATGTGGTGAAGCCGCTGAACTGGATGACCCGGTGATCGACGATGCCATTGCCAGGGATGCCAAGCGCCTTGGCTTTCGGGTTGAGCGGCAGACCCTTGAAATCAGCGGCGTCTGCGCCACCTGTGAACATGGGAGCACAGGATGAACAGCCCCCAGGAGCCACTGATCTCGGCCCAAGACATCGGCATCCGGCTCAATGGTCGCGACGTCCTGGAACGAGTGGACCTAAGCGTTTCCCGCAATGAGATCGTGACCCTGATCGGCCCCAATGGCGCAGGAAAGACGACCTTGGTTCGCATCCTGCTGGGACTGCTGCAACCGGACCGGGGCAGCGTACATCTTCAAGACGACTTGAAGATCGGCTATATGCCACAACGCCTTTCACTGCCCGACAACCTGCCACTGACCGTCCAACAGTTTCTGACACTGACAGGAAGCGCAACTTCGGAAAAACTTACTGGAATTGCCAATGAGCTCAATATCAATCACTTGCTGAAAAGCCCTATGCAAACCCTCTCCGGCGGCGAGCATCAAAGGGTGTTGCTGGCACGGGCGCTTCTGCGTGATCCCGACCTGCTGGTACTGGATGAACCGGTACAGGGTGTCGATGTCACCGGCCAGTCCGAACTCTATTCGCTGATCACCCGCATTCGGGACCAGCATCAGTGTGGTGTATTGATGATTTCCCACGATCTGCACCTGGTGATGGCAGCCACCGACCGCGTGACGTGTATAAACCGCCACGTCTGCTGCTCGGGTCACCCGGAAGCAGTCAGCCGGCATCCTGCCTACCTGGAACTGTTCGGCGCCCACACCAGTTCCAAGCTCGCGGTCTATACACACCATCACGACCACACCCATGACATCCATGGTGCTGTGGTCCCAGACGAGGAACACCACCATGGATGATTTCATGCTGCGTGCTCTCACCGCCGGCCTGGGCGTGGCCATGATCGCCGGTCCGCTCGGAGTATTCGTGGTTTGGCGGCGCATGGCCTACTTCGGCGACACCCTGGCCCATTCCGCCCTGCTGGGTGTGGCACTGGGTTTCCTGCTCGGCCTCAACCTCAATCTCTCGGTGGTGCTCGTTGCTGTAACAATCGCCCTGCTGCTGATCAGCCTGCAGGGACGCCGACAACTGACCACTGACACTCTGTTGGGCATCCTCGCCCACAGCGCCCTCTCCCTGGGCCTGGTGGCGATCTCCTTCCAGACCAGCGTCCGTGTAGACCTCATGGGCTACCTGTTCGGCGACATCCTTGCCGTGAGCGCAGGGGACCTCCTCTGGGTCTGGGGGGGAGGTGCGCTGGCAATGACGACGCTGGTCCTGATCTGGCGACCACTGCTGTCACTGACGGTGCACCCGGAACTGGCCCGGGTGGAAGGGGTTCCGATCACCCGGATACGCCTGATTTTCATGCTCCTGATCGCGCTGGTGATCGCCGTATCCATGAAGATCGTCGGCGTGCTCCTGATCACCTCCATGTTGATCATCCCGGCAGCAGCAGCCCGCCGCATCAGCCGCACCCCGGAGCAGATGGCCCTGGCTGCCGCGGGTGTCGCAGCAGTGGCTGTTCTTCTTGGCTTGGGAGCGTCCTGGCAGTGGGACACACCGGCGGGCCCTTCTGTTGTAGTTGCCGCCGCGTTGCTTTTTGCAACGAGCCAGTTAATACCTTCCATCAAAAGTTAATAATCCGTCGATGTGACATAAACCTCGGTGTCGCCCGGTCTATTTCAGTGAGCATTAACCGCTGCATCTGACAGAGTCTTTACACATGACGGAACTTACCGAACAGGCCAGAGAAGCTGCTTTAAAGTGGTTACCGGAGTGGACCCGCAGCCAATATTTCGGGCTGCTGCTGGTTCTGACGCTCATGCTCCTGGCCTACCCCTTCTGGCCGAGAGACATCCTGGGCCTTGCTACCCTGGACATCCTGCTATGGGGCGTGCTGCTGGCCAGTATCTACGCGGTAAGCCACTCCAAGTTCCTGTTGCGTGTAGCTCTGTTGTTAGCTATTCCTACGTTCATCGCTGACCTGGATAGCCTTTGCTGTGACCACTCCCAGTTGGCTACGGCTGTTAACCGACTGGTTGCGGTCGTTGGTGGCTGAGAACCGCAATAGCCGTTTTGGCCGACTTGCTACCCTTTAGCAGCCACGCTGGGTGACTGCTCCACTCAGATATTGCCATTGAACTAACGCTGCCTTGAACGACCGGGTGGGTCGAACACACCCTGTTGAAGCTTGGCACTTACTGTAAGACCGAGTCTCAACTACTAACGAATAAGCGCGTCCAGATGATCCGCCCATTTCTGCAGCCAGCGCTTACACTCCTTCTCATATCCGTGCAAATCATACGTTCCCTCTATTCCTTTGCGTGAATGCCCCAATACGGCTTCTGCCACTTCGTTTGGGCATTGCAAACGTGAGAGGCCAGTCCGAACGCTTCTGCGCAGATCATGAGGTGTCCAGGCCGGAAGAGCTACCATCTTGTTGCTTACTCTCATCCGCCAGGCCTGCTCGGTTAACTGCTTTTGCTGGATAGGCAACCGCGTTTTCTGGGATGGAAACGGGTAGTCCCCAGTGGTCAGGCGAAGTGTTTTCAGGAACTCCACCGCTTGGCTGGGCAATTGCACATAGCGCTCGACCTCCGTCTTGCTCTCCCTTATGTGGAATGTTCGTTTCTTCAAGTCGATGTCCTTCCAGGCCGCATTGCAGACCTCCCCAGTACGACACCCTGTCCAGAGGGTAAACCGAAGAACACTCTTCTGTGTTGCGGTGTAATCAGACCCAGGCAACCATTTCAGCAACGTCGCCAATTCGGTATCAGAGAGGACTCTTTTTCCTCGCTGATGGGTGAGTTTCACCTTGGCCTGTCTGAGGCTTGCTTTGGCGAGAATTGCCGGATTTGCAAACTCATCTGAAAAATAGCCCAGACCAATCGCAAACTCGTAGGCGGCGGAAAGCTCTCTCAGTACATTTCCTGCTTGAACATTTGCCCCACGTTGAACAATTGCCATAATCATATCCACCACAGCCTTTCGCGTGACAGCATTTGCCGCCAACTCCCCCAACTTAGGAATCACATCGCCATAGAGGGTTCTGCGCGTCTCAGACTGACCTTTCGGTTTTCGTGCGCCGGCGATGGCCTTTCCGCTTGGAGATTTCCGGTCTTCGATATACTGGGTCAGGTAGAGCTCTACGAGTTTCTCCACTGTGAAGGATTCCTTAACTGACTCTCGTTGTCCCAGTTCCAATTCCTGGGCTTGCTCCCGTTTCAGCCGTTTCTCCTCTTTGGCCTCGGTTGCCGGGCAGTGTCCCTGGCGGCGAATTTGTTTAAGTTCCTGGAGTTTCAATCTCGCTTCGGCCAGGGAGGTCGCCGGGAAGTTGCCGATTTTCACCTGAACGAGCTTTGAGGTGATTGGGCTGGTATAGCGATAGAAAAATGTCTTTAATCCGGTAGCCCCGCATTTCACTCGCAAGCCAATGTTTTCCCCCTTGTCGGCCTTGATCTTATCTCCCGCCTTCATCGTCTCCACTGTCCTGGAAGACAAGGGTTTGGTATTCTGTACTGTTGCCATTGGCATCCTCTTGAATTGATGTCAGTTTGTCCGACGCAATGGAAAAAAGTGTAACTTTCCATGGAAAGTTACACCAACAAGAGCTACACTTCAAGTTACACTTTTTCCTGAGATTGGATGATATTTCGTGAGACTCGATGATACTACAAGAGACGACCTAAAAAGAATAAATACTTATAGATCAATAAATAGAGCAGCGTAACGGCATGAGTTCATTAGAAAAAAAAGAACAACATACACCGATGATGCAGCAGTACCTGCGCATCAAGGCGGAGTATCCCATGATGCTGGTCTTCTACCGCATGGGAGACTTTTACGAACTATTCTATGGCGATGCAGAGAAAGCTGCACGGCTGCTGGAGATCACCCTGACCAAGCGGGGCAAATCCGCAGGACAACCCATCCCCATGGCCGGGGTTCCCTACCATGCGGCAGAGGGTTACCTGGCGAAACTGGTCCGCCAGGGGGAATCGGTCGCCATTTGCGAACAGGTAGGCGATCCCGCCACCAGCAAGGGACCGGTGGAGCGGAAGGTGGTGCGCATCGTCACCCCCGGCACCGTCACCGACGAGGCCCTGCTGGAGGAGCGAAGAGACAACCTGCTTGCTGCCCTGCTGGGATCGGATGGCCAGTTCGGCCTCGCCACCCTGGATCTCAGTGGTGGCCGCTTCGTGATCCAGCAAATGGCCTCAGAGGAGGCCCTTGCAGGAGAACTGGAACGCCTGCGCCCCGCAGAACTGCTACTGCCAGAGGATTACGAGCTGCCCTCGACAACCCCGCAACAACGAGGGGTGACTCACCGTCCCAGCTGGCACTTTGACTTCGAAACCGCCGAAAGGCTGCTAACCCGCCAGTTCGGCACCCGCGACCTGGGGGGATTCGGCTGTGCCGACCAGCCCCTGGCTGTCGCTGCCGCGGGCTGCCTGCTGCAGTACGTGGAAGACACCCAGCGCAGCGCCCTGCCCCATATCCGCGGCCTGTCCGTGGAGCGGCGGGAAGATGCCGTCATCATCGATGCCGCCACCCGACGCAACCTGGAGCTGGATCACAGCCTGAGCGGTCAGCCCCAGCATACCCTGGCCGGCATCCTGGATCGCACCGCCACCCCCATGGGCAGCCGCCTGCTGCGCCGTTGGCTGAACCGCCCCCTGCGTGACACCCATCGCGTAAGGGAGCGCCACGACGCCATCAGCCACCTGCTGGAGCAACACGCCCATATGAACCTCCAGGACCAGCTGCAGGGCATCGGCGACATCGAACGCATTCTGGCGCGTATCGCCCTGAAATCTGCCCGCCCGCGAGACCTCGCCACCCTGCGCGACTCCCTGGCGGCACTGCCCACGCTGCAGAAGCGGCTGGGCGACCTGGATGCACCTTTGCTGACAAGCCTCTCCGACGAAGTCGGTACTCACCCCGAAGTTATCGACCTGCTGCAACGAGCGGTTATAGAGACCCCGCCCATGCTGATACGTGACGGCGGCGTCCTGGCAGAAGGCTACGACGACGAACTGGATAGGATGAGAAATCTCTCCCAGAACGCCGACCAGTTCCTGCTCGACCTGGAGAGCCGGGAGAAGGAGCGCACCGGCATCGCCACCCTGAAGGTCAGTTACAACCGGGTCCACGGTTACTACATCGAGATTGGCCGCAGTCAATCCGACTCGGTGCCGGAGGATTATGTCAGGCGGCAGACCCTGAAAGGGGCCGAGCGTTTCATTACACCGGAGCTGAAGAAATTCGAAGACCAGGTGCTCTCCGCGAGGGAGCGTGCCCTGGCCCGTGAGAAACAGCTCTACGATGAGCTGCTGGACAAGCTCCAGGCATCCACCCCCCTGCTCCAGCAGTGTGCCGACGCCCTTGCGGCACTGGATGTCATCACCAACTTCGCCGAGCGGGCTGAGCGCCTGGAACTCAATGCACCTGAACTGGATGACGAACCGGGCCTCGATATCACCGATGGGCGCCACCCGGTGGTGGAGCAGGTAAGTGACAACCCGTTCGTGGCCAACAGCGTCAACTTCAGCGACCAGCGCCGCATCCTGATCATCACGGGACCCAACATGGGAGGTAAATCCACCTTCATGCGCCAGTGCGCACTGATCGTGCTCATGGCCTATGCCGGGAGTTTCGTACCGGCATCCGCTGCACGCATCGGCCCCGTGGACCGCATCTTCTCCCGTATCGGTGCCTCCGACGACCTGGCGGGGGGGCGCTCAACCTTCATGGTGGAGATGGAGGAGACCGCCAATATTCTGCATAACGCTACAGAACAGAGCCTGGTGTTGATGGACGAGATCGGGCGCGGCACCAGCACCTTCGACGGCTTGTCACTGGCCTGGTCCTGCGGCGTGGAACTGGCCACCCGAATCCGTGCCTATACCCTTTTCGCCACCCACTACTTCGAGCTGACCACCCTGCCGGAAGAGTACCCGGGAATTGCCAATGCCCACCTGGATGCGGTAGAGCACGGCGACAGCATCGTCTTTCTGCATACGGTACGCGAGGGGCCGGCAAACCAGAGCTATGGCCTGCAGGTAGCGGCCCTGGCGGGCGTGCCACGGCGCATCATCGATCGCGCAAGGTTGAGACTCGAGGAGTTGGAACAGTCAGCCCAGCGTCACACCGAGCAACAGGTCAACCAGCTGTCCCTGTTTGCCACTGAGCCTGCAGCTGCCACCAAAACTGCGCCATCTGCCGTTGAGGAAGCACTGAACGAACTGAATCCCGATGAGCTCACACCACGACAAGCGCTGGACGAGCTCTACCGGCTGAAACAGCTTAAAACGGATTAGAGAGCGGCTTTAGGGCTAAGGGCCTGTTAACACTAGCCAAAAGAGATCTCGGCGAGATTCTCCCCCACTTCCACTAGGTCACCTTCGTGGAGTTGCACACCACCGGAGACATCGATCTCCTTGTCGTTGATCTTGGGATAGTGATCCCCGCCAATATGGAGCAGGTAGAAGCCTTGGGGCCGGCGTGCGATGGCTGCCACGTCGCCACCGGGCTTGCCGATGGTATAGAGAGGTCGCTTGATCTCGTCTGAATGCCCTTTGTTCGCCCCCCGGAAAAACTTGACCGCTGCGGTCTTCGGTGTGAGGCTGCGGGCCGGCTGAGCCTTTGACGCTGCACCCTGCTTTGGGACCTCGAGGACAACGGTCTTGTCCAGATCCTCCTCCTCTTCAACTGCCCCTTCCCTTACATACCGCAGTCTGAAGGCGCCAAGGGTAAGCACATCGCCATTCTTGAGAATGTGTTTCTTGATCGGCTTTTCGTTCAGCAGGGTGCCGTTGGTACTCCCCAGGTCTTCAATGAAGAAATCCGTAAAGATCTTGCGCAACTGACCATGATGCCTGCTGACGGAGAGATCATCGAGATGAACATCACACTCCACACCACGGCCGATCAAGATCTCCGGCTTATCCAGATCGATCTCGGTTACGACGACGTCATCTTTGTAAACTACCAGCTCCTCCATCTCACATTCCCCGGGCGAAACTTTCTCACTTTTAAACATCACTGCGTGCATTAGCCCTATCGCCTAATCAAACTGCGGGCGTACCAGGACTAGAGAAACATTATCCAGGCCGCCATTTTCCAGCGCTAGTGCTAGAAGTTTATCAGCCGTCGACTCGATATCTTCATCCGTTGCAGCCAGTAACTCTTCCATCACGCCATCACTTACCATGTTGCTCAGACCATCCGAGCAGAAGAGATACAGGTCGCCGGTTTTTATCTCTATTTCAGCGATATCGACCTCCACCTGTTGGTCGACACCCAACCCACGGGTCAGTACGTTATTTTGTACGCCTGCCTCACGGGCCTCCTCCGTGTTTTCAAACATTCCCTGGTTGACCAGTTCCTGGATCATCGAATGATCCCTGGTCAGAAGCCCCAGCTGTCCATCGCTGTAGCAATAGAGCCGGGAGTCTCCCACATGTGCATAACGCAGTGTCTGCTCTCCAAACACCCCGAGCACCACCGTAGTGGCCATGCCGTTAAATTGGGACTCTTCTTCGATAGTGGCAAAAATCGTGTCGTTAGCCGCCACTACCGCCTCTTCCAACGGCGCCTCGCCAACCGAAGCCAGCACCGGCATCAGGTAGGAGGCCATGGTCTCCACGGCCACCTGGCTCGCTACTTCACCTGAATTGTGTCCACCCATTCCGTCGGCAAGCACCACCAGGCCAAACTCCGGCAGCGTTGCCAGGTTATCCTCGTTGATCTCTCGGACGAGACCCTTGTCAGAGCGTGACACCGCCTCGATGGACATTAAATTCATATAAAAGTCAGCTCTAGCAAGTCTTCATACCCCGCCATGAATCTTGGAACAGATCAGAAGACCAAACTGCAAACGAGCGCACATTTCCAGAAAAAATCAGTAACTTAATTCCTAAAGATGCTGCGTGGTAGGGTTTCTGCTGTCCAGTCTATTCTCCAGGCAGCTCAGACAGCAGACGCTCCATCTTGTCGGGTGGAATATAGCCCGGAATCATTTCGCCATTGGCGAGCAGCAGGGCCGGGGTGCCGGTCACCCCCATGGCCTCTCCCAGTGCCATATGCCTGCGTACCGGGTTGTCACACTTCATCTCCTCAACCACCTTGCCCAACTTTGCCTGGGTCATGGCTTCCTTGGGGTCTTTTGCACACCAGACGGAAACCGCTTTACTGAACGAGGGGCTTTCGACACCCGCCCTTGGAAACAACAGGTAACGCACACGAATGCCGCGCTTGTTGTACTCATCCATCTCCTTATGCAGCTTGCGGCAGAAACCGCAATCGATATCGGTGAACACCGTTACCGTGTACCTGGTGTTTTCCGGTGCGAAGATCAGCATGTTGTCCTCTCCGACCTTCTCCACCGCCTGGAGCTTTGCCTTGTTGAGACTCGGCAGGGTGATGTTCTTTCGCTGCTCAAGATCGATAACATCCCCACGCAGAACATAGCGGGCATCCTCGGTGACATAGATGACCTGCGGACCGACAACCACCTCGTAAAGCCCGGGTACCGGCGATTGGGTCACACTGTACAGCTGCAGGTCAGGCAGAAGAAGCGAAAGACTTTGAAGTACCCGCTCGGACTTATCGGTGTCTGCATCTGAAGCTCCCGCACTGGCAGAGAGCATTGCCAGAAGAAGCGCGCCGAGTAGAACGACAGGCCGAACCATTGTCATCACTCAGTCCCTGAAATTGATGAACTGCAGCGGCAGTCCGTAGTCGCTGTCTTTCAGCAGCGCGATCACCTGCTGCAGGTCATCGCGTTTTTTCCCGGTCACCCGCACCTGTTCACCCTGGATCTGGGCCTGCATCTTGAGCTTGCTGGCCTTGATCCCTTTGACCATCTTGCGGGCGGTATCCGTATCTATGCCCTGCTTGATCACCACCAGCTGGCGGGCGGCATTCAGGCTGCACTCCGAATCTTTCACCTCCATGCAGCCAACATCGATATTTCGCTTGGCCAGTTTCTGGCGCAGGATATCCAGCATCTGCTTGAGCTGAAAATCCTGCTCCGCACTCAGCTTGATCTCCTCCTTGTTGTGCTCGAACTTGGCGCCCACCCCCTTGAAATCAAAGCGGGTGCTCACTTCGCGGTTGGACTGATCCACGGCATTTTTCACCTCCTGGATATCCACCTCGGATACGACGTCAAATGAGGGCATAGGTTATCTCCTGATTCTGGTATTCCTGCTTATGGGAATCTCTAAAAACCCACCTTAATCTGCGATAATAACACACACACAACTTTTCAATCACAGTACACAGACTATGCAACCGAACTTTTTTGC
>NZ_MPRJ01000009.1 GCF_002020805.1 Solemya velesiana gill symbiont | reverse complement strand
TCGTGGACACATGACAGGTGCCCACTTACGTTAAAAGAGGTGGACATCTACCGCGTTGGTCGTTCCTTGTACAGGCTGTAACGCCCGGACGCTTACCGTGTTTTATCCATGGCGATGGAAAATGCGGTTTGATAGTCTTTGCTCTTCAATAATCCTAGTCCACAGAAGGTAAGCATGAAGATCGTCTCTTTCAATACTAACGGTATCCGAACCCGTCAGCATCAACTGCAGGCGCTCAAGAAGCAGTACGACCCGGACATCATCGGTATTCAGGAGACCAAGGTCCAGGATCCCGATTTTCCCCTGGAGATGATCGAGGAACTCGGCTACAAGGCTCACTATTTCGGGCAGAAAACCCACTATGGCGTAGCGTTGCTATCCAAGCGTGAACCGCTTTCGGTACAGAAGGGCTTTCCGGGTGACGGTGACGATGCCCAGAAACGCCTGATCTGCGGTGTTTATGAAACCGATGGTGGTGAGCGCATCACGGTGATCAACGGCTATTTTCCCCAGGGGGAGAGCCGGGACCACGAGGTGAAGTTTCCTGCCAAGCGTAAATTTTATGCTGACCTCATGGATTACCTGGGCAGCCAATTCACGCCCGATGAGAAACTGGTGGTGATAGGCGATATGAACATTGCCCCCTTGGACAGTGATATCGGCATCGGCCCGGACAATGCCAAGCGCTGGCTCAAGACCGGCAAGTGCAGCTTCCTACCCGAGGAGCGGGAGTGGTTGCAAACACTGGGCGATTGGGGGCTGCGCGACACTTTCCGTACCCTCCATCCGGATGTGGATGACCGTTTCAGCTGGTTCGATTACCGAAGCAGGGGGTTTGATCGGGAACCGAGAAGGGGGCTGCGGATTGACCTGATAATGGCTACCGATTCCCTCAATAGCGTGTGCAGAGATGCCGGAATAGCCTACGATATAAGGGGGATGGAGAAGCCATCCGACCACTGTCCAATCTGGGCCGACTTTGATATCGATTAGCCCGGCGGGTTAATGAATGGATAAAAAGGGACTCTTTCTCAACGACTGGCATGAGGGCGGTTTAGCCGAACTCAAACAGGCATTTGGCATAGCTGATCACGACCTGCATGGGGCGGAGGTGCTGCTCGCCTCCTATGCCCGGGACGCATACTGCGGTGAGGCTTTCGTTTTGATGCGAAGGGCGGGCGCACTGTTCGAGGTAAATGCCAGTCACGACTCTGTGGACGGATTCGAGGGGCAGTGGGAGCCGGAGGATACTTTCATTGCAGCGCTTCGTTACCGCATGGAGAGGGGGCGTCTCGGCAGCCCCGAAGGTGGCATCAACGAGTTTGCCGATGAGCTTCGCTTTCTGTTGGCGGAGTTGGAGGCAGCCGGCTACCGCTGAATTCAATCATGGCTGTTGCCACCCTTCGCTTCTATGAAGAGCTGAACGATTTCCTGCCCAGGCCGGTCCGCAAACAAGATCGCCGGCTTGAATTCAACGAGTCGGCCACGGTAAGGCACTTGATCGAAACATTCGGTGTACCTCATACGGAAGTGGAGGTGGTGTTGCTCAACGGTGTGTCGGTGGACCTGGAGCAATTGGCTCCCGACGGTGACAGGATCAGTGTCTACCCGGTATTCGAGTCCCTGGATGTCACGCCGCTGCTGCGCCTGAGGGGCTATCCGCTGCGCACCGTAAGATTTCTGGCTGATGCGCACCTGGGCAAGCTGGCTGGCTACTTGCGCATGCTCGGCTTCGATACCCTGTACCGGAACGATTGGCAGTGGCACGTCTTTCCTCAGAGCAGCAGCGTATCCTGCTGAGCCGCGACCGCGCTCTGCTCATGCACAGGGCAGTTACCCATGGCTGTTATATTCGGGCTTTTTCACCCCGGGAGCAGCTCGCCTATCTCATCAACAGGCTGGATCTGTGCGGTAAGATCTCCCCTTTCTGCCGTTGCATGCGCTGCAATGGCGAACTGCATGAACTGGAGTCCAATGAAATACTAGGCAACCTCCCTCAAAGGGTCCTGGAGATCAGGGAGCGCTTTCTGCGTTGTGGTCAGTGTGATCATGTCTACTGGGAAGGTAGTCACTACCAAGTGATGAAGCAGTGGATATCCCAGCTCTGTGGCTGATTTATTGCAAAAGACATCAAACAAAAAAGGGGATTTGTGCTGGTTTGCATTGGGTCAGACTTAATGGTGGAATCAGCTGCAGGGCTTGTTGGAAGTAAAAATTAAAAGAACTCGTCAATAGGTTGCCGATATTCACCATTCTGTTTTTTTAGAGAGTTTTCTCAGGAGGGGGCTTATGTTTTTTGAGTGGGATGATGCCTACAACATGGGCGTCGACGTGATCGACCACCAACACCGCAGAATCGTCGATTACATCAATACCCTGTATCAGGCAATCGGGCGCAGTATCAGGCAATCGGGCGCAAGGATGAGATGTCCGTTGTCGATGTCATGGAGCAACTGACTGATTACACCATTGGCCACTTCGCCTTCGAAGAGAGCCTGATGGAGCAGTGCGGTTATGAGCAGATCTCACAGCACAAGATCATCCACGAGACGTTCACCCGCAAGATCAAAAAATACCAGCAGGATCTCGATGCCGGTGAGGATATTGCCGAGAGGCTGTTGGATGAACTGAAAGTGTGGCTGGTAGAGCATATCCAGAAAGAGGATTTCGCCTATGTCGGTGTCGTCCCAACGAAGCCGGAAAAGGGGATGATCAGCAAGGCCATAGATCGACTGATGCACCCGCTGTCCTGATGCCGGGTCATTCTGTCATTTAGAAAAAACCGCCGAAGAAATCTTCGGCGGTTTTTTTATATCAGGGGTGTGGTGGTTAACCCCGCTTTCCGAAAAGCCCCAGCAGCTTTTCGAACCAGGTCAGCAGTTTGTCCTGCAGGGGAGTGGCAAAGAACCAGCCCATGACCAGGGTATCCACCGCCACTGCACCCACGATTTCGTCGGTCAGCCAGTGGGCGCCGCTCATCAGGCGGGGTAGCGTGAACAGCACCGCAAAAATGCAGGCGGCGATGCCGTAGCTGCGTGGGAGGTGCCACACCAGGAAGCCGGCGCACATCATCAGCACCACGCCGTGGTCGCCGGGAAAGCTGTCACTGGAGTAATCCTTGGTTTTTATCCAGGGGGCCAGTTCCGACAGTCGCAGTGCCTCCGGGAACTGCGCGGTGGCACTGGGGCGCTCGATGGGAATCAGCTGTGTGCCGATCAGTGCGGCCACGAACAGTGCACAGACCAGTACCATTCCTATCGCAATATAGTGCCTGAGGTTCTGGCGGTCTCTGAACAGGGCATAGTGACCGAACAGCAGTACCATGGAGAGCGCGGCCACCAGGTCGAACATGCGATTGTTGGCAACTGCCCAGGTCGCCTGCCAGCTCTTGTTGTCTGCCAGGCTGTTGTTCATGGCCCAGAATACCTTTTCGTCCAGTGCCTGCCACAGGCTGTGGGTAGGCTCCAGCAACCAACTGCCCATCAGCAGCACAGGCAACAGGGTGCAGAGGATCAGTGCATTGGTGTTCCAGGCGGGGGTGTCGTTCAAGAGGCCGGCTCCTTTTCTATGGTTCCCTGCAGCCACTCGCCGTTGGGTGCCAGGGCGTGGAGTTTCACCTGCTGAATGGTGTTCTCCAGCTGTGCAGCGTGTGTATCGGTGATCTGGACGCGCAGGAAGTTGGGCGTGTAGCCCATGGCATGGTCGGGGTCACCACCTGTGCCTTCGATCAGCACCGGAAAGCTGCGTCCAACATAGGCTTCAAGCAGTTCCCGCTTGAGGCGTTCTCCCAGGGCGTGGAGTTCATTGCTGCGCTGCCGGATGGTCTCCCGGGCTACCGGCAGGTCCAGTGTGGCAGCGCGGGTGCCTGGGCGATGGGAATAGGCAAAGATGTGCAGGTGGCCGAAACCGATCTTCTCCACGAAGTCCAGGGTCTGCTGCCACTCCTCCCCGGTCTCGCCCGGGAAACCGACGATGATGTCGGTGGTGATGTTGAAATCGGGGATGCGCTCCCGGGCATTGGCGACCAGGGATTCGAACTCTGCGGCCTTGCAGCGCCTTGCCATGCGGCGCAATACGGTATCCGCACCGCTCTGCAGGGGCAGGTGCATGTGGGGCATCAGCCGCGGGTTGTCGAACAGTTCCCAGAACGCTTCGGGCAGATCCCAGGGCTCCACTGCACCCAGGCGCAGCCGGGGTATCTCGGTACCGTCCAGAATCGCATTGATCAGTTCAGTCAGGCCGCTGCCGCTGTCGCTCCCGTATCCTCCCAGGTGGACACCGGTCAGCACCGCCTCCTGGATACCCTCGCTGTGCAGGGTGTTGATCTCCTCGACAACCTCGGCAATGGGGCGGCTGCGCTCCTCGCCCCGGGCCGCGGTGACGATGCAGAAGGTACACTGGTAGCGACAGCCGTCCTGCACCTTGATGAAGGCACGCTGGCGACCCCGGGCAAGGAGGCTGTTCTCGCCGGGTATGGTGGCCTGTTCGGGCATTGCGTGGAAGTGCAGCTTCTCGGTGGCGATCTCCACCAGCCGATCCTTTTCGGTGTTGTTCACCACCAGGTCGACACCCTGGGATTGGGCCGTCTCGGTGGGATCCAGCGAGGCGTAGCAGCCACTGACCACCAGTTTCGCTTTCGGGTTTTCGCGGTGTGCCTTGTGCAGCAGTTTGCGGGATTTTTTGACCGCCTCACCGGTGACCGCGCAGGTATTCACCACCACAAGCTCGGCCCGGGCCAGGTCGCGGGTGATTTGGTGCCCCAGTCCCTGGAATTTCCGGGACCAAGTTTCCAGCTCCGCTTCGTTGAGTCGGCAGCCGAGGGTTTTCAGGTGTATGCGCATGGCCGGAAGGTGTGCTGTCTGGTAACTGCAAACTGTGTGTAATGGATATGAAACAGGGAAGTGTACGTCTGTGTGGAGTAGATGCAAGCGCAATAGTTCCCATGCAATCATTCGGGGCTCGTGTTTTGAGCCTCTGGATATGTTTTGATAAGAGAAATCAATATGTTAGGCTGTATTTAATATGTCCGGTTTCGGTATGGAGTGGTATGTCGCTTACAGATAATCCATATGAGCTATTGATGCTTGCGCTGCTTGCACTTGTACTGCTGGCAGCCGGCGGGTTGTGGCTGCGCCAGTCACGGATCATCCGGCTCCTGGAGATGGAGCGGGAAGGGGAGGCCGCTGCCAGGGATCGGATCGAAGGCCTGTTGCGGGAGCAGGAGCGGCTGCTGCTTCACGAGTTTGCCGTGGCCCGGGAGCAGCGCAAGGAGGGTACCCACGAGCTTCAACGAAAGCTGCTGCTGCAGATCTCGAAGCTCTACCAGGCCCTGGAGCGGCGTTTCGGCGAGATGCAGAAGCATCTCTCCGATGATGCGGGCAGTTTAAAGGCTGATCTCATTAGCCGTTTCGACGGGCTGCACAACGGCCTGGGCCAGAGTCTCGGTGAGAGCCGGGTAGCCCAACAGGAGGCCCTGGGAAAAGGTTTCGAGGGCATCGCCCGTCAGCTTGCCGAGGGACTCACTCTGAACGCCGAGGCCGTGGGCAAGCGCATGGACGGACTGACAGAGCGTACCGACCAGCGCCTGCAGGAGATCAGCGGCCAGGTGGATCGTCGCCTTAGCGAGGGTTTCGAGAAGACCACCGAGACCTTCAGTAGGGTGCTTGAGCACCTGGGTCGGATAGACGAGGCACAGAAACGCATCACTGAACTCTCCTCCAACGTGGTGAGCCTGCAGGAGGTGCTGGCTGACAAACGCTCGCGGGGTGCTTTTGGCGAGGTGCAGCTCAACGCCCTGATTCGCAACCTGATGCCGGAGCAGGGTTTCTCACTCCAGCATACCCTCAGCAACGGTATGCGCGCCGACTGCATGCTGTTTCTCCCCGAGCCTACCGGTAACGTGGCCATCGATGCCAAGTTTCCCCTGGAGAGCTATCAGCGACTGACCGATACACAACTGCCCGATACTGAACGTGTCAGGGCGGGCAGCCAGTTTCGACAGGATATCCGCAAGCACATAAACGACATAGCAGGTAAATACATCATTCCCGGCGAGACCTCCGACGGTGCGGTGATGTTCATCCCCTCCGAGTCGATCTTCGCCGAGATCCATGGCCACTATCCGGAACTGGTGGAGGAGGCTCACCAGGGAAGAGTCTGGCTGGTATCCCCAACCACCATGATGGCGATACTCACCACTGCCAGGGCAGTGCTGAAAGATGCCGCTACCCGTGAACAGGTGCACGTGATCCAGCAGCATCTCAACCTGCTTTCAAAAGACTTCGGACGTTTCCAGGACCGCATGGACAGGCTGTCGCGCCATATTAAGCAGGCGCACAAGGATGTGGAAGATGTGAATGTCTCCGCGCGCAAGATCAGTGACCGCTTTGGCCAGATCGAGAAAGTGGAACTGGAAGAGCTGCCAGGGCTCGAGGTTGGGACGAAAGAATAAGTCCAGGCTCGTGCATTTGCACAAGCCTGGACTCCATTGAGCTTTACTGGCCGGGCATGCCTGGCGGCATCATCCCCTCCGGTGGCGGCGCAGGGGAGTTGAGGTGCATCAGCATCCGCCATCCGTCATCTACCTTGTGGAAGATGTTGGTTGCGTAGATCGGGGGTTGGCGCTCCCCCATGGCGGGGACCAGTACCGATTCCTCCACCACGTGAATGGCGATCTCTCCAAAGTTGCTCCACTGAAGATGGTTCACGGTGATATCGACCCGCATGCTGGGGTTGAGCATCGCTTGCCACATTCCGCGTATGGCCTGTTTGCCGTGTTGCATCGGTTGCATCGGCAGCAGGCAGACAGTCTGGGACGCATCGGACCAGACCGACATCATCTTCTCCAGGTCACTCTCGTCGATGGCGTCGTAGTAGGCGTCTTCAGCGTCTTCGGGGGTTTCGTATGCTGTCATTATTCTCTCGATTTTTAATTTTCTGCCACCCAGTTGCCGTCCACGTGCCTACAGGCGGTGCCGTGTATGGTTTCACGCCTGCCGTCGATGATTGCTTCGGTCGTGTAGTCGCGGCAAGGCCCTGTTGAGCTGTCGTAGGTGCGGGTGGGGGTGACTTCGTAGTAGTTGCCGGTGTCTGGATTTCTCCAGCTCGTGGTTTCGTGTGACGGCGAGGATTCCATGGCCTCATTGGCGCGGTAGCGGTCATCCTCATCCATGCTCTGGCCGATGGAACCGCCGGCGATACCCCCGATGATAGCACCGGTGTCGCGATTGTTGGTGGTTTAGCAACCCGTGGTGAAGGCCATGCTGAGGGTAAGCAGGCCGGCGATAAGTATTCTCTTGGCCATCGGCAACTCCTGGCAAATCCATTTAACTGAATATTGTGTCAGCTGCACGGTGGATTGTGAACTACAATCGGCCAGCAGTTCGGCATGTTGCCTGGGATTTAGACCTGTTCTCAGCACTGCTTCCAGGGCAGGCCGTGAAACCGCCAGCCATTCATGGAACTGCGGTGATGATCATCGTCGAGATCCCCTTCGAATCCTTCATCGACATGGAATACGCGGTTGAAATCAGCATCCAGAAGGGCTTTTCCGGCTTCCAGGGAGCGCTTGCCTGAGCGGCAGATAAGTATGACTGGTGCGCAACCTTCGTCCACCGTGCAGACGGCGCCACCCAGCAGCAGTTTCCTGATGTCGGTTACGAAATGGGGGTTGACTGTCCAGTCCGGTTCGTCGATCCAGGGTACGTGCACCGACCCCTTGGCATGACCGACGAAGAGGTATTCCATGCTTGAACGGATGTCCACGAGCACGGCTCGAGGGTCGTCCTGTATCAGTTGCCAAGCCTGCTTGGGTGACAACCCAACGGGTTCCTGGTCTGTCATGTCTGTACTCCTCGCCTTTTGGCGGTAATCACCGGCGGAGTTGTTTTTATATCCGTTATTTTTTGCTTCGCCCGGTATAATGTAGTTCTTGAAAATTATATAAACAGTTTTTATGAGAGACAAGTTAATTATTTATACCCTGGAGCTGCTTGCCAAGCTGCCGCTCTCGGTTGCCCAGATGATTGGCGGCTTGATGGGGTGGGTCAGTTATCTTTTCTCCAATGAGCAGAAGAAAGCGGCACAAATAAATATCGCCCTCTGCCTGCCTGAACTCACCGATGGTGAGCGACGGCTGTTGCTGCGCCAGAGCCTGGTGGAAAATGCCAGGACACTGGTGGAGATGCCCGCCATGTGGAGTGGCGACCCTGCGCGCTGGATCGAGAAGATTGAGCTGGCCGAGGGTTCACAGGCCATTTTGGATGAAGCGCTGGCTCAACAGAAGGGGTTGATCGTCGCCGGGCCGCACTTGGGCAACTGGGAGCTTGGGCCGCATTACCTGTCCACTTTCATCCAGAATACAGCACTCTATAAGCCACCCAAATTGCATGCCGTGGAGAGTATGATGACCCAGGGACGCAGCAGTTCCGGGTCTGAACTGGTCCCGACCACCACCAAGGGGGTAAAGGCACTCTACTCGGCGCTCTCACGCCATGAAGCGATCCTGGTGTTCTGTGACCAGGAGCCCTCCGTGACGGGTAAGCAGGGTGGTGTCGAGGCGCCATTTTTCGGCAACTTGGCTTCCACCATGGTGCTGATCAACCGGCTTGCCAGGAAGAGCGGGGCGCCCGTCTTGTTCTGGTTTGCAGAACGGCTGCCCTGGGGGCGCGGGTTCCGTATGCACTGGCTCCCCGCGCCGGAAGGTATGGTTGATGATGATCCCCTGGTTGCAGCGACGGCGTTGAACAAAGGGTTGGAACAGTGCATTTGTCGTAATCTTTCACAATACCTGTGGAGCTATAAGCGCTTTCGTACCCAGCATGGCCGTCCTTCCAGGCTCTATGCCCGCTCTTCCAGGTGAGTGTATCGGGCAGGTGATCTCCTTTGTGGTAGTCTGATATTAAAAAAAGCTAAAGTCTTTTCTATAAAGTGTCGTTAAGGACTGTAGGGATACGTCTGGATACAAACGGATGATAAAAACAATCAGGCACACCATGCTTCAGGCTTTTGTGCTGGCAGTATGTATGTTGCTCGGCTCTTCCGCCGTTGCCGCCCCCCAGGAAATTGATAGTCCGGATGTGCGGGTGCTTATCGATGTCTCGGGGAGCATGAAGAAAAACGACCCACGCAACCTGCGACGGCCGGCGCTCAGGCTGTTGGTGGGCTTGCTGCCGGAGGACTCGAGGGCCGGTGTGTGGACCTTCGGTCAGTACGTCAATATGCAGGTTCCACTTGGCAAAGTGGATACGGCGTGGAAGGCCAGGGCGCGCAAGGGCGCCTCGGAGATACACTCCCGGGGGCTGTTCACCAATGTTGAAGAGGCGCTGAAGCGTTCCACTGCCGACTGGAAGGGGGCAAGCGAGAAATACCAGCGCCACCTCATTCTGCTTACCGACGGCATGATGGACATCTCCAAGGACGCCAAAAAGAACACCGAATCCCGCAATCGCGTGTTGCAGAAGCTACTGCCGGTCATCAGTGGGCATGATGCCAAGATTCACACCATCGCCCTCTCCGAAAATGCAGACCATGAGCTGATGCGCGCCATGGCCGCCGAGAGTGGTGGCTGGTACGAGCAGGTGGACGATGCGGAGCAGCTCCAGCGCATCTTCCTGCGCATGTTCGAAAAGGTAGGTTGTCCCGACACCCTGCCGCTGAAGGAGAACCAGTTCCTGGTTGACGACAGCGTGGAGGAGGTGACGTTGCTGGTGTTCCGGGATGAAGATGCCAACCCCACCACCATTGTCGACCCCGAGGGGGCGTCGTTCAATTCGGAAAGTGCCCCGAATACGGTCAATTGGCACCGGGACGAGGGGTACGATCTACTGACCATTACCAAACCCAAGATAGGCACCTGGAAGATCCAGGCTGCTGTAGATCCCGACAACCGGGTTATGGTGGTCACCAACCTGAAGATGAATACCACCGATCTGCCCAACCGACTGGTGCAGGGTGAGACAGTGCCCATGGAGATCCAATTCACCGACAAGGGCAAGACGATCACTGAAGGTGAGTTCCTGAGCGTGCTGGATCTCAAGGGAGAGCATATTGATGCAGAAGGGGTAGGCGAGCCCCGCCCCGTATTTGATGACGGCAAGGATGCGGACGAGACGGCCGTGGATGGCATCTTCACTCTCTCTGTGGGTGAAGGCATGGCGTCGGGGAAGGTCGAGGTGATCGTGACGGCCGAGGGCAAGACCTTTCAGCGCGAACGCAGGCAGTTTGTTGAGTTGACCGCCCCGCTCTCCCTGGAAAGCACGGACCAGGAACAGGTAGGCAAGCCCGGGGTGTTGGTAAAGGTCATCCCCATGGCCGAGGTCATGGATATGGAGTCGGTCAGCGTGAGCGGTATGCTGATCTCCGCAGAGGGACAGGAGCGGCCCGTTATGCTGCTGCCCGGTATGGATGGCGTGAGCCTGGAGACCTGGGTGGACCGGACCAGCCTTGAGGGAAATTGGTCGCTGAAGGTGAACTTCTCGGGTATGACGCAATCAGGCAACGCACTGGAACTGGCCCTGCGGCCGGTTGAGATCGAGGGTGTGGCACCGCCTCCACCACCTGAACCGGAACCTGAACCCGAGCCAGCGCCTGAACCGGAGCCGGAAGAGCCCGTTGAGGAAGGGATGGATGTCTGGGCGCTGACAGGCTGGGTGTTCGGCAGCGTCAACCTGGTGTTGATCATCGGCGGTGGAATTGCCTTTTGGCTGATGCGCAGGGCGAAAGCCCGGAACCAGGTGAAGCTGGTGGATGATAAAACCGCCGAGATCGCGGCAGCCGAGACCTCGGTTGAAGAGAGTGAAGAGCCGGCGGAGAAGGCAGAGGAATGAGTCGATGATTGAAGTGCATCCGCTGCTGTTACTGTTTATGGGCGAACTGTTGTTCGTGACCACCGTCGGCATGGTGGTAATGGTGGTTTTGAGCATACTGAAGAAGCGCCGGGATCGTGATGCCGCGCGCAAGCTCATTGAACGAATAAAGAGTGACGAGGAGCGCCGCAAGGGTGAGACCCGTGAGATTCTGAATGAGAAGTACGGAATAACGGATGAGCCGTTGGAGTCGTCAACGGTGATGATCGACCATGCCGAGAAGTTTCTCTACCAGACCATAATCAATGCCTACCTGAACCGGGATGCCGACGCCTTTGAGAACTTCGCGGTGGACTTTGAGAGTTCGGTCGCCCCTTACCGGGACCTGGCCATTCCCGAGGCTGGCGTAACCGTAGTGCACAAAGAGTCCCAGACGGCGCGGGTGCAGGAAATCGAAGTAGACGAGAGTGACGAACTGAAGGTGTTGCGCGAGGAGAATGCACGTCTCTCGGAAGAGTTGAGAATCACCATGGATACCATGAGCCGTATGCTCAACGAGTACGCCTCGATGTATGGCGGTGGTACGGGAGCCGACCTCGACAAGGAGAAGATGCTCAAGATGTTCCAGGCTGAGGCGGCCCAGCAGGAAGCCGCTCGGTCTGCAGCGGGTATGGAGGAAGCGTCCGTTGAGCCCGAAGCCGTCGAGGTGGCAATCGCTGAAGAGGAGATAGCGCCTCCAAGCGAGGCAGTTTCCGAACCGGAACTGGATCTCCTGGTAGAGGATGAAGAGATCAAGGAAGTGGGTGAGCTGGATGAAGTCGATTGGGATGAGGTGGAACAGGACATACTCGAGAGCCAGGGCGAAGAGGTTGCCGAGATAGAGGTAACCACAGAAGATGCGGCTGTTCAGGAAGAAGAGCCTGCTCCTGCTGTTGAGACGCCCGCAGTGGAACCGCCTGTGGAGGAAGAGGTTGCGGCGTCAGAGGCGCCTGTTTCAGATGAGGTTGATGAGCCGGAGGGCCTCGAGTTGGGCGAAGATCTCGAACAATCGGAAGAGGATGAGGTAATCGATCTGGACGAAGATGAAGTGATCGACCTGGACGAGGAGGAAAAGCAGGAAAAGTAATACTCACTCCCGTTCTTTCAGGCAAGAAAAAACCGCGCTCCCGGATAGGAGCGCGGTTTTTTTCAGGGCTGCAGCTGTTAGCCGATCTTGGCTTCAGCAGAGTCGGTGTTGCCCTGGTTGTCCACCCAGCTCAGCTTCATCATGTCGCCTTTCTTGGCGCCAGAGAACTTGAAGGAGAGATAGGGGTTCTTGGACACGCCGCCGCTGAACAGTGCGGACATCACGTTTTTACCATTGGCCTCGCAGTTCACTTCCTGGATGAAGTGTGCGGGGATGGGTTTGCCGGTTTTCTTGTCCTTCTGACCGCCGATCTGCATGGGGTGGGTCATAAGTGACTTCACGGTCACCACGCCACCTTTTTCCTTAGCGCGGATCTTGATGGATTTCTTAGCCATGTCTGTTACCTCGAATTCTGTTGTCTTTGGTGTATGTCAGCTGAGGCGCCAGGCCTTAGCCACCGCAGCCACCGATGGTGACCTTGACTTCTTTACGGTTGCTCTGCAGCTTGCCGCCTGATTTGACGACAGCGATGACATCACCGGTCTTACCCATTTTGATTCGGGTGGAGACAAAACCCATTGCGCCTTCGCCCATGTTGAAGCTGGCGACCAGGGGTGCGGGATTGTTGGCTGCGATGATGGAGATGGACTCCACACCTGCCATGTCGGTGGATACGGTTACGGTGATCGGTACTACCGCACCGTTTTCCGCGATATCGGGTGCCTTGATCTTGATGTCGCCGCTCTCTGTGGTATCACCGGTACCGTAGAGTGCGGACAATGCGTCTGCAACCTTTTTGGCTTCGAAGGCCTCTTTAGGCCAGGCGGCGAGTACTGCTTTAGGAGTTAGCAGGCCGGCACCGACTGCCACGCCCAGCGCACCGGCTGCGACGGAACCTTTTACAAAGATTCGGCGTTTCATGTTCATTTCCATCTTGTCTCTCCTATTACGAGGAAATCGAATTTAAAAAACCATTATTTAAGAGTGATTAATTGCCAGGAAGTTCCACGGGAGATCCTGGCGTCTCTTAAAAATGCAAGGCGGTAACCGAGACGGGAGCGGATGTTTTGCTGGCGGATTTGCCGGACATCCGGTTGCGTAACTTCTACTGCCTCCTTCAGTTAGGGATCCAGCCTGTTGCGGCATTGCTTTTATCGCCTGTCCCAGGAGGTTGCCCTTCTGGAATCGGTGCCGTCTTGTTGCTGACGCTAATGCGTTTTTAA
Source organism: Solemya velesiana gill symbiont (assembly GCF_002020805.1). Taxonomy (GTDB): domain Bacteria; phylum Pseudomonadota; class Gammaproteobacteria; order Chromatiales; family Chromatiaceae; genus Sedimenticola_A. The sequence goes on along the minus strand of NZ_MPRJ01000009.1, from coordinate 28,144 downwards.
ACCCTAATAACCCTTAAGCATACCTGAACCGATGATATTGGCAAAGTGTAAAACGAGTACGATGATTGTGGTTTTTAGCCTCCCGAAGCACTATTTCCCGCGCTTTTTGAGATCGGCCAGTTCCTGGCGGATCAGTTTCAATCGCGCTGCCATTTTTGCACTGCGGTAGTAATCCAGTTTCCTGTCACTCAGGGCCAGTTGAAGTTGCTGCATCGCCGGTTCGAGATTGCCGGAATGGTAGTGGTATTCGGCGAGGTACTGGCGCCCCAGTGTTGTATCGCCACTGTCCCCGGCTGCCTGGGCGAGAAGCTTGTAGAGGGAGCTGTCGTCAGGATGGCCAGCCACCTGCTTTTCCAGGACCGGAATCGCTTCGGCAGGTCGACCTGCTTCCAGCAGTGATTGCGCAAGGTAGATGGTCAGGGGGTAGTTGCCGGGATACAGGGTCAGCCCGTCTATCAATGCAGCTATGCCCTGGTCAGGCTGGCCGGTTTTCTTGAGCAGCAGGGCGTCGGCAACAATGTAGTGAATCTGCTGGGGCCGCTGTTTCAGCAGTATGTTGAGCTGCTCACGGGCTCGGTCCATCTCCCTGGCAGCTATCAGTGACAGCATGTAACCGTAGCGCTGGCCCTCTTCGTTTCGGTAGCGTCCATCCCGCAGCGAGCTTCCGAAGAACTGAACGGCATTTTTATCCTGGGTGAATTCGCTTGCTTTCAACTGCGCGCGCAGCAGGTGATATTCAAGGCTGTCCGGGCGCTGCCTGTAGCGGTATTGGTCGGCCCTGCCGTGGGCATCGGCAATGCGATTGCTGGTGACTGGATGAGTGCGCAGAAACTCCGGCAATTGCCCCGTGTCATATAGCCGCGTTGCCTGCCCCATACGGTCGAAGAACACAGGCATCGAGCGGGGGTCGAAATCCGCCGCAGCCAGGATCTGTATCCCGATATTGTCGGCTTCCTCTTCGTGGTTGCGGGTAAAGTTGATCTGGCGTTGTACCATGCCGGCCTGGATTCCGGTTGCTGCTGCGACAGCTGCATCCGGATTGTTGGCGGCTGCACCAATCACGATGGCAGCCAGGATCATGGCTGCGGCAGGCACGCTCATACGGCTGACCGCGTCATAGGTTCGTACCAGGTGATTCTGGCTTACATGGGCGATTTCGTGCGCCATCACCGAAGCGAGTTCACTTTCCGATTCGGTGGTGGTGATCAGCCCGGTATAGACCCCGATATTGCCTGCCGGGCCGGCAAAGGCATTGACCTGGGGATTGTCGACAATGAAGAAGTTGTAACTGCCTGCTGTAGAGCCGGTCTGCTGCGCAAGCCGATTGCCCAGGGATTGGATATAGCTGTTTGCCAGGGGGTCATCCAGCAGATCCATGGTCTTGCGGATGCTGCGCATGAAAGCCTGCCCCAGTTTCTGCTCTTCGGAAGGGGTCAGAACACTGCCGGAGGGGGCGCCGATTTCAGGCAGGGTCTGCTCGTGGGCATGTGTCGGGGACAGGATGCTGGCGTAGAAAAAAAGTGTACAGATCAGGGCAACCAGCCGTCGGTGTGAACCTCTTCTTAATGTATTGTGGTTGTGCATCGTGGTTAAGAAGACCCGGTGGTTACGGTTTAGTTCCGTCTAAGGGTCTGTTAACAGGCCCTAGTTAAGCTGGATGCGCTGTCCCCAGGGAACCTCCTGTTTGCCCTTGACCAGCCAGATCACCGGATAGCCAGGGGGAGTCTCGGGGAACTCACCCTCCGCATCGGTGAAATATACCAGGGACTCGGGACGGAATCCTGCACTGTCCACCCATTCAAAGACCGGCTTGAAGCTGGTGCCGCCACCGCCCTTGAATGATTCAGGCAGGGTGAACTCTTCCCAGGGTTCGAATACCCAGGGGCCGTTTTCTGAGAGTGCCGCATCGCAGGCCAGCAGGGTGACCCTTGCACGGACCTGCCCCTTGAGGGCGTTGATCTCTGCCAGGAACTCGCTGAACTCCTGCTCCTTGATCGAACCGCTGGTATCCAGTGCCACCACGATATCCACCTGGTGGCTGCGAAGGCTGGGCAATATGAACTCGCCTTCGCGTCTGGATGGGCGCATGTAGCTGTAGTCGTCTCGGGCGGAGGGTGTGAGATAGTGGGCCAGCAGCATGCGCCAGGGCAGTTGTGGCTGCAGCAGGTGGTCGATCATGCGCGCCAGGGAACCGCCCATTTTTCCCGCCTGCATCGCCTGCTGTGCGGCACCGGCCATGCGCTGCTGCCACGGGAAAGAGAGGGTTTCCTGTTCGTCGGGAGTCAGGGGCTCCGGCTCGCCTGCACCGTTCTCACCTTCGCTGGGCTGCTTCTGGGCAGTTTCTGCGGGCTCGTCCTGGGGTTTGCACGGGGGAGGCGGGGACTTGCTGAGGTCCTTCTCCGTCTTGCCGGAGCCGCTGCCCTCCTGGTTATCCTTGTCGTAGGCGTGGGTGTCGAGGGTCTCCTTGGTCTCGTCGTCCTCGAGCCAGGGATAGATCTCCTCGGCTGTCATGCCGCGGTAGGCCTCCATGATCAGGGCGCCCGGCGGCGCCTTCAGGCCCTCGTCCACCAGCAGGGGATTGACGGCGTAGTCGCAGGCTAGGTCTCAGAGGTGTTTTTTTTTACGGTGCTGGCGTCGTGCGAAGTGGGACAGGGCGCAGTGCAGGGCGTCGTGGGCCAGCATGAACTGGGTCTCGTCGAGGCTCAGGGCTTCGATAAACTCGGCGTTGTAGTAGAACTTGCGGGCATCGGTGGCCGTGGTTTTGCACCACTCGGGGTCCGCCGCTTCCATCGGCAGGCGCAGTACCAGGGCGCCCAGAAAGGGCTTGTCCAGGATCAGCTTGGTGCGGGCCGCTGCCAGCTTGTTTTCTACTTTAGATCCATGCCTACTCGAGCAGCATCACGTCGGAGATCGCCTGGGCCCAGTTGCTGAACTGGGGTACTTCAAATACCGCGTTGCCGATGGCCCGGTGCATGTCGGAGACAAGCATCACGCCCATCTCACGGTGGGGGAAGAAGCCGGCGTAGTCGAGGATATTGCCCAGGATCTCGTTGCGGTTGGCGTCGCCCTCGGAGCGCACGGCGCGGCCCACCAGGGCGGCGGCCACGGCATACTGCAGGTCGATCTCTTCGGGGACCGCGGTCTCTTCACCGGCGACGATGGCGTCCAGGTCGGGCATCTGGTCGAGGCTGTTGACGAAGGCGTGCAGCTCGATACCGGCTGCCGGTCCCACGCAGGCCTGCAGGGTGCCCTGGAGCAGCTGGGGTGCCCGGTGAACTTATGCAGTCCACGGTGGGGAACTCCCATGAGCGGGGGGAGGGAAAGGCCACTGGGTTGTGGGCGGGATCAAAATCGAACAACAGTTCAGGACGGAAGCGCAGGAAACCGATGATGCGTTCATCGATAAAACATAAGGTTAGAAAACATTGACTACGAAAGCATACAGCTATATTCGGTTTTCAAGACCCGAACAAGTGAAGGGAAATTCACTTTCACGACAACTTGAAAAATCAAAAGCGTATTGTACTTCAAATAACCTAATGCGTCTGTGTCTTCCTGAAACAACAAGTTGACCATAAGGCGGATAACTTCACGCGGGGTAAAATGTTCACCAGCTGTTTCATTGCTTTGTTCTGAAAAGCGGCGGATAAGTTCTTCAAAGATGTAACCCATTTGAAGATTGTTAACTTTATCAGGGTGTAGATCAGCCTGTGCGAAACGACTGACGACCATATACAGCAGGTTGTCCTTATCCAGCCTTGTGACCTGCTCAGGCAAATTGAAACGTTCTATAAATATTTCGCGGGCATCATCACTAAAACCATTGATCAGGTTATTCAGATTAGCTGCAATATTGTCAGGGTCATCCAACAACTTTTCAAAGGTAAAGGGGCTGGTATTGTGGAAGTTTTGGCCTGCTGCCATGTTCAGCATAGTTTCATGCATCTCGTGATCCACGTTTTCAGGCAGCTTATTAAGTTGTTCCAGTACACAATCCAAGCGACGAAGGACTGTAAAGGGAAGCACTACCCTACCGTATTCCGATTGCTTGAAGTTTCCACGCAGAATTTCTGCGATAGACCAGATAAAGCTGACGTGCTCACCAAAATTGGTCATCCAATTCCCTATTTGTCGTTATATTTTAATAATTTAGGAAATCATAACTTAAAACAAAAATGTTAGTCAGAAAATCGTAAAGCAAGATAATATGGTTTAATATATCACACCTTTACGGGGGTGTAGTGGCCCTCGGCGGTACTGGTGAACTCACGGTCGAGGACCGTCATTAACTGTGCTGGGCGCATTAAACAAACTACCTTGGAACTTGGAATAATTGTTTTGCTGTTTACATGAAGAGGTTACGGGTGATCCGCTTCAGCTGTTTGTAGGTCTCGGGGCCGTCCTTGTCCATCACCTGGTCGATCACCCAGCGGTTCTCCTGGCTCTCGCCCATCACCTGCTGGATCTCGAAGCCCAGGTGGCGCATGAAGGGATAGCTCGGGCCCTCGTCGGTGAAGCCGAGTTCGGCATACTCTCCGGCCCGCTGGTTGAAACGCTGAATGAAGTCTGAGCGCGGGTCTTCGCTGGTCAGGAGCTCCGTTGCATTGTCCGCCATGTGGTCAGCCATCTTCAGCACCAGGGCGGTGATCAGGGTCTGCCGTTCTTCGTCGTTGAGCATGTCGCTGGCGATACGGTCCACGATCTGGGCCTGGTAGATGAGGTATTCCGCGATTACGTCCATGCGTTGCTGGTCACTGTCGTAGATGAAATGTTCACCATGGAGGGTGATGGCTTTGTCCACGGCCAGCTTCCAGCCGTTGAAAGCGATGGCGCCGCCGATCTCCTCCAGGGAGCGCGCCGAGTCATCGTTGTGCCATTGGCTTTTGATACGTACCGCCACGAAATAGTCTCCTAATTACTGCTTAACCTGCTTGAAGCGGGGTTTTGCTAATCTTACAGTCATGCTACCGTTAATACCATACTGTTTTACTAGGAAAAATGATGGGATTGAACGGTTATAATTCTTTCATGACGAGTATGAGAGAGCACAACCTGGCCCCCCTGATGAGCGGTGTGCAGCACAACTGCCACATCTCCGATTCCCGTCATGGCACCGAGTACGGCCTCTGCACCTACCTGATGCGGATGCGGGAGTATTTCCGCTGGGAGAAGGGCTTCGGCTTTTCCGCCTCTTTGGACAAGGACGAGGTATCCCAGTGGCTTGAGGAGCGTGAAGCCCTGTGGGAAGGACTGGAGGATGAGGATTTTCGTCCCCTGGACTTTGCAGGAGATCGCTTCGATCCTTTCGATCAACGCTCTCCTTGTCGACCAGGGGCTGGTCTACAGTGGTGGCTTTGGTCACTCCGGAAGGCCGCATTTTTTCCTGGCGGAGCTTGAGCATCATGAGCAACTGGACGGCTTCTCGGTGTTGATATCCGGCCGGGAGCTGGCCCGGGATCTCGCATCGCCTCCAGCTATGAGCGTCGGCAAGACCATGTTCATCCGCCGTGAGTCCCTGCGGCGCATGCTCTGGGAGAAATTGGAGAGCTGGCGCTGGAGCCGACCCGACAGCGCCCTTGGCCGGGCCTTCTCCTGCTACGACTTCGAAAACGATACGGACCGCGCACTGGATGCCATGACAGATCATGAGATCGAGTTGGCGATACTTCACGAAAAGGGTGAGTGCGAGGCGGGCAAACTGCTGGATGACAAGTTGCAGGAGATGCTGGCGGACTTCGACTATACCCCGGCGCAACTCATCGCCCGTGCTGTCCGGGACCACCTGGCGGACTGCATCTCGACGCTGCCAGCACTGGAGAGCCTCGGTCGGCCCTCATCAGTCCATTTCTACATGGGCAACCTGGGAGGAATGCGCAAGGAGATCTTTCCGGGATTGAAAGCAGCCTACAAGGCATGGGACGAGACGGGTGATTTTTCTCCTGTCCGATACCTGGCAGAGAGAGGGAGAACACACTGGGCGGAACTGGCTGAGCAGATCCTGGCACTGCATGCCGGGCAGGGCAAAGGTGCAGCGTCAGCGGTAGCCAAGCTTGCCGCCGAAAACCAGCTGTAGGGGGGCGTTCTATTCGAAGGTCGTCCGGGACGGATCGCCGTTGTTATCGATTACCACCCGCTGGGTTCCTTCACGCCGGTTCAGGATATAGCCTGCGCTTAGCATGGCCAGTCCTTCATTGTGGCTCTCCAGGGCGCTGAGGAGCCTGTTGGCAGCTGCCTGGCAGCGTTGAAGCGCATTCGGTTCGGCCACCCACTCCTGGCCCAGCTGTATTCCTTCGTCCATACCGGCATCCAATCGCGCAAAGGACGCTTCCGAAGAAGCGATATAATCGTCGGGGACATTGAGATTCATCGAGTAGTCATCGATGATGATGTTCAGTTCCATTGCAGCTGCCTTGGGTAGAAAACGGTTTGATGTTGTCACAGTAGGTGAATTCTACCGTATTTTTACGAGAAGCAATGCCACTGAATAAGTGGAAATTGAGATAACGTATGACCGATCAAAAAATAATTTTGTCCATCGTCGAGATGGGCGGGTATCCCGATTTTGCCCCGCTTTTCCGCAGCCTGGGCTACCAGCCGGGGAAGTTGCATGCCATCCGAAAGGCCCAGTCATGGCTCAAGAAGAACAAGCCGGCTGTGGTGGTGAGCGAGTTTCATTTCGATCCCGAACTGCGGGACCGCATGAGTAATCTGGAGTCACTGATGGCCACCTTGCAGCGCTATGCACCGGATGCCAAGGTGATCGTCTTTATCGACAAGAATCACCGAGACAGGCTGGAGAAGGTGCAGGCCCGTTATAATGTGTTTGGTGCGCTGGGCTATCCCATTGACGAGGAGAGTCTGAAGGCGTTGTTGCAGAAGGCGGCTGAATAGCTGTTCATCAGGGCCTGTTAACAGGCCCTAGATTCATTTGGAGTGGTATTTATCATGATGTTGGAAATCCCCGGCCTGCTGAACGAGGCCCAGCTCAAGAAGATCGACGAGATCCTGTTCGATGCGGAATTCGTCGACGGCAAGCTCACCGCGGGCATGGCCGCGCAGCGGGTTAAGAACAACGAAGAGCTGAAAAAGGAACCCCAAAAGCAGGATCTGCTGGTGCGCATCCTGATGGCCAGCCTCTCCCACAACGAAGACTTCAAGGCGGCGGCCCTGCCCGCAAAAATGGCCGACCCTATCTTCGCCCGTTACCAACCCGGCATGACTTACGGTGATCACGTGGACGATCCCATCATGGGCAGCGGCCAGAAGTTTCGCACCGACGTTTCCATGACCGTCTTCCTTCGTGATCCTGAAGCATACGAGGGGGGTGAGTTGGTGGTGCGTACCTCCTTCGGTACCAAGAAGGTGAAGATGCCTGCAGGCGGAGCGGTGGTCTATCCCTCGTCCAGCCTTCACTATGTTGCGCCTGTCACGTCAGGTGAACGCCTGGTGGCCCTGTTCTGGATGCAGAGCCATGTACGCGATCCTGCAAAACGCGAACTGCTGTTCGAACTCAACAAGGCGCGAAACACCCTGCTGAAGGAGCGGCCCGAAGAGGAGGCCTCTGAACTGGTGGACAAGTCATTCGCCAACCTGATGCGCATGTGGGCAGACGTCTGAAGCATGAGCGCAGATAAAAGCTGCATTGCCTCAAACCGGTCCAGCGGGCTTCTGATTCCCTGGTCGTCCCGGCTGAATACATGGTGCAGGTCATTACTGTCGAAACGCCAGTGTGCCCAAGCAGCTATTTGACTGTTCGGATATACGGACCCGATTGCAGTAAATGGGTCGTCAATTGAGAGTCCAGTCTGTACTATATGCGAACATTTTTGGCTTTAATTGGACCTGTTTCAATTAAATAGAATATTTTTGGCGCCCTCATAAATGCGTCTTATCATGATGAGGAAAAACAGATGGAAGACGGAATCATCGTCATCTCTGAACTGAAAACCGGTGATAAATTCACCCTGGACATGGACATTCGAGAGGTCATTCTGACCAAGTTGGATGAACCTAAAAAGTTCACCATGGAAGATTGGTTTGAAAATGAGGTCGAGATCTACATCATGGAAGATCAGATTGAAGAGGATGAGCCCCTTCACTACGCCTTCGAGCCCATGACCCTGGAAGAGGGTATGAGCCGCAACAAGGGCAAGTTCGGCAAGGATCTCGTGATGCACGACTTTATTGGTCGCGTGGTCGAAGGCATCGAGATGGAAGAAGAGGAAGAGGGCGAGGGTTAAATCCCCGGCTCTTGTATCGTCCCCTGTTTGGGAGCGTCATCACTGCAGGGATCCTGTGGCGGATCAATGGCGGACTAAGTCCTGATTTAAGCGATTGGCGTTGACACCACCTATGACTTCTCCCGCATGAAGGCAGACAAATGATCTATTTGGCGAGATCGGAGCGCAGTCCTTGCTGCGTCAGTTAAAGCCTGAATTAGACGGCTTGATGTTCTAGAACGCCGCAAGCCGAGGCCTGGTCGCTGCCTCTCGTTTTTCATGCTCATTGTGGCTCCTGGCCTGAAGGTTCACCGCTTCCATCCAGCGGGAAAAGACCAGGGACTTCTTCACTGTTGATACGTGGGATTTAAAGCGTACCTGCCGCAGTTCAAGTTCCCCTCTGTGCCGGTTTGTATGGGGCAGGGCGAGGGTTACAGTCTTGCTGCTGCGGTCGATATGCTTGCGAAGTACTGCATAGATGCTGCTGGGGTCCCGGCGCCGGTCGTTCTTGTTGACTACTGCCGGACTCTCGAAGACGAGGCTGTGGTGATAGGGGGCGGGGGTGACGATTCTGATGACGTCTCCCAGGGATTCGATGTCGTCAATCACCAGTGCACTGAAACGGCTGCGGGTGCTGACGAATTTTCCTTCCGTGTTTTCCTGGTAAAGGACCAGTCTTTGGTAACCAATGGGTTCCTCGTAGCCCTCAAGCACAACCAGTTGTGCCGGTGTGCGGTGTTCGTCTTCACCAAAACGGGTCATGGTTATTTCCCCTAATTATCTGAATAGGGAGAAATTCCATCTTCTACATGTTGGCCATTCCAGTCGCGTATGTGCAATTCTTGCTGTTCGTGATTTACCACATCAAGTATGGACTATTTAGTTTTAATCGTCGATATGTGTATGAAATGTAACAAAAAAGGGGCCGAGCCCCTTTTTTTGTGCTTTTTTGAGCGGGTGCTTAGTAGCCGCCCTTACGCTTGGTCTCGGGCAGACCGGCAACCTTACTGGCCTGCTTGGCGGGTCCCATGGGGAAGTGCACGTAGAGTGCCTTGGTGTCGACCTTGTCCAGGTCGGTCCACACACCCTTGAAGTGCTTGACCATGTTGCGCTCGTTGGGCTGGTTGCCGCCGTTGTTGAAGTACTCGTCGCGCAGGAAGTTGATGATATCCCAGGCCTTGTCAGACAGGGTGATACCTTCGGCTTCAGCGATGGCCGCTGCGACATCTTCACTCCAGTCTTCCTGGTTTACCAGGTAGCCGTTGGCGGTGGTTTCAAGGGTGTTATCGTTTACTTCATAGGACATTGTTTTCTCCTTCTCGAACTTAATGCAGCAGGGTCTTCATGCACCGCCTGATTTTGTTGGCTTGGGCGGCAGCCCTGATAATCAAAGTTAGCAAAACCTAATATATTAAAGCGAGCCCAGATAATTTCAAACCTGGATTTTTATAACCCGTGATTAAAAACTCTTCTGGGGAATGAAAAGTCCACAGCCCATCTCCCGGTGGGGGCCGAGCCCTTCCTCCTGCAGGTAGACGGCATCCTCGTAAGAGAGGTTGGCTACCATCAGGCTGCGGGTCTGGATCGGCCCGTCAGGATGTTTCAGCTCAAAGCCCTTGCCACAGAGTATCTTCTTGAATTTCAGGCGCATGCCCTTGAGTTCTTCTACCGCCCAGGCCATGAAGTCGTCTTCGCTCCAGTTGGGATCGCAGACTATGTAGCGGGAGTAGAGAATATCGGTCATGGCAAGGGGGCGTTGCTTGGGATTGCCCACCTTCATACTGTGGCCGTCGATACTCAGGGTCTTGCCGCACAGATCGTGGGCGTCCTGGGTGCGGTGTCGGGGCAGGCGCAGCACCAACGGGGTGCGCCTTGAAAGGTAGAGCAGGTCGTCTGCGTCGGTGGGGCGCTCCCAGCCGTTGCCGGTGTCGGCGACGTGGACGATGTGCAGCCCGGTCTGGGCCTCTTCGCTGAACCAGGGAAGCTCCGCACCGATCGCTTCGGAAAGCGCCCAGGCGTGGTCCACGGGGAGGGTGGGGCAGTCGATTCTGAATGCCAGATCAACCACATCTTCCGGCACAACAAACTGTTCTTCGTTGCTCTCTTCCTGCCAGTACATCTTGGTTGCCTCTATGTAGCCTAGGCCTCTTCGGGAATTTTCCCGCGAAGCTCATCACGATCATACCACCACTCGCCGTTGCTGATGACATCCAGCACCTTGGCCAGTCGTGGCAGGAACTTTTCGGGTTCCTTGAGTTCGAGCTGCTCCATCCAGAAATCGAAAATCTCCTGCTCTTCCACCTGGCTGTGCTTGCGGGCCACCTGGCCGAGCAGCTGTATGGTGAAGAATTGGAGGTCTTCCCGCTGTTTTTCCTCTGCGCGCAGATCCACCAGGTAGCAGGCGGTGGCCGCTGCCACGGCTGCACCGTCGGAGCGGTCGACGCTCTCGTCCACAAGGTGCTGAAGCATCGCGACGCTCAGTTCCGGATCGATGGGGAAGGTGACGCCGAGCCAGACACCCTGGGCCAGGGCCTTCAGGGTGTCTGGCTGTTCCGACTGGAACATGATGTCGCAGGCTTCAACAGCGCGCAGCCACTGTTCGGCTTGAATGGCCTGGTCGAACGACTCTCGGGCGATCTTCCAGGCATCCTCGAAGGCGTTGATCTCGAGCAGGCCGTAGCCGCGGTCAAGGGTGAGCTGCAGCCGCTCGTCCACCGGGGCGTCGGCAGGCAGGGCATCGATCTGTTCCTGCAGTTCCTGAAGATGCAGTTTTACGGCCTGTTCGGAAGGTATGGCATCATTGGAGCACTCGTTGCCTTCCAGCAGGGCTTCGGTCTGTAGGTACTTCACTTCTCTATTCCTGAATTAGGTAAAAGCTGCTTCAAGCCGATCTTCCCAGTCTTCGGGTGTATCGCTAAACTGGGGTTTTACGTCGATACGGAAAAACATCTCTGTTTTCCGGTGTTCCTTGATATGTTCGACCAATGACTCGAAAGAGTCGATGTCAGGCGCCTGAATGAGCACCTCGCTGAGCAGCAGCATCTGTCTCTACCTCGTTAAATTCACACCCTTTTATATATAGCCGGGGAATAACCGAGTATTCCACTAGGCTTTTGTGTATTGAACCTCAAATTTTCAGGGTAATGCAAGTCGAAATCGCAGTTTTTGATATTGCAATGCACCATCGGTTTAGGTGGGAATTTTCAGAAAATATCGAAAGGAGGTGTTTTATCTATATGATTTATAAGAAGTAATAAAATTAGAAAAGTTCAAATTTCATATGTTAGCGTATTATTATATATCCCTTTGTGGATATGCTCAAATATACCCCTACCCCCCCATTAGCGGGATATTGCCGTGCATAAGTAGCTCCTAAAATGCCCGGCATGTTGAAAAAGGCTGTCTGTTTCAGACTGTCCTCAAGAAAGGTTTGCGAATCCAGGGTTTCAGACGTTCCAAGAGCCCCAAGGCCAGCAAGACGTCGGGAACCCATGAATTAGACCAATGGGAGAATAACTGATGGCAAAACCGATGCATGATACCCCCATGCTTGACCAGTTGGAGAGCGGTCCTTGGCCCAGCTTTGTAACCGGTCTCAAGCGCCTGGCCAACGACAACGACATGATGGTCGACCTGATGGGGCAGCTGGAGACCTCCTACGAAACCCGTAAGGGCTACTGGAAAGGTGGTACCGTCGGTGTTATCGGTTACGGTGGTGGTGTAATCCCCCGCTTCACCGAACTGAAGGACGAGAACGACAAGGCACTCTACCCTGAAGCGGCTGAGTTCCACACCCTGCGTATCATGCCTCCTCCAGGCATGCACTACGATACCAACACCATCCGCAAGTTCTGCGACATCTGGGAAGAGCACGGTTCCGGCCTGATCGCTTTCCACGGCCAGTCCGGCGACATCATGTTCCAGGGCTGCACCACCGATAAAGTCCAGCCTGCATTCGACGAGCTTAACGAGATGGGCTTTGACATGGGTGGCGCCGGTCCTGCTGTTCGTACCGGTATGTCCTGTGTTGGTGCTGCACGCTGCGAGCAGTCCTGCTTCGACGAAGGCCGCACCATGCGCACCCTGGTTAACAACGCTCTGGATGATCTGCACCGTCCGGCCCTGCCTTATAAGATGAAATATAAGGTTTCCGGTTGCCCCAACGACTGCATGAACTCCATCCAGCGTGCTGACTTCGCTACCATCGGTACCTGGCGCGACGACATGAAGGTCGACCAGGTCGAGGTCAAGAACTACGTTGAGACCCGTGGTCGCAAGTACATCATCGACAACGTAATCACCCGTTGCCCCACCCAGGCCCTGTCTCTGAACGACGACGACACCCTGGATGTAGACAACAAGAACTGCGTACGCTGCATGCACTGCATCAACGTCATGACCAAGGCCCTGTCCCCCGGTGATGACAAGGGTGTATCCATCCTGATCGGTGGTAAGCGTACCCTGAAGATCGGTGACCTCATGGGTACCGTGATCGTTCCTTTCCACAAGCTGGAAACCGACGAAGATTTCGAGTGGCTGGAAGAGCTGGCTACCGAGGTTCTGGACTTCTTCGCCGAGAACGCACTGGAGCACGAGCGCACCGGTGAGATGATCGAGCGTATCGGTCTGACCAACTTCCTGGAAGGTATCGGCATCGAAATCGATCCCAACATGATCGAACGTCCTCGTATGAACCCCTACGTTCGTACCGACGACTGGGACGAAGAAGCTGCCAAGTGGAACGAGCGCCAGGCTGCTCAGTAATCCATTAAATCGACTGCCTGCCGGCCACGTGTCGGCAGGCATGCGCGAAACACGCGCATAGCGAAATACAGAATTAAAGCGAATTGGAGGCAACAATGGCTGAAGCACCTCGCATGCCCGATGAAACAGGTGTACCGGAGATGGATGCGTACCTGCACCCGGTACTGAAGAAGAACTACGGCGACTGGAAATGGCACGACCGTCCCCGTCCCGGCGTTCTGCACCACGTTGCAAACAGTGGTGACGAAATCTGGACCGTCCGCGCTGGTACCCAGCGTCAGATGGACGTCTACACCATCCGTAAGCTGATGGATATCGCTGACGAATTTGCCGAAGGCTACGTTCGTTTCACTATCCGTTCCAACATTGAGTACATGGTCTCCGAGGAGTCCAAGGTTCAGCCCCTGATCGACAAGCTGAACGCCGAAGGTTTCCCCATCGGTGGTACCGGTAACTCCGTATCCATGATCTCTCACACCCAGGGTTGGCTGCACTGCGACATCCCCGGTACCGACGCTTCCGGTGCCGTTAAGGCCCTGATGGATGAACTGTACGACGAGTTCACCAAGGAAGAGATGCCTAACCGCGTACGTATCACCACCTCCTGCTGCCAGATCAACTGCGGTGGCCAGGGTGATATCGCTATCAACATCCAGCACACCAAGCCGCCGAAGATCGACCACGATCAGGTTGCAAACGTTTGTGAGCGTCCTTCCGTTGTTGCTCGCTGCCCGGTTGCTGCTATCCGCCCCGCGGTTGTTAACGGCAAGCCTTCCCTGGAAGTGGACGAGAAGAAGTGCATCTGCTGTGGTGCCTGCTTCCCTCCCTGCCCTCCCATGCAGATCAACGATCCCGAGCACTCCAAGTTCGCGATCTGGGTTGGTGGTAAGAACTCCAACGCCCGCTCCAAGCCGACCTTCCACAAGCTGGTCGCTGCTGGCGTTCCCAACAACCCCCCGCGTTGGCCTGAAGTTTCCGATGTCGTCAAGAAGATCCTGGCTGCTTACAAAGAAGATGCCAAGGACTGGGAGCGTATCGGCGAGTGGGCAGAGCGTATCGGTTGGCCCCGCTTCTTCGAGAAGACCGGTCTTCCGTTCACCAAGTACCACATCGATAACTGGCGTGGCGGTCGTGCGAACCTGAACGCTTCTGCGCACATCCGCTTCTAATTGGTTGATCAATAGAAAGGACAGTCAATGAAGTTTTCTATTCAGATTAATGAAGGCCCGTATCAGCACCAAGCGTCTGATTCGGCCTACATGTTCGCCAAGGCGGCGCTGGAGAAGGGCCACGAGATCTTTCGTGTCTTCTTCTACCACGACGGCGTCGGCAACAGCACCCGCTTGACCACTCCTCCCCAGGACGATCGCAACATCGTGAATCGTTGGGCAGAGCTGGGAGAGCAGCACAACCTGGATATGGTTGTGTGTGTTGCTGCAGCACAGCGTCGCGGCATCGTCGACGACGGCGAAGCTGAGCGTAACGGTAAAGACGCTACCAACATCGATCCGCGCTTCCGCATCTCTGGCCTGGGCCAGCTGATCGAAGCGGCTGTACAGTCGGATCGCCTGGTTGTGTTTGGCGATTGAGCATAGAGGTTGAATCATGTCTGAATCTATAAAAAAGCTCATGTACCTCAACCGCCGTGCTCCCTACGGAACCATTTATGCGTGGGAGTCTCTGGAAGTGGTACTGATTGGTGCTGCTTTCGAGCAGGATGTATCCCTGGCATTCGTTGACGACGGTGTTTATCAGATCGTCAAAGGTCAGGATACGGCTGAAGTCGGTATGAAGAACTTCTCTCCGACCTACTTCGCGCTGGGCGGCTACGAGGTTACCAAGCTCTACGTTGAGAAAGAGTCTCTGGAAGAGCGTGGCCTGACCATCGATGACCTGATGCCCCTGACCTGGGAAGACGAAGACGACGATTGGGCCGAAAAGGACTCCATCCGTCTCGTCAGCCGCGAAGAGCTGGCCGAGGTTATGGCAGGTCAAGACGTCGTCTTCAGTTTCTAAGCTGGAGTGTTGTCATGAGTGAATTGCATACTGTAAACAAATCGCCTTACGAAAAGAGCTCTTTCGACAGCTGTGTTGGTTATGCCGTAGCAGGCAGCGCCATCCTGCTGATGGAAGACGGTGTATACGCCGCCATGCAGGGCGGTGCCACCGAAGCAAAGGTGAAGTCCGCCCAAGGCGTTAAGTTCTACGCACTGGGTCCCGATATGAAAGCCCGTGGACTCTCAGAGGATCGGGTGATCGAAGGTGTTGAGATCGTGGATTACGCGAAGTTTGTTGATCTTGCCGAAGAGCACAGCAAAGTCGTTTCCTGGGTCTGACCCAACACTAATTTTATCTACCTGAACTTAGGAGAAATATCATGCCTATCGAAGTCAACGGTAAGTCCCTCGAGACCGATGAAGAAGGTTACCTGGTAAACTTGGCCGAGTGGGAGCCTGAAATTGCTACCATCATGGCTAAAGAAGACGACCTGGAGCTGACCGACGAGCACTGGGAAATCATCAACTTCCTGCGTGAGTACTACGACGAGTACCAGATCGCTCCCGCCGTTCGCGTTCTGACCAAGGCTGTTGGTAAGAAACTGGGCAAGGAAAAGGGCAACAGCAAGTACCTGTACGCTCTGTTCCCCTACGGTCCTGGTAAGCAGGCTTGCCGTTTCGCTGGTCTGCCAAAGCCGACCGGCTGCATCTAAGCTGCAAGAATCGACCGGGATGATTTTTCCTCCCGGTCATTTTTAACCGACTGAGGAACGCAGGAACATGTCGACTCTCTACGCGTTGCTGTTTATCGTAGCGACCCTTGTTCTGGTGATCGGCCTTGCTCTGAAGATCAAGCAATACGCCCAGACACCAGCACCATTAAAGATTCCTACTACCCCGGCGCCCATTACCGAGGCTGGTGTAGTTATGCGTTTGTTCCGTGAAGTGGTGTTCTTCGAGAGCCTTTTCAAAAGCACCAAGTGGACCTGGATCTTCTCCTGGATGTTCCACATGGCACTGTTTGCCGTGCTGCTTCGCCACCTGCGCTATTTTATCGATGATGTTTGGCTGCCTATCGAGCTGATTCAACCATTCGGCAAGTATGCCGGTTTCGCTATGGTTGCCGGCCTGGGCGGTCTCTTCCTGCGACGCATTTTTGTTGACCGTGTGCGCTATATCTCTGCGCCTTCCGATTACCTCTGGCTGATCATCCTGATTGTGATTGGCATGAGTGGACTGATGATGTCTTTCGTAGCTCACACCGACATTGTCATGGTTAAGCAGTTCTTCACTGGTGTTTACACCTTCAGTTGGGGTGAACTGCCTGTCAATTTTCCGCTGATCGTCCATCTGCTCCTGGTAGCGCTGCTGATGATCCTGTTCCCCTTCAGCAAGCTGCTGCACGTGCCGGGCATCTTTTTCAGCCCGAGCCGTAACCAGGTGGACAACCCGCGCGAAAAGCGTCACCTGGCTCCCTGGGCCAAGGCGCTTGAAGAGCAAGAATAATTAACCTGTACGTAGCCGACGAGGGCAATACATGGCTAAGGCAGATTTTGAGGTACCGGAACTCCAGGAACACGTGGATGTGCCGGCATTAGAAGAGGGCACGATGGCTCACCTGAAGCCATTCGTGGTTAAAAATCCGGATCACAATACTGATCTTGGATTTCCCGGCGAGCTGGTCGAGGACTGGCACGACAAGACCCTGGAGAAGCTGGACGACCTGCGTCATCGCTACCGTTCCCTCCAGGTCTACCTGGACGCCTGCGTAAAATGTGGTTCCTGCACCGACAAGTGCCACTACTACCTGGGTACCAAGGATCCCAAGAACATGCCTGTGGGTCGCCAGGACCTGCTGCGCAAGGTTTACCGCCGCTACTTCACCTTCGCGGGTAAATTCTTCCCGAAGCTGGTGGGCGCTGAAGACCTGACCCGTGAGACCCTGGACGATTGGTACAGCTACTATCACCAGTGTTCCCAGTGCCGCCGCTGCTCCGTGTTCTGCCCCTACGGCATCGACACTGCAGAGATTTCCATGGCAGCCCGCGAGATTCTCGACAGCATCGGTTACGGCCAGAAGTACTGCAACGAGATCATCGCCAAGGTACACAAGGTTGGTAACAACCTGGGTCTGCCTGGGCCTGCAATCCTGGATACGGTTCAAGGTCTGGAAGAGGATGTG
The DNA here is from genome assembly GCF_002020805.1 of Solemya velesiana gill symbiont. Taxonomy (GTDB): domain Bacteria; phylum Pseudomonadota; class Gammaproteobacteria; order Chromatiales; family Chromatiaceae; genus Sedimenticola_A. The sequence continues at coordinate 10,982 of NZ_MPRJ01000009.1, read as the reverse complement.
TTTGATGAAACCGGTGTGGAGGTCAAGTATCCCCTGGATGTGAAGGGTGCCGACATTCTGCTGGTTACCCCCTCTGCCGACTTCTTTGCAGAGCCCCATGTTGACGGTCTGATCGGCTATGGCAAGGTATTCCACGAGGCTGGTGTCAGCTGGACGCTCTCCACCACCGCTTCCGAGGCGGGCAACTTCGGCATGTTCATCGGCTCCTACGAGAACATGCGCCGTGTTTCCATGCGTATACGCAAGGCGGCCCTGGAACTGGGCGTCAAGCGCATCGTGTTTGGTGAGTGCGGCCACGCATGGCGTGTTGCCTACGCATTCCTCAACACCCTGGCCGGTCCTTTCGATTTTCTGGATCCGAACTACCCTGTGCCACAGCACATCTGTGAGTTCACTGATGATCTGATCAAGAAGGGCAAGCTGAATTTCGACAAGTCGCAGAACGACGATATGACCATCACCTTCCACGATTCGTGCAACGTGGCCCGCGCCACGCGCATGGGCGACAAGCCGGGTGGTCAGTTCGAGATCCCGCGCAACGTGATCAAGTCGGTCTGCAACAACTACGTGGATATGGACCACAACACCATCGGCGAGCGTACTTTCTGCTGCGGTGGCGGTGGTGGTCTGTTGACCGACGATCTCATGGAGATCCGTGTCAAGGGTGCGCTGCCACGTATGACCGCGCTGCAGAACGCGATCGATGAGCATGGAGTAACCCATGTGGCAGCAATCTGTGCGATCTGTAAATCCCAGTTCACCAAGGTAATGCCTTACTACGGACTGGATATGGATCAGATCGTCAGCGTGCACCAGCTGGTAAGTAACGCAATCGTCCTCACCGGTCAGAAGACCGAGGGGGCAGGGGAAGCCGCTGAAGCTGCCGGGTAGGCAGAAGAAGCGTAACGGCTCCCCTGGAGCAGGATTAAAAACAGACGCGCGTTGTTTCCGCCTGGTTCAACGCAAAAGAATTATGAATTACATAGGTTAAGGAGACTTTAAGAATGGCAACTCCTACTGAAGAGATGAAAAACAGTTTGAACTTCCGTCGCTTCGAAGACGGTGAAACCGAATGGGATAGCTGGGACGAGAAGATCTTTGTCGAAGATACTTCCCATAAGTGCCCTACCTATGTACACAAGACACCGCCGTGTCAGGGCAGCTGCCCCTCGGGTCACGATATCCGTGGCTGGCTGGCGATTGTCCGCGGCCAGGAGAAGCCTGTAGAGGGCATGGACTGGAAAGAGTACGCTTTTAAGCGCGCCACCGACTCCAACCCCTTCCCCTCCATGATGGGTCGTGTCTGCCCCGCACCCTGCCAGGGCGGTTGTAACCGTAACGACGTCGAGGACTTCGTCGGTATCAACTCCGTCGAGCAGTTCATTGGCGACACCGCACTGGCCGAAGGCTACAAGTTCACCGCCGGTGAAGACACCGGCAAAAAAGTTGCTGTAATCGGTGGTGGTCCCGCTGGTATGGCAGCAGCTTTCCAGCTGCGTAAGCTGGGTCACGGTGTAACCGTATTTGAAAGAGATCCCGAACTGGGTGGCATGATGCGCTACGGTATCCCCAACTACCGTATCTCTCACGAGAAACTGGCCGCCGAGATTCAGCGTATTGTCGACATGGGTGTTGAGGTTAAGACTGGCATTAGTGTCGGTACCGATGTTGCGGTTGCCGACCTCGAGAAAGAGTATGGCGCCATCCTCTGGGCCCTGGGCTGTCAGTCCGGTCGCGGTCTGCCCGTAGACGGCTGGGAAGGTACCCCCAACTGCGTATCCGGTGTTGCCTACCTGAAGGCGTTCAACGCCGGCCGCATGAAGGCTACCGGCAAGAAGGTGGTATGTATCGGTGGTGGTGACACCTCCATCGACGTGATCTCCGTTGCCCGCCGTATCGGTTACAACGCGGCCATTGGCAACCCCGAAGATATCGTTGCCGATGAGAGCATGGTCCACGACCAGGTCATCGCCGACGGTGCCGAGCAGGCTGAAGCTACGCTGACCTCCCTGTTCACCAAGGGCAAAATGTTCGCCGCCGAGCACGAGATCAACGATGCGCTGGAAGAGGGCTGCACCATTCTGGATGGCGTAATGCCCCTGGAAGTGATCATAGGTGACGACGGTCGCGCTACCGGCCTGAAAGTCTGTGACTGCACCATGGACGGCATGACCCCGGTTCCTGTCGAAGGCACCGAGCGTGTTTTGGAAGCCGATCTCATCGTATCTGCCATCGGCCAGGGCGGTGACATGAAAGGCGTTGAGGATATGGCCAACGACCGCAACCTGATCGACGCTGACAAGAACTACCAGGTTCCCGGCAAGCTCGGTCACTTCGTGGCTGGCGATATTGTTCGCCCCCACCTGCTGACCACCGCTATCGGTCAGGCTGCCGTTGCCGTCGAGAGCATCGACCACTACATGAAGAGTGAAGAGCTGGGCAAGCGTCCCAAGGTTGATGTGCACCACTTCGACCTGATGCAGAAGTTGCATGAAGCGGGCCTGGACCCTGAGCACTTCGATTCCCAGGCGGGTGATCAGCGTGGTGCCAACACTGCCAATTACGCAGTACACAACTACGAAGACCGTTCATTCGCCGAGGTGATCCCCTCCAACGATCTGTTCCTTGGCCATTTCGAGTTCACCCCGCGTAACCTGCGTACCGACGACGTTCCCAGTGGTGACGCTGTTCTGCATCACTTCAAGGAGCGTATGAACGGCCTGAGCGAGGAAGAGACCGTAAACGAAGCCAAGCGCTGCATGAGCTGCGGCATGTGCTTCGAGTGTGACAATTGTGTTGTCTTCTGTCCCCAGGATGCAGTCTTCCGTGTAAAGAAAAACGAAGCCACCACCGGTCGTTACGTTGATACCGACTACAGCCGTTGCATCGGCTGTCACATCTGCCACGATGTGTGCCCGACCGGTTACATCCAAATGGGTCTTGGTGAATAACAGGAGCTCCAATGCGTAGTTCAACCGGCATCAAGCGTTTCGCCGGACTGCTCGTGGGAGGGCTGTTCGCAGCTCTGGCCATGACAGCCCATAGCGGATCAGCTGTTACCCAGGGCTCCAAGGCGGCCTCCATGGACGCCTGTGTTGCCTTGACGGCGGATATGCGCCGTAACCACATGGATTATCTGCAGCACGACCGCCACGCGAGCGTGCGTAAAGGAATCCGTGACATCAAGAACAGCCTCTCCGGTTGTGTCGACTGTCACGCTTCCAAGGATGACCAGGGCAATTACAAACCGGTTACTGCTGAAGGCGAATTCTGCGAAGCCTGCCACAACTACACGGCAGTCAACGTTGCCTGCTTTCAGTGCCACCGCAAGACGCCCCAGGAGATGACCTCTTCTGTGACGACTGGCGGGAACAAGCTCGGTTTGATGCTTGATGACGGTGAAGCACCTGCACTCTCCGCTGAAGAGTTCGAACAGCTCCACGCCAAGATTCTGGAGGACTGATCATGAGTAAGCACACTGACCAGCCCGATATGAAACGGCGTGAGTTCCTGGGCAAGACAGCGATTGCCGCCACGGCTGCGACTGTAGCTCCGGGTGTCATGCTGACCGTTGCCAATGCAGGCTCCGACGAAGGCGTATCCAGCGATACCCGCTGGGGAATGCTGATCGACACCAACAAGTGTGCCGACGGCTGTGCCGCTTGTGTTGATGCCTGTAACAAGGAAAACGGCATCGATATTCTGAGCAAGCCTGAAGATCAGTCAGACGAAATGTGGAATGCCCAGCGTCCCCAGTGGATCCGCAAGGTAAAGCTGAAGGACAAGCAGACCGGCGTGGTAACCAACCTGCCGATGATGTGCCAACACTGCGAGCATCCACCCTGTGAGGACGTCTGCCCCACCGGTGCTTCTTTAAAGCGTGCCGACGGTATAGTGATGGTTGATCGTCACACCTGCATCGGCTGCCGCTACTGCATGATGGCCTGCCCCTATAAGGCGCGTTCCTTCATCCACTCCAACATCGCAGAGCAGGTTGTCAATTCACCTCGCGGCAAGGGCTGCGTCGAGTCCTGCAACATGTGCGCTCCCCGCATCGATGGGGGTGCTACCACTACTGCTTGCCAGGACGCCTGCATGAAGGATGGCCACCAGGCTATTCTCTTCGGTGACATGAAAGATCCCGACAGCGCGATCTCCAAGGCACTTAAAGAGAAGAGCAGCCGTCAGATTCGTGCCGATCTTGAACTCAACACCGGTGTTCGCTACACCGACGTGTAACCGGGGAGACTGTATTCAATGGCAAAGATGCATTATCGCGAACTTTGGTGTGAATCCCCCCGTTACTGGGGCGGACTCGCCTTGCTTGCGTTCATTATCATGCTCGGTATGGCTGCGACCTACCACATGGAGCACAACGGCCACTACGTGACCGGCATGAGCAACCAGGTTGTCTGGGGCCTGCCGCACGTATTCGCCATCTTTTTGATCGTCGCCGCTTCCGGTGCACTTAACGTCGCATCCATCGGTTCCGTGTTCGGCGGTCCGATGTACAAGCCCCTGGGCCGCTTCTCCGGCTTGTTGGCGATTGGCCTGTTGGCTGGCGGCCTTGCTGTACTGGTACTCGACCTGGGTCGTCCGGATCGCCTGATCGTGGCCATGACCACCTATAACTTCAAGTCGATTTTCGCCTGGAACGTTATTCTGTACAGCGGTTTCTTCGCTATCGTTGGCCTCTACCTATGGGCCATGATGGATCGCCGTTACGGTGCCCCTTACTACAAGCCCCTGGGTTTTACAGCATTTTTCTGGCGTCTCGCGCTGACCACCGGTACCGGATCTATCTTCGGTTTCCTGGTCGCCCGTGAAGCTTACGATGCAGCAATCATGGCGCCGATGTTCATCATCATGTCCTTCAGCTTCGGCCTAGCATTCTTCATCATTTCACTGATGGCCGCTTACTGGTGGGCCGGTCGTACCATCGGTGAACTGCGTATGACCAAGCTCAAGAATCTGCTGGGTGTTTTCGTGGGTGCCGTACTGTACTTCACCCTGGTCTACCACCTGACCAATCTTTACATTACCCAGCATTACAGTGTTGAGGCATTCGTATTGCTCAATGGCGGTGTCTACACCACCATGTTCTGGCTAGGCCAGGTCGTGGTTGGCGGAGTCATCCCGCTGTTCCTGCTCTACTCGCCGGCGTTTGCCCACTCCCGCTTGGCGATTGCGTCTGCTTCGCTGCTGGTTCTGATCGGTGGCTTCTTCCAGGTTTACGTGATCGTTATTGGTGGACAGGCATTCCCCATGAACGTCTTCCCGGGTAAGGAAGTGCTCAGCAGCAGTTTCTACGATGGCGCCGTGGCCAGCTACACGCCTTCACTCGCAGAGGGCATGCTGGGTGTGGCAGGTATTGCTATCGCCATGACCCTGGTAGCCGTGGCATCCCGAATGCTGAAAGTACTGCCTGAAAATCTTGAGGATCCGGATGAAGGCGAGATTGCCTAACTAGATTCTGAATACAAAGTAAAAAAACACCGTTGGTAACCCAACGGTGTTTTTTTTGTTTTTGACGGCGTTTGCGGCTATAAAGTCAGTTGTCGAGCTTGGAATCAACCGAACCCGACACAATTGTTTAACACACTTCTGAAGAAACCCTCTGAATTCACTTCATGTCCTACTTCTTCATATCCGCAGCTCACAAGTCTTCCGGTAAAACCACCGTTTCCATCGGGCTGGGTGCAGCGCTGAAAGCCCGTGGCATGAGCGTACAGCCATTCAAAAAGGGGCCGGACTATATCGATCCCCTCTGGCTCACTGCAGCTACTGGCCGCTCTTGCATTAATCTCGATTTCTACACCATGCCTTCGCACGAGATCGAGGATGAGTTCGCCAGGCACATAGTTGGGGCGGATATCGGGCTTATCGAGGGGAACAAGGGACTTTACGACGGCCTTGATCTGGATGGCAGCAACTCCAATGCGGCCTTGGCCACGCTGTTTGATGCCCCCGTCATCCTGGTGATCGATGCCCGGGGAATGACCCGCGGTATTGCCCCCCTTATTCTCGGTTACCAGGCATTTGATCCGGATGTGCGCATCCAGGGTGTGATTCTGAACAAGGTGGGTGGCAGTCGGCATGAGGGTAAGTTGCGCCGGGTAATCGAACACTACACCGATGCCAAAGTGGTCGGCGCAGTGCACTATGCCAAGGATATCGAAATCGATGAACGTCACCTCGGCCTGATTCCCAGCAACGAAGTGGAGAAGGCGAGAGAGCAGATATCTCAACTCGGCAAGGCGGTTGGCAGCCAGGTGGACCTGGATCGGGTGATCGAGATTGCAGCAACATCGCCCAACAGGCCCGAGAGCACCAGTCAACTTTCTGCCTTTTCCGGCACACGAATCCGCATCGGGTTTCCAAGAGACAAGGCATTCGGCTTTTACTATCCCGGAGACCTGGAAAAACTCGAAGCAGAGGGGGTGGAACTCGTCGAGTTCAATGCCCTGGCAGACAGGGAACTGCCTGATGTTGATGGACTTTTCATCGGCGGAGGCTTTCCCGAGATGGTCATGCAGGACCTGGAAGCCAATACCGCCATGAGAGAGAGTATCAGGCGGTTCATAGATGATGGTGGCCCGGTTTATGCCGAATGCGGCGGTTTGATGTATCTCTCCCGCAGCCTGACCTGGGAGGGGAAACGTTGCAGTATGGTGGGGGCAATTCCCGGGCATACGGTAATGTATGAAAAGCCCCAGGGCAGGGGCTATGTGCGGCTTCAGGAGAGAAGCCAAATGCCCTGGCCGAGACCTGAAGGCGGTGTGGCGCCCGAAATCGCTGCTCACGAATTCCATTACTCGGCCATCGAGTACCTGGGGGAGGGCGTTCAGTTTGCCTACGATGTCAAAAGAGGGGCAGGCATTGACGGGCAGCATGATGGCCTGGTCTACAAGAATGTTCTTGCCAGCTATACCCATCTGCGCGATGTGGGTGGAAACTGCTGGACACAGCGGTTTGTAGACCATATCAAGGCCTGTATGGGCAGTTGAGTTTGGGCAGGCCTGTAATTGGTTTTAAATTACCGGGTAATAATCAGAAGGATTTCGGGATAGAATAAAGGGTGGCAGTAAATTGCAGTCAAGTAAATAAATTCATATATGCTGCAGATTCAGGAGTTTTTCCATGTTCGAGATGACTGAATTCGCCGCGGACCAGGTTCGGGTTGCCGCGAGAATGGGTGGTACTGAAGGTATGGCATTACGCATGGATGCCCGCGAGAAAGAGGACGGTACCATCGATTACCTTATGGGTTTCGATGAAGCCAAGGATGAGGATATTCAGATCAACAGCAATGGTATCGATGTGGTGATTGGTCCTGAAGCTGTCCCCCTGCTCGATGAGGCAGTAATGGATTTCGTGGAAATGGATGATGGCCAGAGCCGCTTCATATTCCTGAATCCCAAAGATGCCAACTACTCCCCCCCAACTGAAGACTAATACGTTATCTGCGCAGCGATAGCTGCGCAGATAAATTCCCAGTCTCCCCCTGTATTCCCGGATTCCATGGAACTTACCAGCGAAGACGCCCTGCGCCTGAATGTCCTGTTGGCTAATAAACCCCTGGCCATACGGATACATGATTCGAGCATGGCCCTGTATGGTCTGCTCGAGAACGGTGAGGCGACGGTCAAGCTGAATCCAGAGGGCAATGATGAGAAGTATCTCAAGGTAGTGCGGGCCTTTCTCTCGGAAAAGGCGCTGGGCAGTCCGGGGGGTTACCCACTCTATTTACAACGCTGGACCCGCCAGGGACAGATGCAGGAGCAGAGTCTCGAACAGCTGCTCCAGCTGGGAGATCCCCAGGCTGTTTTCGCCGTGGTCTGCGCAGAAGGCCTTACGGTTGAGCTTGCCCGCCGAGCATGGTGGGCGGCCCCCGATGCGGAAAATGCCCGCAGAATGCTACAGACCGGGGATATCGTGGCGGCTGATATCGGCAAGGAGATGGCCGACTACCTGGTCGAGTATCTGCCCTTCGAGACGGATGTAGAAGACATGATGGAGTCTGTGCGCATGGCAGCCCAGCCGGGTTTGTTGAGCGAGGAGAAGCGCCAGACCCTCTGGGAAAAATCGGCCCGTAAAACGCCTTACCTTGTCGGCTTCATTGCGGCTACACCTGATGACCTGCCCGAGAAACAACCGGCGCGAAACGATCATGATCAATTGATATCCGGTCTTTCGCCTCTGGCTGAAGGTGGTAACCGCCTGGCTGAATTGATGATCAAGGTCAGCTCTTCCAATGGCCAGGGGTTTCTGCATACGGTACAGCGTATTCTCTCCAAGCCACCTACCCAGGAAGTGGTCAATACGACGCTGGATATTGCCCGGGACTACTTCAAGCTCCTTCGTCCCGAGGGAGATCCTGACTGCGCCGTGGATGATCTTATCGATGAGTCGCCGGTCTACCTGCTGGAGAATGACGAGGCCCGTGCTTGTCTTGATGCCATGCCTTCGTTGGAGCAAGACCTGTTGGCCATGCGTGTGCTCTCGGGGGTAGGGTGGGGTATTCTCCGTCTAGTACTCAGCGGCAGCACGGCCATGGGCAGTCTGATGCGTCGAAAACTGGAACCGGTGTTGACCCCGGTCAATGAGAAAATATCCCGGCTTTCCTCCTCTGCGTAAGCTGAACCCCTAACTCTTCGCATCTTATCTTTGTGGCTTCCGGAAAACGATCGTGGCCTCCGGCTTCTGTGCTTCTCATTTCCTATACTAAAGTTACTGGGTAGGTAGTTGGTGCTGATAGGGTATCCAGTTGCCAGTTTAGGTTTGAAAAAATGCCGACTGCCAAACAAAGGTGGTCAGTTATATATCTGAAGGATAAAGAAATATGACAGAAAAGCGCATTGCCGAGGCTTCCTCGTTACGCGGTTATTTCCAGGAGCAGTGGGATCAACTGATGAGGTTGCTGGAAGCGCAGAGCCAGAAGCGTGAGGCGCGTCTGGCCGAGGAGGACAGGCTCGATGAAGCGATAGAAAGTATCGTCACCCGTACCGATTCCAGGATGCGGGCGTTAACGCGATATAAGACCCGCCTCAGGGAGGGGGCAAGGGGCCTGTTGCTGCATATCGACAACCTGGTGGATGAACTTCCGGATGCGTTGCTGATTTCAAAGGATACCTTTCTGCAGGATCCGCAAGTTTCCACCTTTTTTTCCAGCATCGAAGAGGTGAACGAACTGTGTAATCAGTTTTATGACATGCACGATTACCTCATCACCCCTGAGCATAGAGGCGCCAATGAAATCTTTTTCATTCTTTTCCTGAAGTACCAGGAAAAAACTGTGCTGGGCAGTGAGATTCAGGGAGATATTTTGCTTCGCGAAGTGCAACAGACCAGTGTGACTTTTTTCGGGCATCAATTGCTGGCGCCTTCTGTCACAGAACTGGAAGTGAGGCATGCTCTGAAGTAGACCTTGTTTGACAATGTCGTGAGATATATGCGCGCTCACATCGTCGGACTTAAACAGGACCAGCAACAGTCCACTTCAGGGCTGATTCACCACGATGAGGACCTGCGCAATCCGGAAGTTTACCTGACACACATTCTTGGATATCTATCCTTGCCCCAGGAGTTGATCAAGATCCTCGAGAATATAATCCGTGTCGATCGAATGGGGATTAAAATAGAAGACCAGGGCAAAAAGGGCGGTGCTGCCATCAATCTTAAAGAGTTGGAAATTGGCGAGGATTACAGGCAGTTGCTTTCAATGGTGTCTATCCCGCGCGAGATTATCGATTTCTGAAAAATACTTCTGAGTCGAGGAGGGCGGCAATCTTTTCGAGTTCGCCAAGCCTTGAGAGCAGTATCCCCTTCGAACGCATGTCGACGACTACGCCGGATCCATACATCTGGTTTTTCGCAGCGGTCTGTTTATTACGCCAGTGAATTTCAAAGCCTGTTCGGCCTGGTACCTCCAAAGGCTCGCTGTCTCCCTGTAAGGGATACCAGGCACAATATGCGACTCTACGGTCATTGAGTTTATCGGCAGCCTCCCGGGTGCGTTGCCTGTCTGCCGTATAACCTGGTCGATATGGCGGGTCAATCAGGACCAGGTCAGGATTGATGCCGGTGCCAATGGCTTTAAATCCATCGGTTGGCCTGTAGTCAATCTCAGGGTCAAGGGTGGAGTCTTTGCCAACTGCCGATGCCACCTTCCCGGATGTGTCGAACAGCCTGATGTTGGCGGCTATGTGGTGTTGTTTCAGATAGTGGTGAACCAGTCTCCAGGAGCCGGGGTAATAGCCGCGATCGAGGTAGGAGCTGGCGATAGTGAAGTAGGGGTGCTCTCCCCGCACCTGGGAGTCGATCCGTCCAATGCCCTCCTGCCAACTGCAGCAGTCGTCCAGTCGGTACAGGCCTGAACCGGCATGGGTATCCAGATAACTGAAACTGTCAGGTTCTGCCTGGCTGACCAAGTCATCCAATACGGTCAGCAGGATGTAGTGTTTCCAGACAACCCCGCGGTTGCCAGCCTTGGTGCTGTGGTCATAACTCATGGATTCGCTAATGCTTGGTTGAGATTGGTTATGCAGGTTTTCCAATGGCCTGATCAGAAGTTATCGGCAAATCGCCAACGCTGTTGGTCAAAGCGTTCCCAGCGTCTGTCGCTCTTTTCCCTTGCCTCGAAATTATAAGGTGTCTGAAACCAAAGTTTTACCTTGTCGGTAAATGTATCCAGAACATAGGTGCCATGGTTGGTTTCAAGGAGAAGCAGGCTGTGCGGGGTGTGATGGGTGCGATGATGAGCAAGGGCTATACGCATGGCGCCCCGTGATATGCCTTGCAAGAAAAGTCTTCTACGTTTCTCAAGCGCTTTATCCTCGCAATCGCCAAAACCGGATTCCGGGTAGCTCCAGTACCCCTCATCTCTATACTGGGCGGTTTCGGATAATAAGTGCAATTGGTAGTTGAAGGGCCAGCTGGTAGAGTCGGCGCTTCTCCCGACCAAGAGACGAAGCACTTATGAG